>CAZGJW010000056.1:0-17454 GCA_964525675.1 uncultured Spirochaetota bacterium
TCTCGCATACCTCGGAGACGGACATTTTGTTTTTCAGGTGCTCACGTAAAATCTCAACTTTCCTCTCAGGTGGATATTTCTTCCTTTGATTTGTCATGCTCTAACCTCCTGTAATTTCCACCTTATTCTACCATACCTGAAACTCCGTTTCCTTCTGAAGCAGAACAATATTTATGTATTGAGGTCTATTGATCTAATAAAAAACGTGAAAGTACAGAATAATCCGCTAAAGCATTTCTCTCTTTGTTATATCCGGCGAGACAAAGACCTTGAATAGATTCCTGTCAGTTCTGAGCTCATGGAGCGCTTTCTCCAGCTCTTCGAGCGGCACTACCATAGAGAAGAATGGCTCGGGTCTGATTCTGTTATATTGAAGAAGCACTATCGCATCTTTCCAGTCGTTCCCCACCCCGGCACAGGAGCCCACAATGCTCCTCTCGCCGAGTACGATATCAAACGGTTTTAACCTTGAGATATCGTCTACACCTGTGATTCCGAAAGCTGCGACTCTGCCGCCGGGTCTTGTCATCTCCAAGGCCTGCTCGTAAGTTGCAGCAGTTCCCGCTGCCTCGATTACATAGTCTGCACCCCTTCCACCGGTGAGCTCCTTAACCGCTTCCACAGGGTTCTTTTTATTGACATTAATTATGTAATCAGCTCCGAGCTGCTCTGCGATCTTGAGCTTTCGCTCGTTTCTACCCATAACAATAACAGGCGCAGCTCCCCGGAGCCTCGCCACTGCTGCGTGTAGCGATCCAAGGCCGCTTCCGATAATGGCCACGCTGCTTCCGATCTCCACCTGCATTGCTTTGGCAGAGTGTATGACACACGATGTCGGCTCTATGAAAGCACCTTTTATGAAATCAAGTGTCTCAGGAAGCTTATGCACCTGTACCCAGGGGGCCTTTACATACTCGGCGTAGCTGCCATCTATATGTATGCCCAGCTGGGTGAACTCAGGGCACATGAGTTTCTGTCCGCGCCTGCAGTAGAAGCAGTGTCCGCAGCTCATATTGATGTCCGCAGTAACCGGATCGCCTTCTTTCAGGTTCTTTGAGTTCTTTCCGACCTTTGCCAGGATGCCAGAAAACTCGTGTCCCGGAATAAGCGGTAGCCTGTCAGCTGAATATTTTCCTGTGTAGATGCTCCAATCCGTCCCGCATATACCGGTGTATTTCACCTTTATGAGTACCTCGTCATCTGTTATTTCAGGAACAGGAACTTCCTTGATGACGATTTTCTTCGGTTTCTCTACCACAGCAGCTTTCATTTTCTGTTTCATTTAAAAACCTCCATAAATTAATATAGATCGATTTCATGTAACATGTTGCTTACCACTCCCTGCGCTTTTCGATACTCCTCAAACACAGAGCGCAACTTTGAGTATTTTTTTACGTTAGCCTGTACAGGTTTTGTAATTTCCTGTATCTCATGAATGTCATCTATTCTCGCAAAATCTCGCCAGAACCCGGTTCCAACAGCACCGATGGTGCAAGCCCCTAGAGAGCCTGCATCCTGTCCTATATTTGTCTTCAGTATAGGCATATTATAAACATCTGCAAATATCTGTCTCCATAACCTGGATTTTGACCCTCCCCCTACAAGCAGCATCTCATTGCTGAGTCTTGATAATTTCTTCAGAACATCCAGAGAAAGGCCTAGGTTTATTGCTATTCCCTCCATACAGGAACGCAAAATATCGCTCTGTTTGTGCCCCAGGTCGATTCCTGTAAAACCACCTCTGATATGCGGGCTCGGCTCCTGGGAACTGCCTCCTGCGAGGCTCGGGTTGAAAAGAAGCTTATTCGCTCCCACAGGAGATTGTGAGGCAGAATCGTTTATGAGATCGTATACATCATGTCCGCTTACACCGGCTTTCTCAACAAGATCCCTGCAAAGATTTTCCTTAACCCAGTTGAGTGAGCTTCCTGCAGAAAAGATGCTCACCGCTGATGTAAACATCCCGGGAATGACGTGGGCGAAAACAAAAGGTCTTGTATAGGCATCGAGTATTGGATATTTTGACGATACTGCGATCCATGAGGATGATCCAAGAGAGGTGTAAACCCTTCCCTCGGAGATATTTCGCGCACCAAGAGCCATGCATGAGTTGTCCACTCCGCCGCACACAACCTTGACCTTTCCGTCCAGTCCAAGAACTTCTGCTGATTCTCTTGTAAGCTCTCCGACGATGTGAGTTGAGGGAACTATTTCGGGAAGGAGCTTCTGAGAGATTCCAGCGGTTTCTAGATACTGGTGCGAATAACCCCATTTTTTCAGATCGTACACGCCGCTGCCTGAAGCATATGAATAGTCTGTAAGGATTTTTCCTGTTAGTCTAAAGTTGATGAAGTCCTTTGTTCCAACAATCCTGTATATCCTTTTGAACATATCAGGCTCTTTGTCCCGATACCACATTATCTTGAAGACAGAGTAGCACTCTGGAGGAAAGCCGTTTCCTGTTGTCATATACCAGTCAGTGTAATCGGCTATATCAAAAAAGCGCTTTACCTGTTCTACGGGACGGGTATCAGACCATATAGGGGTCATGTCTCTCAAAAGCTTACCATCTCTATCCAAAGGCACAACCCCCAGGCTGTGCCCTGAAAAAACTATGCACTCAACACTCTTTGCCTCTGATCGGTGATTCTCAAGCAGTCTTTCAATGCTCTCGACAACCGAGCTCCACCAGTCCATGGGGCGCTGTTCATGTAAGCATTTTCCTGGATATAAGGTTTCATACGGAACGAATGTGCGCTCAAGGCAGGTTCCATCAGCATCGTAAAGTGAAGCCTTATTACCACCTGTTCCAAGATCGCAGGCAATTATCTTTTTTCTCATCGGATTTAAGTTATTTAAAATTTGTTAAAGAGATCGAAACTGTATCTCAGAATCATATATCAACTTCATTGCCGTAGCGTTTAACAAATTCATCAATTAGCTCTTCGCCCCTGCTTACACCGAGCTGATCTGCGCCGTTCTTCAAAAGCTTGAATGCATAATCGAGATCGTATATCCCTCCAGATGCCTTTATTAGCACATCCGGTGAGAGTGCTCTTCTCATTAGAACAATGTCATCGAGCACTGCCCCTTTAGGGTTTTCTGTGATGAGTTTCAGATACTGGGTTTGCACTCCAGTCGTTGTCTTCACAATGGCTGCCCCGCCCTTCTCAGCGATAAGGCATGCCCTCTTCTTCTCCTCGTCATCAAGCACCCATGTTTCTATAATCGTCTTTACCACTCTGCCGCCTGCGGCTTCCACCACTGCCTTTATATCGTCATATACTACATTATCCTTTCTTGAGCGAAGCGCGCCTACGTTGATTACCATATCTATTTGAGTTGCCCCGTCTTCCACTCCCTTTTTTGTTTCTATGACCTTGATTTCTGTGAAGTGAGAACCAAAGGGGAAACCCACATTGCAACTGAGCTCTATATTTTCACCCTTGAGAAGTTCGCAGGCCAGTTTTACATTCACAGGATTTACACATGCGACACCAACCTTTGATTTTTTCGCTCTTTCGCAGAATGTTTTTACGTCCTCATTGCTCGCAAACTGCTGGCAAAGGCTGTACTCGATCCTGCTTCTGAAATCAAAAAGCGTTAGAACCATTCCTTGATCTCCTCTGGCTCATGTGTGCTTTTCTTTTAGCCTGCCCATATCTTTTCTTATCTCCTTCAGGGCTCTTGCGTATTCTCTGTCATAGGTTGCGCACCCCACAGGCTGCTGGCGGATCAAAAACTCAATGCAGTTATCGCACGCTGTGCACCAGTCGACTTCGTCAGGCTTACCAGCCTCGAGTTTCACGGGCAGGAGGCTGTCTGCAAGAGACTGGTGTCCTATGGCAATCATATCGCAGACGCCGTCACGTATGTTCTTGTTAGCCCAGTAAAGAAGGGATCGCTCATCTTCCTTCACCGCAAGAAATTTGTTCTGCCCATTTCTGAAAACAGAGTATGCAGAGCCGATTACCACGGTACCTGGCTTCACCACACCCTTGATCGCCTTTTGGAAAGTCATGTGCAGATAAGCGTAGTCTGGTATATTCCGGTCTGGCTGGGTAAGGGCAAGGGTGATCGATGGAGCCCCTGCAGACTGAAGAGTATATTTGGCGCCGCGTTCTTCGAGTCCCTTTACCAGGTCCAGGGGCTCTGTAATATCAAGTACAGGAGTATCAGGCCCTGCTGTGCCGAAACCACCAGGGAATCCCTCCCAGAAGGAGATCTTCGATCCCAGTATGAAGTCCGGATCGTTGATTTCTTTATTCATTCGCTCATAGGTCTCATAGGCGAATCTTGCCCTGTTCTGCCACGATCCTCCATATTTCCACTTGCGATCGTTGTAGGGACGGAGGAATTGAGAGCCAAGATACCCATGACAGAGCTTGAAGTCCACCCCATCTGCCCCGCTGTCATGTGCTACTTTCGCTGCAAGAACAAACTTGTTTATGATCCTGTCAACCTCGTCTTCTGAGAGAAGATCGCCTCCGAAACCAGGGAGAGGTTTGACACAGACCCGTCGAGAGAATTTCGGATCGCTGAGCTCTCCTGAGTGTGTAAGCTGTATAAACAGGAGCGGCCTTGGATTTACCTGCTTCATCTCCCTTATAAAACATTCCAAAGCAGGCCGGTTTGACGGCATTCCAATAAGCTGGTTCAGTCGGCCTCTCGATTCCTCTATGACACTGATAGCTTCCATAAATATGACACCTGCATTGCCCGTGAAGGCCTTTCTGTACCGCTTGTATGTGAGCTCACTCGGGTTGCCATTTTTATCAGCATCGTTGCACTCCATTGCATTGAGCGCAATGCGGTTCACCGCGGTGCGGCTTCCTATTTTCAGCTCCCTGAAGAGCGGATCTTGTGGTGCCATCCAATACTCCTATTCATTCGAAGAGCTTGTCTCCGCGGCCCTCGTATCTTCGTTTTATGATAAGCGGCTTCAAAAACTGGATTGTTTTTTCCATTCCATCCTCACGGCTCATCACGACATCTTCGTGCTCGTAGCTCAGAACATTGTCGTAGCCCACGAGAACTAGCTCGGTTATGAGCCTCTTCCATGGAACCGAGCCCCATCCTGGAATCCTGAACCTGAACCCTCTGTCGATACGGTCCCATCTGCCTGCCGGCTGAAGGCCCGATCGGCGCACATTGTGCTCAACTATCTCTCCATCTTTTGCATGGACATGCCATATCCTTTCACCGAGCTCCTGAACAAAAATCACAGGGTCTATTCCCTGGAATATTATGTTGGCAGGGTCGAGGTTGAATCCCCATGACTTGTGGCCCTTCAGCAGCTCGACACTCTTAACCGCAGTTTCGACGTTATATACATACTCGTTAGGATGAGGCTCATGCCCGAATTTCACGCCTTCGGTTTCGAATACATCGAGGATTTCACCCCATCTTTCGGTAAAATCTTTGGCCATCTCATCCCAGCCCTGAGGATAGGGCCATGGGAACCATCTCGAGAACCGCTCGCAGCCGATAAATCCGCATACAACAGGAACCTCTAGAGCGGACGCTGCCTTAGCCGTAAGCTTCATCCGCTCCATCCCGAACTTGATCTTCTCTGTGGGTGTTTCTTTGTAGAGGCTGTCGGTATCCTTTGTATGAGGTCCAAGAACCAGCTGCCCTTCAGGATGATTGCTCAGCGCAGATATGGTGATGTTGTATTTTTTTACCAGGTTTCGAAACTTTTTTGCATTATCCGCTTTGAGAACCTCTTCGATATCGAGATGGTTGTTTCCGTAAAAGGCAGGTAGCTCTGCCATTTCGTATCCCATACTTGACATCATCTTGAAGATCGATTCTATGTCCATGTCAAGAAAATTCGCAGTGAACATCCCTATCTTCATGATCTTACCCTCTTAATTTGAGCACTGAAGTAATTTCTAAAGAACGGCGGTCATGAATAGCTTGGGTTGTCAGAACCATCGGCCGTTAAAGGTCCCGGCAAAAGCAGTTGAACATACAATCGCAGGCTGTCAGGGCCGATGATCGTCAGGAACCTGGACGAGCTCGAGAATCTCATTATCAGGGCCCCTGAAATATACATATCCCAATCCGTTGAGATCACCGCCGTCCTCACCTATGAAATCGGGATCCCTGTGGAATCTTATTCCTTTTTGCTTGAGCTCATTGTAAGCCTTCTTTATATCTTTGACCTGGAAGGCTATATGCATGTTTGCTATATCGCACGGTCTTCGATCGTAAGGTTTGCCTTCAGGTACAATATACTGGATTAGCTCGATTATAGTATTTCCGGCAGAGAGCATTACCAGATGCTGCTTTGGCTCTGTGCCCGGGAGGTCCATCATAACCGGATCTGCATCATACATTTCGTTCATCTTCTCATGCATCCCTAATGTATCTCTGTAAAACCTGAGAGACCTTTCCATGTCAGAGACAATGACACAGGTATGGTGAACGCCTCCTATAAGCATTTCAACTCCTCCTGCTAATGTTATGAATTATAGAACTTAAGAAAGGGCTTATCCCTTGGTCCTGAAGTATAGCCCGATGCTATTTGCGTAGAAAACTACCGCCCGCCACCAGTCGCACGGCCTCTGCTCGTGCCAGCCCGCTTTCGAGTAGAAGGTCTCGTAAGGCATTAAGGTGCTCGTGAGGCATGCCTCATCCGCATCGTAGAGGGAGGCCTTGTTCCCCCACGTGCCAAGATCGTAAGCGATAATTCTTTTACTCATCTATTTCGCCTTATATTCCCGCCCCTTCTCAAGGATCGCCGCTTAGCTTCGCGAGACCTTTCTCGATCAGCGACATTCCCGTGAGATGGTTCAGCCCCTTCTCTTCGAAAACATCGAACTCTCCCCCGTCACTCGGTGAAATCCACCTCTCTGTCTTCTCGTCCCTACGAGTACGGTTCAGGGTATCAGTGCGAGAAGCTTTCGAACTCGATTATACCGATGACCACAGACACCTTTAAAGCAGCAGTCGTCCTCATGCGAAAGATAGCCTCCGGATCACTTTTCATGTAATCCACTTCGCACATTCCGATCATCATGATGCTCACGTCGAAGTAATTGCATCTATAGGACTTCCATGCTTTGTATAACCAGAGAACATGTCTTGTTATTTAATGTGTTCACATAATTCGACAGTTACCCCATTTGGATCAAGACATAGCATAACTCTCATTCCCAATGAGGGTAGTTCGGTGGTGGGCAATGTTATTGTCACTCCTGCTTTGCGCAATTCGCTCTCATGTTGCGCTACACCATCTACCAGCAGCGCAAAATGCCTGAGTCCTACTTCATCTTCCCTTCTATCGACTTTTGGGTTTTTTCCCTTGTAATCGAATAATTCCAAGCTCCCCCCGCCGGGTAGTTCAAAATAAGTCAAAGCAAAATCCTCAAGCGGTACTGTCTCCCCTTGCCGTAAACCCAATATTTTACCGTAAAAAGTGATCGATTCATTGATGTCTTTAGTGTTGATGGCGATGTGATGAATCGGACCGATCTTCATGTATAAACCTCCTCATTGAATAATATGATGGCCAGTCTATTTCGCCAAAGGCACTTCAACCTTTTTACCGCCATTCATTGAAGATTCATTCGCACATATCCCGGGCAACGTCCAATTCGCAGATGCCACCGCATCACAGGTTGAGTCTCTTCTTTCAATGATCGCCTGAACGAACTCATTGGCAATATGCGGATGCGAACCACCATGCCCTGCCCCTTGAACGAAGGAAACCTGGCTCTCATCATGAACACCAGCGGTCAGTGCCGCTAGTTCTTTTGGAAGACGATGCCCGTAATCCGGGGGTTGTATTCTCTTAACATCCTCGAAATTCGAGAATACCGCGAAACCTTCATGTTCAATCTGCTCCCACTCAAAGGAAAGCTTTGTGCCGTACACGTCAAAGCTTTCTCTGCACTGTCTAATCGTATCGAAGCACCATCTCGTGACTTCCATCGCGATATCAGAATCTCTCAGCTTAAGAATAGCGGTCTGTGCCGCGAATGGTGCTCCATAATGTTTTGCGTATTCTTTTCGTATCTCACCCGAACCGTAACACACAACAGATTCAACAGTGGCATTGGCAAGCGCAAGAGCGGGTGCAATTGCGTGGGTACCGTAGAGCATAGGGGGGAATCCATACCAGTAACTCGGCCATCCCGGGAGGCTCATGTTCTGAGTATGCGTACCGCGCATGAATTGAATTTTCCCTAATTGTCCGGTTTCAACGAGTTCTTTGGCATAGAGAAACGCCCTGGTATACACGTGAGTTTCAATCATCAAATATACCTTGTCCGCTTTTTTTCGTGCTTTGATGATTTCGAAGCATTCATCTTTGGTGGTTGCCATGGGCACTGCGCATGTCGTGTGCTTCCCCGCGTTCAGTGATGCCAACGTCATTTTCGCGTGATCAGCGATAGGCGTAGCCAAATGAATTGCATCGACCTCTTTATCGCGCAGTACATCCTCAAATCTGGTATATCTGTTTTTAATTCCGAACTCGTTTCCTACTTTATCGAGTTGATCTTTTGTCCTCTGGCATATTGCATACACCTCGGCATTGGGGTGCTTTTGGTAAATTGGAATGAATTCCTTTCCAAAATGCAGACCGACGATAGCAATTTTCACTTCCTTGGACATTTGAACCTCCTATTAACCTTTTTCTTTCCAGAAGAAAGCCACCGCTGTGATAAGGATGATCCCCGAAATCACCCACTGCCAATACGATTGGACACCTATTAGGTTAAAAACGTTACTTAAAATCGTCATTATGAAAACACCCGCAATTGTACCGACAATCCCTCCCTTTCCACCTGTCAGTGCCGTTCCTCCGATGAGAACGGGAATGATGGAGTCAAGCATGTAATTTTCGGCCGTGAGAGGACCTGGGCTTCCCAAACGGCTCGCTAAAAAAAGTCCAGTTACGGCAGCGGTGAAACTGCAAAACATATATGTGAAGATTTTCACGCGTGTGGTTGGAATTCCCGAGAGTCTCGCGATCTCTTCATTCCCTCCCGTCGCATAGATGTACCTACCGATGGTGGTTTTTCTGAGTATAAAGATACCCAACGCAGCAATGGCGCAAAAAAGCAGAAATGGAAAGGGCAGGAACCATACATCCGCCCATGCAAAGAAATTAAAAGCTTCTGGAACAGGACCGACAGGAATTTTTGTATAGAGCAACAAAGCGCCTTGAACTACGGACGTCATCCCGAGCGTTACAATCAACGGATGTACGCCGGCCCTCGCTACCACATACCCATTTATAAAGCCCACGAAAAGAGCCATTGCTATGACAAGTACTATAACCGGAATCAAAAGGTGTCCTTGTCCCCCAGGCAGTCCCGCCGTGAGACACATCACCATATTGATAACCGAGCCAACGGACAAATCGATTCCTGCCAAGATGATCGGGAAAGTTTGACCGATGCTCACAATCCCTAGAGCTACCGATTGTAATAGTAGGTTTTTCATGTTTCTTGAGGTTCGAAATACATCAGATGCGAGAGAAGACCCGATAATTAAACATACTAAAACCGTAAATACTATTATTATTGCCTGATGTTCCTTCCATCGCCGCAGGTTCAATAGTATCCTCCTATTAGCTCTCTTTTACTAATTGACCCGTTGCCATTGTCAGAATACGCTCTTCGGTAGCTTCATCGGGTGATATTTCTCCCGTTATTTTTCCCTCATGCATAACGACGATACGATTGCTCATTCCTATAATCTCGTGAAGTTCCGACGAAATCATAATGATCGCCGTTCCTTTCTTCGCCAGCTGGCGAATAAGATTATAAATTTCGACTTTTGCGCCTACATCAATCCCCCGCGTCGGTTCGTCCATGATGATCAATTTTGGATTAGTGTTGATCCATTTGGCGAGAACCACTTTTTGCTGATTTCCCCCGCTCAAGTACTGTATTTCTTGGTTTATACTTGGCGTTTGAATATTGTATTGCTCTATACATTTACTCGCGACGTTTTCCTCTAGATCATTATTGAGAAACAAGTTTTTTTTAATTTTTTTCAATATTGATAACGTCAAATTGTTTTTCACCGACAAACATTCAACAAGCCCCTCACCCTTCCTGTCGTCAGTGATAAAACCGATGCCTCGCGATATAGAGGTTTTCGGATCCCTCCGTCTTATCAGAGACCCATAATATCTAATTTCACCGCTACCGAGCGACGTCAACCCGAAGATAGTTCTGGCAAGATGGGAACGTCCCGAGCCTACAAGACCCGCGATTCCTAGAATCTCTCCGGTATATACTGTGAGAGAAATATCTTTTAGAATTGTACCGTAGCTGACATTCTTTAAATTGAGTATTTCTTTCCTTTCACCTCTTTCTTTTGAAGGATAGGTATCGGTAAAACTGCGTCCAACCATCATTTTGATAACCGTCTGCTTGTCAATCTCACGAGTCCTTACCGTTCCAACCAGGTTGCCATCCTTTAATACCGTAGTACGATCGGATATTAAAAAAATCTCGTCTATTCGATGAGATATATAGATAATGGCTTTCCCATTGTCTCTCAACGACCGAATATTTGAGAATAGTGTTTCCAATTCTTTCCCGGAAACAACGGCAGAAGGTTCATCCATGATAATGACGTCCGCATTTAAAGCGAGTGCTTTCGCAATTTCAACCATCTGCTGCTGAGCAACGCTCAAATATTTGACTTTTATCCGACAATCGATGGACGTCTGCAGCTGCGATAATACTATTTCGGCGTTTTTATACAGCGTTGTGTTGTCGATATATCCCCTTGCCTTCAAGGGCTCTCGCCCTAAAAAGATATTTTCAGCGACATTCAACTCAGGCAACAAATTAAACTCCTGATAGATAATGCTGATGCCATGCCGCTGCGCTTCTTTGGGAGAGGACAGCCTGATTTCCTTATTCTTTAAAAAGATCTTTCCTTCGTCCGGTCGGTACGCGCCGGCCAGGATTTTCATTAATGTCGATTTGCCCGCCCCGTTTTCACCAACCAATGCGTGAACTTCCCCTAGCGCACAAGTGAAATTCACTTTATTGAGTGCTTTGACCCCGGGGAAACTCTTTGAGATTTCCCTCATTTCAATAATGTCGGTCATCTAAATAACCCCGAAATGTACTTGGATTAATGTGAAAGGGTCGACTGAAAGCCCTCCCGCGTTTTTCATCTTACATCGCTTTAAGAAGCATGCTTTCGTAAAGAGTGTTATCCATCCAGAAATCGAGAGGCCATCCCGGTTTGGCCATTTCATCCCAAGGCACCTCGCCTTTGATATCAGCCGTATAAACCGTGGTAAGTACCGTTCTTGTAACATTGACGATTCTAGGCATTGGAATGCACCGCATCACTTTCAACATCACACAAACACCTTCCGTCCCCATTTTGGAGTGTACCGTTGCTCATTGTGGGCCAGTTGTGCTCCTGCACCAGAAGCAGGCTAGTATCTTGAGAATTACTTTTCCCCTTGATGACGGCGGAACCCGACGAAGACACCATCAAACCTAGAAATGCAACCAGCGTAAAAATGATGATATGCTTTTCCCTCTGTTTGCTACTCTAATTCAAGTTAACTATTCGTGACTCGTGAAACAAAAAATTTCGTATGGTTGTCAGGTCCCTCCTTATGTATAAAATATATTTCATCTACTGAGTACTTCTTCGCACATAAAGAGCAGCGGCAAATACAATCACGGCGCCTTTTACTATTAACTGTGCTTGTACGGGAAAATGAAGGAGCAGGACGATGTTGAAGAGCAAAACCATTATCACTACCCCAACTACAGTCCCCAGAATACCCCCTCTACCTCCTTCAAACGAAGTGCCCCCCATAACAACAGCGGCGATCGAGTTGAGCTCATAACCCTTACCGACCCAATTGTCAATGATTCCTATCCAACCCGCAAGATATAACCCGCCGATCGTCGCCGTTAGACCGGAAACCATATAAGTAACGGTAATGATCAGATCATTATTGTAACCTGATATATAGGCAGTTTTCCTATTACCGCCGATTGCATATACTTGCCGTCCATACGATGTTTTTCTAAGAATCACTGCAGCAATAACAGCCAAACCGATAAGCGAAAGAATTGAAAAAGGTATCGGCCCCAGTGTTCCAGTTCCTAAAATACGGAGAAAAGGCGGTAAATCCCCTTTGGGAGCGCCCTTAGTGAAGAGAAATCTAAATCCCTGTATTATGGTCATCATTCCCAATGTCGCCATAAATGGTGGGACTCTTCTCTTGGTAATTAAAAGACCATTGATGGCGCCCACTAAAAGCCCAAAAGGGATGCATACTGCGATGGCTGCCAGCAGGAGAGCGTTCTGACCACCCGTGATATACGCGACGATGACGGCGACAGTTGCCATAACGGAAGCGACAGAAAGATCTATTCCGCCGTTGCCCGTTAAAATGACGAAGGTTTGTCCTATGCTGACCATCCCAAGCGGAGCAGCTTGATTAAGGACATCTCGCAGGTTCGTCGGCCGTAAAAATCCCGGCGAGACGATGGATGCAAAAATAAACAGTATTGCCAAGAAAATGTATATACCATATTTTTCAAATAAAACCTTCAGTCGTAAATTCTCAAGTTGGTATGGCGAAGATCTCGCATCTTCCATATTCAACCCCTCATTTGCCCTTTTTCTCCCCGATCAGGCAACCATTATCATCCGAAGATTAAAGTCTGGGTTCCACATCATATACGGCGTATGTGCGCTTATTGGCTCTATTTGGGAAAATCAAATGAGAATAGTTTTTAGAAGACGGAATTCGTCGATTTATGAATAAGAGCACCATTTTTAATCCTGTATTAAGTCAAAAATCATGGGAGGGCCCGATAAGGGGCCCTCTCTGAGTTGGCTACTATTGTCATTGATCTTAACGCGAACGCGGGAGCATGCTTTCGGGTAGATTGTTATCCATCCAGAAATCAAGCGGCCATCCAGGCTTTGCCATTTGGTCCCAGGGAATTTCGCCCTTGACATCAGCGGTGTCGACCGTCGTTAGCACAGTCCTCGTTGAATTAACGATCCTAGGTACAGGAATTCCTTGCAACACGTTCAACGCATTGATAACACCAAGCGCTCCATACTTCGGCGTGTAGCCGTTTGACATCGCCTGCCAATTGTTGTTCTGCACCACCAACAGAAACGCGTTGTTGTCCTCTCCTGTGACAGGCACCTTCATGCCAGCCGCGATCAAAGCCTCGATTGCGCCGCCCCCCTGGAGCCCACTGTCCGCCCAGACTCCATTGATTCTCTTTCCATATGATTGTATCAAGGCAGACATGATCCGCTTGCCTTCGGCCGGCGACCAACTGGTGTACTGAATATCCAAGATCTTAATGTCGGGGAACTGGGAGAAAATCTCTTTTGCTCCAGCAAGCCTGTCTTCTGCCGGGCTAGCACCCGCCCCTCCGGGAAGACAAACTATATTTCCCTTTCCTTTAAGCATCTCAGCCAGCCATAGAGCACTCAATCGCCCACCCACGATGTCGCTGCACGTAACGAAGTTGATAAAGTTCTCGGTCTTGATCCTTCGGTCGAGCATTACCACTGGGAAACCAGTCTTGTAAATCTTGCTGACAATTGGGTCCAGAGGACCAGCTTCGGATGCTGCAACAATCAGGATGTCAATCTTTCTCGCCATCAGGTCCTCAATGTCAGAAACCTGCTTTGCGGGTTTGTCCATTGCATCTGTGATATATACTTTTTTGATGAGGTCCTTGTGTCTGTCACACTCCGCCTGAAACTCTTGTACAAATTGGACACGCCAAGAATTCGATACTGAGGCATTGCTGAAACCTATTACGTACGGAGGCCTCTTCTTGTACTTTGTAGTATCTACCATCTGTGAAAACTTGTCTGACCAAATCCAAGACCTTGAATAGAGCCTTTTTCCATTTGCACTATAGTCGGGAGCAGTCTGCCCGAACCCTAATGAAGAAAACACTGATGCAAGAAACAAAGCCATTGCTGCGATTATAATTCCCTTTTTCATAATAAACATCCTCCTATATATTATATTTGTTGTTCCAAAACTAGATTCCTTAGGTTAATTTTTTAGGCTCCTTTCATTTGCTGACGATCGCGGCCCTAATGAAGAAGAGCCTTTTAACATATTATTCTCCCTCCTTTCTCTTGCAAGATGGACTACACTATCACACGCCCCTTCGTACATGGAAGGTGGTGGCATGAACAAATGAACGATAAATGATAGTTTTTATAAGTTGAGCTCAGCCGATTTACCAAAGGCTCGTTGCAAAAATTCCTCGATTTGTCGTTTATATATTTTGCGACTTCTCTTACCGAACAAAACGCAGACTTTCGTGAAAACATCTTAACCTATACAGTTTATTGTGTAAAGGTAGAATTTTAAATTTTGTCATTAACCATATTTAGTACTCCTTGTCAAACAAACGAATTAAAAGAGGGTGAAGATATAGGCATAATTCATTATAATAAATTCTAAAATAGATTATAATTGTTAATATTTTACAGAATTTTCAACTAGTGTCAAGAAAAAAACAAAGAAAATTCAAACTTTTTGATTATCTAGGAGTATTCAAGTATCGTGTTTTCAGTTAAATCTTTAAATGTGAATGTTAAAAGGAAGGTATTATTTAGGTCTATCACGCAGGTAGACTGTATATTCCATTTTATCAGCCTTGACGACAGTTATTACGTATTCAAATGCAGTTCCATCTTCTAAATAGGTCGTTCTAGCAGTATGAAAAAGAGGTAAATTCTCTCGTATTTGAAGGATCTCGGAATCAAGAGGACCGCTGAGATATACCCTTATTTTCTCTACAGCGTATTTTAATCGTAAATTGTACTCTTTTTCTAAAAGATGATATAATCCCATACTATATAGCTTTTCATATTTATCCTCCAATTTAGGTACAACACTGGTAAGTAAATAGTTGTTTATAAAAGCAATAGGTTCACTATTGATAATTCTAGTCCTTTTGACTGAATATATGTTAGTATCTTTGTTTATATCTAATACCGTTATTATACTTTGCGGAGGTTTTATCAGATCTACTGATAAATTACCCGTCTCCACAATGAACCCTTTCTTTTCAAAAGTTTCAGTAAATGAGGTTAAATAGTTTAGTTCCTGTGTCGTCCGTATATCTTTAATAATAGTTCCCTTTCCTTGTATCTTTTCTATGAATCCCTCTTTTTCTAATACACCTACAGCATTTCTGATAGTAATTCTACTTGATTTAAAACGATTTTCTAACTTTTGTTCTGTTGGGAGTAAATCACCTTTTTTATATACTCCGCATTCGATTTCCTCCCTCAATGTATTTGCTATCTTCACGTAGGTAGATGTATTTCTACTACTCATTTTTTATGACCGATATAAAATATGTTATTTGGTTTAACATAAATATATTATAATATATTTGACATTGTCAAGGATTTCTATACAAACTGATAATACTTTTAGAAGTACTTCTATTTATAGTCTTTATGATTACCGTTTTTTTACTCTCAGTTACTTTATTCTATTAATTTTGTTTTCAATATTTACGCCCTCACTGACTCGCTCTTTCATTGCTGGATGCAGGCCCTTCTTGAATCCGCACCAAACATATAAAGAAGGTTGATAACCCTTGGTCTCTAAGGGTATATAGTATAAGCGATTATGGCAAGGTGCTTACTATAAAAGATAGAGCTGCAACAAATAGAGCTACTAGAGCGATAAGTACGATTTGAAAATGGAAATATTGATTTCTCTTGGAAGAAATAAGATCACTCAGATAATCTGAAGCCTTACGACAATGTTCAACTAACCCTGTAGTAGAGAGACCCTCTACTGTCTGTTTTTTTTGCTCTGAACTATATTTACGTGCTTCCTGTGCCAGTTTCCAGATGATGTCGAAAGGTGGTTTGAAGACTGGCTCAATTTTGCCATCACGCAGGTTTGAATTCGGAAAGATAAAGCGGATCAGCTCAGCTCGAATTGGTTGGTCCTTGCCCTGATAGAATGCATACGCGTTTCGAGCAATCTCTATGAGCTTAATCCCCTGCTCGATGTAGTTCTCATCGGCGGTCTGGTGCTCCTTAATCTGTCTCTGAAGACGGTTTTGATCTTCTCTCCACTCCTTTACATACTTGCGATAGAAGGCCTCATCGATCTCTCCGTCCAGCTTGTCCAGGTACATCTGGTCGATCCGGTTCTGAAGCTTCAGGTACCGGGCATGAAACCCCTCGATTGCTTTATTGTGAAACTCGGCCTTCTCCGCCTGACTCAACCGCAGCGCCTCCCGGGTCCAGTTAAAGACTTTCTCGGAGAACTGAAACTGCTTGAAAATCTCACCAAACTGCCGCTCCAGCTCCTCCTCCCGGACGTAGCTGCCGCAGCATCTCCCCTTGTCGAAGGTGCAGTGATAGTAGACGTAGCGGTCTTTCTTGATCTCGGCGGTGATCGAGAAACCGCATTCAGCACACTTCAGAAGGCCCGTATAGGCAAAGCCGTGGACACTTTCCCGGGTGCGGTTCTTGCTGCTGATCATCGCCTGCACCCGGTCGAACAGCTCCCTGTCGATGATCGGCGGGTGCTTGCCGTGATACTGCTTGCCGGCCCAGATGAAATCCCCGTAGTAGAAGGGGTTTTTCAGCATCTCAGCAATGGAGCTTCGCATCACTGGATTGCCTCTGCGAGAGGTAAGACCTAGCTCAGTTACATACACCTGCAGTCCCCGGATCGAATACTCCCCTGCGGCGTAAAGCTCAAACATCCCCCGTATGATCGGCGCCCGTTGTTCATCGAGCTCAATGGTCTTGTTTACCTTGTCGTGCCGGTAGCCCAGCGGCGCCAGAGCAGGAAACTCCCCTTCCTCCGCCTTCTCCAGTAGCCCTTTTCGCGTCTCCTCGGAGAGATTGTCGATGTAATTTTTTGCCATCAATACCTTGATGCCGTGAATGAACTTCTCGTGAGAGCGGGAATGCTTGTTCAGCACCGACCCTTCCTTGACGAAGATCAGTGTCACATCTAGGTCGTCGATGATTACGTAGTCTTTGAAATTACGGTACAGCCGGTCCGTCTTCTCGCAGAGGATGGTACTCACCTTCGTGTGTCCCTCAAGATACTGCACCATCTCGTTGAAATATGTGCGACCGCTCTGTTTGGCAGTCTCTATATCGATGAACTCTTTAACGATCTCGTGGCCGTGCTTTTGTGCATAGGATGTAAGCAGTTTCTTCTGGGAAGGGATGGAGTAGCCCTCCCGCTCCTGCTCCTTGGAGGAAACTCTGGCATAGAGAACCACTTCGTTCGTAGTGTGTGTTTTTTGCTTCAAAGCCGACCGAACCTAATTGTAATATACGCTTATTTCTTCTAACCTCCTTCTTCCGGCATCCGTGCCGGAAGAAGGCTTCAAGGCCGTGGCCACGGATGGTTGCGCTGAAAAATAAGGGGTTCTGGGTAGATAATACTTAACAGATTCGAAAAATCGA
>CAZGJW010000057.1:0-15997 GCA_964525675.1 uncultured Spirochaetota bacterium
AGCTCAGTGATATAAACAGCATCATAAAGACCTACGGCCTCGACAGACCGGTGTACGTTCAGTACTATAACTGGATCCGCCAGGTATTGAGCGGTAATTTTGGGTGGTCGACAACGGTTTCACGGACAGTTATGGAAGCATTCAAATTCTTTCTCCCTAACACGGTCGAGCTTGCCCTCTATTCCGCGCCTCTCATCATACTTGTGGGTATATGGCTCGGTACTATTTCTGCTGTGCACAGGGATAAACCGGTTGATCACTTCACCCGTTTCCTGGCGATCGTAGGCTGGTCTTTACCGACTTTCTGGTTCGGACTCGTGCTGCTCATGGTTTTTTACGGATACTTCCGCGGCCTCTTCCCACCTGAAATTCTTGGCTACAAAGCGCAGGCATACGTGAACTCTGCGGATTTCGTGCGGTACACCAGGATGAATACAATCGACTCCCTTCTAAATGGAAAGCTGTGGATTTTCGTCGATGCAGTTCGGCACCTCGTGCTTCCGGTAATCACACTCACCGTCGTACAGATAGCGCTCGTAATGAGAATTATGCGCTCGAGCATGCTCGAGGCTATGGGCAAAGGGTACGTGCTTACTGCAAGGGCCAAGGGTGCATCGCCGAAGGTTGTCATCAAAAAGCATGCGAGGAGGAACGCCCTGATACCGGTGGTAACCGTATCAGGCTGGCTGTTCGCGCAGCTCATGGCGGGGGTGGTCATTACCGAAACAATTTTCAATAGAAAGGGACTCGGGTGGTGGTGGGCACATGCGGCTACACAGCTCGATATCCCCGCGGTTCTCATGGCTGTTTTGTTTAACGGTGTTCTGTTCGTGGTGACCAACCTCGTGGTGGATATTCTCTACGCGTACATCGACCCGCGTGTGCGGCTGGGATAGGAGAACCGAGGAACAGGAGTTTATTTACACACTGCCGGGCACAATTGGTACAGTAAGGATAAGGAAAAACGGTATGTACTTTCTGAAGAAACGAAGGATCGTTCGTGAGTTCGAACAGCACCCAAGGCTCAAAGAGTTTCGGTTCAGCTTCGGCAAAATAGTTAAAAATCCGCTCTCGGTCACCGGACTCTCCCTTATTTTCATTTTCTTCTTGATTGCCGTATTCGCGCCGGTTATATCGCCTCCAAAGTACGAGCAGGAGCCCTTCAGAATTCCGCATGAGGGGTACTCCGTCATTCCGAACCCGCCCGGGCCCGGCCACCCGTTCGGCACAACAACCAAGCAGTACGATATCTTTTACGGTGTGATATGGGGCACCAGAACCGCCTTTCGAATCGGATTCATGGTCGTGGGGACCATACTGATAATCGGCATCGCCGTTGGCAGCATCTCCGGCTATTTTGGGGGTATAGTTGATGAAATTCTCATGCGCGTGGTCGATATTTTCATGTCGCTTCCCCTTTTTATACTCGCCATGGCAATAGTTACTGCACTCGGACGGAGCCTGGATAATATCATGAGGTCACTCATCATCGTCGGCTGGCCCATCTATGCGCGGACCATACGAAGCAGCATCCTCACCATCAGGGAGGAGGACTTCATTAAAGCTGCAAAAGCGCTCGGCTCAGGAACATTCAAAATAATTTTGAAACATATACTCCCCAATGCCATTTATCCTGCCCTCATACTCGCGTCCCTTGATATAGGGGCTATGGTGCTCACTGCAGCCGCACTCAGTTTCCTCGGTCTCGGTGCACAGGAGGGATATGCGGATTGGGGTCAAATGGTAAGTCTTGCGAGAAACTATATAGTCGGCCCTCAGGGCCAGCCGTTTCTATTCTGGTACGTCGTCACAATACCGGGTCTTTTCATACTTTTTTTTGTTCTCGGCTGGAACCTTCTGGGCGATGCGCTCAGGGATATTTTCGACCCGAAACTGAGGAGGAAATAGACACATGGCGGAACCTGGCACAACAGACTCGATTCTCGATATCGAGAACCTGAAGGTGAATTTCTACACCTATGAGGGGGTCGTGAGGGCGATCGATGAAATCAGCTTCGGTCTCGCAAACGGTGAAACACTCGGTATCGTTGGAGAAACAGGGTGCGGCAAGAGTGTTACTGTCCTGTCGATTTTGAACCTCATTCTTCCGCCTGGAAAAATTGAAGACGGAACGATACTCTACCATGAAAACGATAGTCCCGTCAACCTGGTCGAGCAGAGCGATGAGTTCATGCGTGCTATCAGGGGCAATGAAATATCGATGATATTCCAGGAAGCGGGCAACGCTTTGAACCCTGTTCTCAGCATTAACAGGCAGGTCAGTGAAAGCTTTCTTCTCCATCGGCAGGAGGAGCTCTGCACGCTCGTTCTCAAAAATATTGAGAAAAATCTGCAAAAAAAGAGGTGGCCCGGCCTGCTTCTTCGGTATCAAAAGGCGAAGTACACAGGGAAACTGCGCAAAGCCCGCGGAAACAATTTACAATACGGCCGCTATGGTCGACTTCTGAAACGCCAGGCCACTGAACTTTCGATAAAACTTCTTGAAAGTCTCGGAATTCCCAATCCGTCGGAAGTCATTCTGCGATACCCGCACGAGCTCTCGGGCGGCATGCAGCAGAGGGTGGTCATCTCCATGGCTCTGGCATGCAATCCGTCGATTCTCATAGCCGATGAGCCGACATCAAATCTCGATGTCACCATACAGGCGCAGATTCTCACCCTCATCGAAGAGCTAAAAGACAAATACCGGTCATCAATACTGTTTATAACCCATGACCTCGGTGTCGTTTCCGAGATAGCGAACAGGGTCATCGTGCTGTATGCCGGTACCCTGGTGGAGTTTGCACGCGTGAGAGAGCTGTTTAAAAAACCACTCCATCCCTATACCAGGGCCCTGCTGCGCTCAGTGCCAACCCCGGGCAAGAATGGACGGCTTGAAAGTATACGGGGAAATGTGCCGAATCTCCTTAATCCGCCTTCCGGCTGCCGTTTTCATCCACGCTGTCCCGAAGCGATGGAAATCTGCACACAGCAGAAACCGGCACTGTACGTGAGAAAAGACCGGGATGGAGAAAAACACATGGTGGCCTGTTTTCTGTACAAAGAATGACCTGTAATGAAACGGAGGCTCGAGTATTGTCTGAACTTCTTGAAATACAGAACCTGAAGACCTACTATCCAATCAGAAGTGGCGTTATACAAACAACGAAAAACTACGTCAGGGCAGTGGACGATGTGTCCCTGATACTAGTGAAGGGGGAATGCCTCGGACTCGTCGGTGAATCGGGATGCGGCAAGACGACGCTCGGCAAAACTCTCCTCCGGCTCGAGAAACCAAGCGCAGGCGCGGTGTACTTCAACAGTGAAGAAAACGGGGGGGGGAAACTCCTTGATATTACGACTTTCAGTGGAAACAGGCTGAAACAGCTCAGAAAAAGGATGCAGATCGTTTTTCAGGATCCGACAACCTCGCTCAATCCGAGAATGCTCATCAAGAACATAATAGGTGAGGGCATCACCATATATAACCTTGCGCGGGGAAGGGAGAAAATCGACAGGGTTGCTGAGCTCCTCAACTCTGTAGGGCTGAACAGAGACCACATGATGCGGTATCCACACGAGTTCTCCGGAGGACAGCGGCAGAGAATCGCGATCGCCCGTGCCCTTTCCACGAAACCTGATTTCGTCATTCTGGATGAGCCGACATCGGCGCTCGACGTATCCGTACAGGCGCAGATTCTCAACCTCCTCATCGATCTCAAAAACGAGTACAATCTCACCTATCTCTTCATTACCCATCACCTGCTCGTCGTGGAGCATATAAGCGACAGGATTGCCGTTATGTATCTTGGAAAAATAGTCGAGATTTCAAGGACAAAGACCCTGTTTGCCGGCGCACTCCACCCTTACACAATCGCCCTTCTCTCCGCCATTCCCTATCCTGACCCGGATATCAGGCGAAAGAGAATCATACTGACAGGTGACGTGCCGAATCCCATAGACCCGCCGGAGGGATGCAGGTTCCACCCGCGCTGCTGGCTCGCAGTCGAGCGCTGCAGGATCGAAGAGCCGCTGCTCGAGGATGCAGGCGACGGTCATTTCGTTGCATGCCACAGAAAAGATGATTTGGCGGCAGAGTACCACACGCACCGGTACCGCCGTTGAGCGGTATGTTCTCAGCGAAGGGTGGCGGAATTTTGTTGAAACCAGGTGGAACACAATGGAAGGAAAAAAAATAATGAACCCGTTCAAGGGTGCTGCAGCCACACTTTTATTAATCGCCCTGTCCCTCGCTGTTTTTAGCTGCACCACGCTCAAACAACCGCGTGGCCGACCGGTGAAGCCTGAGCCTGCTCCTCCCGTGAAAGGCCTTGAAAGCCCCAAAGCCGCATCACCGCTCAAGGAATACGATCTGCACACACTCCTTGTTCCCGTCATACAGTATAAAATACTTGTTTCAAGCGCCGGTCCCTTTGCCGAGTTCGTCTCAAACGGCAGCGGCGGTTTTACGGACGACATTTACCGCATCTTTTCCCTCCAGGAAAACGGATTCGAAGAGGGCCAGGGTATTGTTCTGACATCTTATAGAAAAAACGGTGCTGTGTACACGACGGTCGACCGTTCGCTTTTAAAGAAAAACTCCGACGGCTCCCGGTGGTGGCAGGTTCAGATGAATATCCCCGACAAATGGGTATTCTGTGAACTGCTCATATCAAACCTGAACACGCCGCTCGAGATACGGTACATCCATCCTGATACCGGAAAGAAATACAAAACGGTACCGCTCTTCGCCATCGAGCTCGAGGAGGCCTTGAAGGAGTTTTCCAGGGATGAGCTCAAACAGATGATGGCGGAGGACCGGCAGGTTTTGATAGAGCAGAAGTATCAAAAACTGTTCCAGAACCCCATCGCAATCGGGGAAGAAAGAGTTAAAACAGGCGCCGGAGAGTTTACTGCAGTTCACATCAGGGACAGGGGAAAAGAGGTCGGATCGATGAACGATTACTGGATCTCTCGTAATGTATTGGGAGGCATTGTAAAAATCGAGCGCAGAAATTCCGACGGCTCGATCGATGTAATTGAATTGACCGGTATCACGAAGGACAATATCTCTCAAATCAGGTCATCTGAGGCTGTTCAGCCGGAAATCCCCGACACAACCTATGAATAAGTAGTCTCGCGAGCAAACCACCTGTTCACACCTTCGTTTTCGTTCGTATCTTGCCGACCGCAAAGAGCATGATACCTGAAAACAGAATAAATGGTATGCTTAAAAACTGTCCCGTGGTAAGAAAGATCTCATGATGCGGCCGCGCATACTCCTTGGTAAACTCGACGAGAAACCTGAGGGTAAAATAGAGGAACAAAAACAGGTAGAGGATAGCGCCATCCTGTAGCCGGTCCTTCTTCTTTTTGAAAACGGTCCATAGCACGACGAAGATTACAATGCCCATCACCATCTCATAGAGCTGAGTGGGATGGCGGAACGCGGGCGGTCCGCCGTCCGGCTCCTGAAAACGCATGAACTTTACCGCCCAGGGAACGCTCGTCTTTCTCCCAACGATCTCAGAATTAAAGAAATTCCCGAACCTGATAAAGCTCGTTCCGATCGATACGGGTATTGAAAGTGCATCGCTGATCTGGTAGAAGGTGATGGGGTATATTCGGGTAAAGATAACCATACCGATAAGAAGCGCAATCGCAGCGCCGTGACTGGCAAGCCCACCCTTCCATATCATCAATATTCGTACCGGGTGCGACAGGTAGTAGCGTGGATGGTAGAAAAAAACATGCCCCAGCCGTGCCCCGACGATCACGCATATCACCACCGTAATGAAGAGCGGGTATACGAGCTCGGTATCGATCCCCTTCTCCTGAAAGACCTTTTTAATCAGATGGAGCCCGAGCAGGAATGCACAGACGAAGAGCAGGCTGTAGTACCTGATCGAGAATGGGCCGAGTTTTACGATTACAGGCGAAATATTTTGAACAAACATTTATTCCCTCCACGGAATAAAGAATAGCTTTATACATCATCTGCAGCAGGTTCTATCCTCAACCGTTATCCCGGTTTCTTCTGTGATGCTGGTAGACCTGATACATAAAAGTGCGAATGTCCGTTTCCCTGCCGGGCTGCTGGCTCGCATCGCACTGTACGTCCAGGTAGGGAACGCCCTGTCTGTTCATGAGCGGTTTTGCAATAGAGGAGGTGATCGAGCTCGGCATGCAGGTAAACGGATACACGTTTACCACACCGTTGAAGCCGTTTTCCGCATACGCCATGATTCCCGATATACTCAGGCATGCCTCAGTCCCGACGTCGAAACTGAAAACGTCATCCCTCTTCAAGATGCGTTCCAGATGGGCGACCCGGTGATCTCCCGCAATAGGCAGGCTGTTTTGCACTCTTTTATATATCCGTCTCTGTTTATACTGCTGATAAAAAAAGTCCACCGCGTGACTAAGTATATCCTTCAAATCTTTCTTCGCATCACCGATTCGAAGCTGCTTCAGATCGAGCCTGAACTTCATTTTAGCATCACGCATTCTGTTGTAAGAGGTGTAATTTATCCACTCGATGAGAGAAGCGTTCACCACCTCGGCGCCGTATCTTTCGAGCGTCCCGATGAGATCCTGATTCGCCTGGTCATGCACGCGCAGAAATATTTCACCGACAATCCCCACAAGAGGTTTTTGCTCAATGGCGGGGTCTACTATCTCCTTTGCCTGTTCGACGGTTTCGTCGAGCAGGTCAAGAATCGACCCAAAATCATTTCTGGCGCCGTACCTCTCAAAGGCTTCCTCCATAACCGCCACCGCTTTCCAGATAAAACGGTCAGTTTCCCCTTTAAAGCTCTCATAGGGACGGACACGCCACACGAGCCTGTTGAGAATATCAGTAATAAGCACTGAAAGGTAGGCCGCCTTCCTCAATACCCGCACCCGGTCATATCCCACGAGCCCGTCCAGGGAATATCCGTCACGGGAGGTGAGCGACCCGATCTTTACGCTTCTGAACTCGGGAAAAGAATCGAGCACAATACGCTGATATTTGTTGTACATGCCGAAACGGCACGGCCCGTCCGATTCGGGCATAAAAAAGATATAGTTGTCTGGTTTAAACAGCGGTCCCTGTTTTTCCCTCTCATCATTCAAAAACTTGAGAATATCGCCTGTCGTTATCAGGCAGGGGAGGCACTCCTTTCCCGAGGTGTACTCCTTGCCCAGGTCGAGCGCGTTGTACGTATCGAGGGCCTGAGCCTGTATACCGAAACTCCGCAGCGCCGCAGCGAGCAGGTATGCGCCTATCCCGTTCATCTGCGGGATTAAAAAGGTCTTGTTTTCAGCGTTGAAAACACCGATTCCGCTATTCAGCGATTGAAATGTTGATACGTCCATCTTTTCCAGCCTGCGAAGAGCGAATGTAAAAGGTATCCGTTCTCCGCATGGAATTTTCCATTACGTTTTTAAAAGCCTCAATCCTCGTCATGACACCGGCCTCCGCCGTGTGCTCGTCCAGCTCCAGGATAAGGTACGCCTTTTCATCCATGATCTGCCTGTAGAAGTGCTCGAGGAAGGAATCGGCCCCGCAGCTGAAGTTGGTGAGATGTATCCCGAAAAACCCTTCCCTGTCCCTGACAAATCGGGCAGCCCGCAGTATCTGGGCACCGAGGCCCCAGTACATGGATGGAAAATCGGAGAGATCCACCGTATCGGTGTCGATAAAATCCATGGGAACAGCAGATATCCCGATACCCGCAAGGTTTTTTCCGAGCCGAAGATTGAGTTTTTCATCGTACAGGTTGTACGGCCGCCCGGTGACCACAACAAACGGTTCTTCAGGAATTCTTGCCCGGATAACCGATGCACCTTCACGGCGCAACTCCTCTACGAACTCCCTGTTTTTCTTCAGAGCGTATTTCAGTGCGCGTTTTATCCGGCTGCCGGATACCCCGAGCTTTTCCCCGACCTGCTCGGTAAGCTCGAGAGAGAGCCGGTCGGGATCATGCCTCAGGTGAACAACTGGATGCAATACGTACTGCGGGTCAAGGCCGAGGGCCATACGCGTCATGTACGAGTTTCCCTGGACCATCGGGCAGTAAAAACCCATCTCCTGTTCAGCAGACACCGGGATATCGATGATGCTCGGTAAAAACAGGTGCTTCGTTTTCCCTTTCATTCTTTCGACATGCCCGTGGGATACCTTGACCGGGTAGCACGCTTCACCCTGCATGATCTCCGTTCCGGTCCTCGAGATTTCATTGTCCGTCCGGGGGGTGAGAACGAGTCTGTAACCGAGCTGATCGAAGAAGTGGGCCCATAAAACACCGAAGTGAAGGCCGTAGAGCATACGCTGCATCCCGACAGTCGGCCTTCCGTCGATCTCCATGAGGGGTTTATCCCCGAGCTGAATGCTCACCTCTTTCATGTACCGGTCCCAGATATTTCTCCTGATCTCGAAAAGATTACCCGATCGCCTACCGCGTCCCCTGATAAGCTCATACCTCCCGCACTCGCCGCCCCAGATACTTTTTCGTCCGTCGAAGTCGTATATCTTCAGCTTGCACTGGTTGTGGCAGTGGGGGTCGGCACGGCATATCCTTTCTACGCAGTGCATTGTATCGTTGACTGTGTTTTCAAGCCCCCTGAACAGCGATTCCGTCCGCTCTTCCATCATCATCTTTTCCCTCACTGCAAGGGCTGCGCCATATGCGCCGAGGACCTCCCGGTGCCTCGGCACGACGATTTCCCGGCCGAGAACATTTTCAAAGGCAGCCACCACCCCCTTGTTCAGCGAGGGCCCGCCGAGAAACATGAGCCTGTTTCCTATCTTTCTTTTTCCTACAACCCTGTTCAGGTAGTTGTACACGATTGCGTAGCACAGCCCGGCAATGAGGTCTCTGGTTTCCACTCCCTTCTGGTGGTAGGACTCGAGGTCCGATTCCATGAACACGGTACATCGGTCGGTGAGCTTCACCGGAGATACCGATGAAAGGGCTATCTCCTGAAACTCTTCGACTATATTTATCTCGTATTTATTCGCTAGCTCGTGCAGAAAGCTGCCGGTACCTGCAGCGCACACCTTGTTCATGTCGAAATCAGTCGGATTGCCGTTTCGTATCAGGATGTACTTCGAATCCTGGCCGCCGATCTCAAATACTGTATCGACCTCCGGGTCCACCTCTACGGCACCCCGAGCGTGCGCCGTAATCTCGTCTATAATGAGATCTGCATTGAGAAAATCGCCGACAACGCCCCTGCCGGAGCCTGTGGTGGCGGCACCGGCAATTTCGATATTTTTCCCCAGGTCATCCATGATTCCCCGTAAAAGACCCTTGGTCACCTCGATCGGCCTTCCCATAGTGGGAACATAATTCTTGTAAACGATTTCGCACGCATCATCCATGAGTGTGTATTTCGTGGTTGTCGAACCGATGTCGATACCTAAAAACACCCGCATACCGGGGGCTGTCCCTGTGGCGGGATGTATCTCTGTAGTCGACGGCTCATTCGATTCATGAAGCACTGATTTTTTCAGCTCCAGTCTCGGTGCCGTCGGCACCACAAAACTGTGCACCGCTCCAAGGTCTTTCAGGCTTCCCGGGTCGACACCAGCACTGCCGCCTGACTCGAGCGCCTGCAGCGCAACGCCGAGGGCGCCAAACGAACTGCTGTGTTCGGGAACGATGAGTTCGGGAAAGTAATTTTTGAATGCCTTCACCTGGAGGCTGTTCAGAGAAAGCCCGCCGATGAAGATAGTCGGCTTTTTGAGGGTGTGGTTCGATACGATGGTACTCATGTAGTTTCTTGCGTTACCCACATGAAGGCCATAGATAATGTCTTCGAGTTTTTCACCCTTGTTCTGCAGGTGTATCATATCGGTTTTCGTGAACACTGTGCACCTGCAGGCCACATTCGAAGGTATTTCGCTCCTGAGACCGAGCTTTATGAAATCACCTAAAACACGATCGATATTTCCGTCTGCTGCATCTTTTTCGGTACCGTAAATCGAGGTGGCAAGCCTCTGGGCCTGCTGATCGATGAAAGAACCGGTGCCCGATGCGCACGGGCCGTTTGTATTGAAGTATTCGAGCTCCCAGTGATTGTCATCGCCGGTTTTATGTGAAATCTGGAACAGAGCGGTATGCTGACCGCCCATACTGATGATTGTTCTTACGTGCGGGACAAGAAAAACGGCCCCGATCACCTGGCTTATCGTTTCAAACTCGTAAAAGGCCCCTGGTCCCTCGCTCAGCATCTTGCCATGGGTACCGGTAAAGCCGATCGATCGGAGTTTTTCTGTACCGAAGTCTTTGTACAGGTTCCGTATGAGGGTCTGCACAGCCTGTTCGACCCTGCCCATGTGCCGCACGTACGGATACTCGCGAACAAGACGCCGGCTGCCGTCGATTACAACGCAGTTGACGCTCACCGAGCCCGCATCTATTCCCGCATACAGAATGTCCCTGCCCCCGTTTGTATATTCCATTCTCTGAAAAACCGCACCCTGGTATTGACACAAATTTTATAATTCATTAAGTATGAAGATTATAATAATTCACCGCGAGTGAATTGTCAAAGCAATGAGGGAGTTTTGTACAGGATGTATTGTACAATCATGAAACACCATCCCACTTTTCATCAAGAAACCACTCAATGAGGCGTCGGGCAATGGTGATTTTATGCGGGAGCTCCGGCAGGCTGTCATGGGTAAACCAGCGTGCATCCGCGATCTCTCCCGGATCTATCTCTATTTCACCGCTTTCATACTCCGCGGTGAATCCGACCATGAGTGAATTCGGAAACGGCCACTGCTGGCTGCCGAAATACCGGATATTTCTTACCTCAATCCCCGTTTCCTCCAGTATCTCTCTCTTTACGCACTGTTCAAGGGTTTCACCCGGCTCGACGAAACCGGCAATGACGCTGTACAGGCCCGGCGGAAAGCGGTGTGCGCGTGCCAGCAGGATGGCATTGTCCTTGACAACTGCAGTAATAACGGCAGGCGAAATACGCGGATAGGTGGCAAACCCGCATTTCTCGCAGACCATGGCAAGCTCGTACTCTTTCCTCTTCGTTTTGCTTCCGCACCTGCTGCAATACCGATGGGTTCTTGCCCAGTTCACAATCTGAAAGGCGCGCCCTGCAACGGGAAATATTTCCTCATCGATATCAGCTATCAGTTTTCTCAGCCGTATAAAGCTCATGCCTTCAGGAGGGTTTTCATCATCTGTTACCTCACCTGAAAAGCAGGGGATAGTATCGAGCATTCCTATGTAAAGGGTATCCACCGGAGCGAGCCCGAGTTGTGCAGGGTCTTTTACAACGGGAACTTCCGCCCTGGTGTTATTCATTACAATCAGGAGATCATCACCGCGGAACAAAAACCACCACGCCTTCCCGGTATGTGTCGCAGGCCACCCATTTTCCGGAATAAAATCCATACATCACCCCTCTATGTTCGGCTCCTCAGCCGTCGGGATACCAGAGGTACTGCTCCAGATCCACCGTATCGCGCGAATCGAACCGGACACCCTCTTTTTGGAGCAGGGATTTCTGCAGCTCATAGCCGTTGAAGTTCTTCAGCGAAATACGCCCTGTTCTGTTGATCACCCGGTGCCAGGGGAGCCGGTCTTTTTCCGATGAACTGTGGAGTATCCATGCAACCTGCCGTGAAGCCTTGTAATTGCCGGCACAGGCTGCAATCTGCCCGTACGTGCATACTTTGCCGAGGGGAATGCTCTTTATTATACGCTTGATTTTTTCAGCAAGAGAATTTGAGGGGTCCTCACTTTTCATGAAACCATACCCTTCACCGTATCTATCAATTTAACGGCAGTATACCCGTCCTGCGCAGTTGAAACCGGGTTTGCTGCAGGGTCACGCACACAGCGTACTGCATCACTGAGCATATTTCTAAAATAGCCCGTAGTGCGGGGGCGCCCCGCTATTCCTCTTCTGAGAGATTTGAACCCCTCGTAAAACTGACTTATTTCACTTATATACTCCTCGTAGAGGCCGTTGCCGATTCTGATCCTTCCGGAGGTAAAGCTCATATCGATCTCGAACACCACGTGGTCCCTCCCGGACGCGACTTCCGTAAATACGGGAATGTCCCCAAGACTCCCGCCGATAACAAGCGATTCTTCGTTTTTGCCTGCATGTATTGCAGCATGCCCTGCCTTCATCCGGGCGCTGGTAAGAAACTGTAGTATATCGATGAGATGGGTGCCGTCCTCAAGGAGGATATCGAACACCGGCCTCGTTTTGCCCATATATATTTTCGAGCTGACCGAAAGCAGAGAGCCAAATCTCTCCTGCTGTATAATTTTCCTGGCCCGAATATAGTCGCGCGAGTACCTGCGTTCATGATTGGTGATAACCTTTAGCAGTCCGGAACTGTGCATTTCAGCAATCTGAAGCGCATCCCCACTGTTGTCCGCGAGAGGCTTTTCACATATAACGAGCAGTACACCGTGATGAAGCGCCTTTTTCACGATTTGCAGGTGAGTTTCCGGCGGGGTCGCAACACAAACAATATCGGGCACAGTCTTTTCAAGCGTCTCGTCTACATCGGTGTAGACCTGTTCGCAGCCCCAGCGCTCTGCGAATAGTCTGCACCGGTCTTTTCTGATATCGCACCCGCCGACCAGCACGCACGAATCGTTTTGCGTAATCGCGCCCGCGTGCGTGCAGGGTTTTTCCCGCAGCCGGTCATCCTCCAGCAGGCTGCCGATTCTTCCCAGCCCGACCACAGCGCATTTGATCTTTTGCATTTTTTCATGATTTCCGACAAAACTGTATGGTACCAAGATATACTACCAAATCGTTTTTTACAATCGAATGACACAGCCTTCTACTCTTGGAATGAAAGCTAACTATGCATGCTTGATCTATTTTCTAATATCGGACGGCAAGATTGGTACAAAAAAATCATCAGATGATTGTGTTGTGGCTATTACGTTAAATAATTACACAGTTTTAAATGCCCAGGCAGGTGATCCTGAGGCTTGAAGCGCTTCTCTAACAATTTCAATACTATGAATCGGACAAAGTGCTATTACACAGCCGCCCCCACCCGCTCCCATTTGTTTTGCCCCTAAAGCGCCGGCCTCCCTCGCTTTTCGACACAGGAGTTCCAGTTTGTCGGTAGATGTTCCCATTAATTTTTCTTCTTCCTGCTGCCTGTTCATCAAAAAACCCAGTTTTTTAAAGTCTTTTTCCATCAGTGCCTGTTTTCCCTTTTCCACAATGCCCACTACTCTATTAAGTGAATCAATTAAGAGTTTTTCTTTTTTACTTATGCGATCTCGAAGCCACATTTGTACTTCTTTTGTGTTGTGCTGTTCCTGAGAGTCTGCAACGACAATCGGTAAATAGTCGACACCTAATTTCTCAATACTTGCTCTTGAGCTCGTGTTAATATAGTTAATACCTCTAAACGCTATTGCATATTGATCCATACGACCGCATTCAACCTGTAAATCATCATGTTCAACGATATACGCCAGTTCAGCAACCTCTGCTTTTTTCATTTTTATTTTATACGCCCTGTTAAATGCATATATTGAAGCAATACAGAGTGCGGCGGATGATGATAATCCCGCGCCTACAGGTATTTCGGAGTGTATTTCCAATCGAAAACCCGTGTCGATACTATCTCTCAGTCGATTGTAAACCGCCTTTACATATCTCAATGGTGAATCATAGCTGAGAGGATCATAAATATTAAATTCTTCATAACAATCAATATCATGACCTATTAAAACAACACTACTATCATCAAGCCTGGTCAGTTTGATTGTAAGGAAAGCGGAAATTGCCGCAGTAATCGCCGGTTTTTCAATCAAGTCGGTATTATCACCAAGCAGGCACACTCTCCCGGGACTTTTTACTGTAAATTCTTCGATCATAGTATTCACCACGTAAAAATCAAAAAGTGGCAACATGGATTCAGTTCAATAATCATGTTGCCACCTCTATCACTCTGAAACGAACCTACTGAATTGCTGCAACTTCGTTCCACCCCTCTGCAATTTCTTTTGCAGCTTTTCCTAAAACAGCTGCATCTTTTACAAATTTTACCGATTTATAATCATCTTCAGGCGGAAATTTTGCTTTCAGGTCGGCAGGCATTTTAACACTTTTACGAATCGGATGAACAAAACCCTTTGCGTATTCTATCTGCCCCTCATCGGAATATTCAGTTTCAATCAAGAGCCTGGCTACATACGGGTGTGGTGCACCTGCAGCAATGAACTGGATATACATTCCGGCTACTGTTCCATCCTGTGGTACAACGATTTTCAGTGAATCCATCCCGAGTGAATATTTTTTTGACAGGCCGTCGAAATCCCAGAAGAGCGAAATAGGCGCCTCGCCTTTCTGGATTGCGGAAGTGCTCGGCCTCACCGGTTTGATGTTACCGGCTTTTTTTAACTTTTTAAAATACTCAATACCCGGCTGTATATTATTCACATCACCGCCGTTTGCATATGCTGCGGCTAAAACCATCATGTTAGCTGTTCCCGACTCCCTTGGGTCCTTGATACAAACCATGTTCTTATATTCAGGTTTTAAAAGATCAGCCCATGACCTCGGGATGTTTTTCACTATATCGGTATTCACCGTAAATGCAATGGTTCCCCAATATGCAGCTGACCAGAGTCCGTTCGGGTCTTTTGCAAAATCGGGTATCTCATCCCAGTACTTGTTCTTATAGGGCTGCGACAACTGTTCTTCAGTAATAACCGTGGCAAAATTGAACCCGAGGTCAGTGGAATCGGCAACTGGATTATTTCTCTCCGATTCTAATGTCGAAATAATTGTCCCGCTGCCCATATCCGTATCCATCGTTTTTATTCCATATTTATTTTCAAGTATTTTCCGTATTCCTCCATAATTCACCCAGTCATCGGGAAGACCATAAGACACAAGGGTCCCCTCCTCCTTCGCCCTGGCGATAAGATCATCCATAGAAGACGTTGTTATCGGAAGTTCTGAAGGTTTCCCTACTTCCTCTTTACTCCCTGCAAAACCGAGTGAGCAAAGCCCAAAAACCAAAAGCGCTATGACTGCAAACAAATAAATCCTTTTCATTTTTTTCTCCTTCTTTATTAATTTTGTTGATAATAAAACATCAGTTTGCCTGCTCTTTTTATCACCTCCCGTAAATAGAAATTGAAGGGCCTCAGGTTGCCCAAACTGTGAACATACTACGCCCTCTGCTTGATTTTGGAGCTTTTTCTCTCCCTTGTAACAATGATGATAAGCAGCGACAGTATCATAGCCACTGTGAATGCCACAACAGCTATTGCTGAAGCAATTCTTCCATCTCTCCGGGTAAATTCTACAAGCAACATTGGAAGGGTTTTAAAACGTGCCCCGGTTATTAAAACCGCCAGGGTATACTCAGCAAACATTGCAGAAAAAACAAGCAAAATCCCGTTTATAATACCAGTAAGGATATTGGGGCCGATTATATAGAATAAAATTTGCCAGGAATTTGCTCCTTCAACCTGAGCGGCATCATTCAGCATCTCTAAATCAATTGCTTCAAGGCTGTTTGCAACCGGTCTATACATGTAGGGCATTGAAAAAACTGCACATGCACAGACCAGTAAGAGAGGAGAACGCGCGATCAACGGCATTGTAAAGGTTGTTATTACAGCAAGTGCTAAAATAACACGCGGTATACCGAATGGAAGGGTGGTAAGCAGGTCCATCTGTATTTTTACAATGTGAAGCCGGGTATAAGCAATATAAGCGGCCGGAACAATCAATACCAGGTCGATAATGACCGTATACGTTGCAAGGAGCAGCGAATTTCTGAGAGCAGAAATGAAATACGGGTGATGTATGATACTGTTATACCATTCTAATGTATACCCCTCCGGCATGATCGACCGATCCCAGCGCACAGCAATAGAAAATAGATACGTCGCTAAAATAGGCACAAGCATATAAACGAGAAAGAAGGCGAGAAAGATTATTTTTGAAATGAAGCTGTCCTTCATCATTTCTCCCAGATAGCACG
>CAZGJW010000058.1:0-15596 GCA_964525675.1 uncultured Spirochaetota bacterium
GACAGAGGTTGCGGGGTTTGCACTCGTTTTCTTTCTTTTTGTACAGGCGTGAAAATTTTTTCTGTACTGCAGCATGCACTGTGAAATTAAATTCTGCATCCGGAAAAATTTTCATGCACAGGAGGCTTCGTTGATTGTCAATCTTGTCGCTGCATTTATCCTCGATTTTATCGTGGGTGATCCGGTCTTCAGGCTCCATCCGGTACGGCTTATCGGAGGACTGCTCGGTATTTATGAGAAGCTTTTCTATCCGATGAAAAGAAAGATCATGGGAGGCCTCCTTCTCGTTATTCTCTCTCTCGCAACGGTTTTTGTTGTTACCCGTACTCTTGAGCTCATCAAGCCATTCCTGTTGCTTCCATTTTCACTGAATATTCTTGCGTTAGTGCTCATCTACTTTCTTCTCTGTAACCGGGATATGGTGAGGTCGGCAAAGGCCGTGTACAGGTTCCTCGAGAGTGGAAATATACATGATGCCCGGGTGACGGTATCCGGAATTGTCGGGAGAGATACCGGGGCGCTGACTGAAGCGCAGATAGTCAAGGCGGCTGTTGAATCGCTTGCAGAAAATATCGTCGACGGCTTTACTGCGCCTGTATTCTACCTGATACTCGGAGGAGTACCGTCAGCGTATATGTACAAAACGGTGAACACCATCGATTCGCGATTCGGGTACAGAAATAACCGGTATGAAAAGTTCGGAAAGGTGGGTGCGCGTCTGGACGATATTCTTAACTTCATTCCCGCACGGCTGAACTTCTTTTTTATTCTCTGTGCTGCAGGGTTTAAAAAAAGGGTTTTCAGGACAATGGTTCAATACGGAAAGAATAACCCGAGCCCGAACAGCGGTATTGCAGAGGCGGGTTTTGCCGGGGCCCTCGGTATTGCACTCGGCGGAGATATGTACTACGGCGGTCGGCTGCATAGAAAATCCGTAATCGGTAACGCAGATACCCGTGAGATTACGCCCGATCTGATTCTGGCAGGGTGTGCGCTCTACTGGCGCGTGGTGGCAATTACCCTCTGTTTCTATCTTGCGGGCATACTGTTTTTCAGGCTCCCGTTTCTTTTCGCCTAGTACAATAGCGATATGTTCCGTGCACCAATCCTTCTTATTTTTCGGGTTTATACGCAAACATAAATTTGGGTATATCTGGAAATTTTTATATTGTTTTTTTTTTGCCGGCTGTGCTACAATAGTGTACTCTGCGTGCATAGCGATTTTTTTATGAAAAAGATACTCGTTATTAACGGCCCGAACCTGAATATACTTGGTGAAAGGGAGCCTGAAATATATGGGAGTATGACTCTCAAAGAACTGCTGAAGTGGCTCAAGGACCAGGCCAGGAAACGCGGTGTGCGGCTTTACTCCTATCAGTCCAATCATGAGGGAAGGCTCATTGATCGGATACAGGCATGCGCGCGCCGCGGCTACAGCGGGATAATCATCAATCCGGGGGCTCTTACGCATTACAGCTATGCCCTCAGGGACGCGGTAAAATCACAGTCTCTGCCGGTGGTCGAGGTGCACCTCTCGGATATCGAAAACCGGGAGGATTTCAGGAAGATCTCGGTGCTGCGGGACGTGTGCATTGCGCAAATCAAGGGGCTTGGCCCAAAGGGGTACCTGCAGGCGCTGGAACTCCTATTGGAAAGGTGAGGTTCTGTTCTTAAAGGGCGGGTCAAGCGATGTTTTTCAGAGATCAGGCAGCGAAAAAACAGATGTGTGGTAATCTTTCATAAAGGGAGGTATATCATGTACTATGATGCAGGAGCAATGTCAAAGTTCGGTTGGATATTTATGCTCGTTGTGTATGTGGTGCAGGCAGTATCGCTGTACAAAATCGGTGAAAAGGCCGGAGTAAAAAAGACGTGGGTGGCGTTTATTCCGGTTTTGCAGACCATCGTCTTTCTGCATGTCATCGACAAGAGCGGATGGAGTATTTTTCTTCTTCTCATCCCGGGATTAAATATCGTGCTCGGGATCATCTGGGCCGTGAAGCTGTATCTGGCATTTTCGGTCAAGCCTGTTCTCATTGTGCTGAGCATCATTATTCCCATTGTCGGGCTTGTGATGATGCTCGTTGTCGCGTTTTCGGACCAGTTTGCCTATGCCCGCTCGCACAGGTTCGCGCCCTAGGCTGAAACTCACAGAACATGGTGCAAGGGGAACGGTGGTATACAGCGCGAAGCCCGGTAGCGGGCGGCTTCGTACTGTACGCTCCGTAAAAGTTTTGTACAATTGGATTCTGCTTTGTGACGGATGCCGTCGGCAGGATCCGGGTGACGGTCCCGGGGATCAGGGTTTTGCACTATGGAGGGCGAGTGTTTCGGCGATGCTTTCCAGCACCGATTTTTTTCGTAGGTCCGTTTCCGGCAGCGCGTAGCCGATCTTTTTGAGCAGTATGTAGTGCACAGCACCTCCCCGTTTTTTCTTGTCGGTGCCGATCTGATGGTATACGGCCTTTGCGGTCAGACCCCGGAGGGAAATCTTTTTTCTTTCAGTTGCCCGGCCCTTTGGATACCGGGCCTTCGAACCCGACCCTTTGCCTGAAATGGGGTAAAACTGTGCAATAAGGTCATGTATGCGTTTCGCATCGGACATGCCGAGCATACCTTTTTTAACGGATAACAGGGTGGCCATCTCCATGCCGAGCAGCACCGCTTCACCGTGGAGAAAGCGCCGATATCCGGTAAGCTGCTCCACAGCGTGGCCGAATGTATGCCCGAAGTTCAGTATCATCCTGAGATCGTTTTCCTGCTCATCAGCCTGCACGATTTCCGCCTTTATTTTAATCGACCGGGTTATGATCTCCTTGAGAAAATCGATGTCCGTAATAAGCGTGTCCCCGAAGCCCGGGCATTCCTCCCTGCCGACCACGCGCTCTATCTTTTCGAAGAGGGGACGGTGAAAGATGAGGCCGTACTTTATGACCTCCGCAAACCCGGAAATCAGCTCCCGTTCGGGGAGCGTCCGAAGTGTTGCAAGGTCGCTTGCGACGAAAAGGGGGTTATGGAAGCTTCCGACGAGGTTCTTTCCCCGGGGGAGATTGATGCCCGTTTTGCCGCCTATTGAAGAATCGGCCTGGGCCAGCAGTGTTGTCGGGATCTGAATGAGACGGCATCCCCGCATGTAGACAGAGGCCGCAAATCCGGCGAGGTCGCCTATAACCCCGCCTCCTAACGCGGCAACAATCGAGTCGCGGGTGAGGCCGTATTTTACCATCCCGTTGAGCAGGCGGAAGAGCTGTTTTTTATTTTTTGTACCCTCACCTGCCGGCAGAACCAGATGCTTTACCCTGAAGCCGCCTTTTTTAAGAGACCTGGCTACAGGTTTCAGGTAGTGCCTGGCAACATTCCTGTCGGTGACGACGAGTGCGAGGGAATCCACCCGTGTTTCTTTTTTCAGGTTTTCCCGTATGAGCCCATGTATACTGCTGAGAATGTCTTTTCCAACATATACCCTGTATGCTCCTGCGTTAATTGTTTCCATTGTTGTTGTAAACATGTTATTGTAAACCGCTTTTTTCAGGCAGAGACAGCTTGCGGGCTATCTCACGTGCAGTTTCGGTGGGAGACCGGCTGTTTGTATTCCACACCTGTATATCTGCCCGCTTGTAAAAGGCCTCACGGCGTCTCATCAGGGATTTCGCGGCCTCCTCCGGGCTGCGGCCGCCGGCCAGCCGGTGAAAAATAGGTCTATCGCCTGTATTTTTTACCCTTGAAAATATATCACCCGGAGAAGATTTCAGATAGACAGTATATCCCTGTTCTTTCATCAGTTCTAAATTTTCATTGATGCAGGACATGCCGCCACCGGTGGCGACAACCGTGCGAGCGGATTCATGTACGATTCGCCTGAGCAGTTTTTCCTCCCTGTGTCTGAAATAGGCCTCTCCTTCCTGAACAAATATCTCCTGTATGGTCCGGCCCTCTTCTTTTTCTATGATGCTGTCCGTATCGATGAACCTGTATCCCAGTTTTTGGGCGAGCAATCGTGAAACGGTTGATTTTCCCGATGCCATGAATCCCAGAATAAATATAAACCTCTTATCAGTTTTACCGGTCGGCACTGAAATCCTCCGGACGGTTCTGCAGGTACTCGATCACCGGTCCCTTGAGGGAGAGGATATTCTCCTCGAGCTGCGGGAACCAGCGCATAAGCGAGTACAACCCCTGCAGAATGAGCATTTCAAATCCGTTTATAGCTGTTGCGCCCTGGTTTCCTGCTCGCCGGAGCAGCATGGTTTCCTGAGGATTATAGATGAGATCATACACGGCCTGCCCCTGTTGAAATGAAAATCCTTCCGAAAGCGGTGCGCTGTCGGTATCCGGGAACATTCCGACGGGTGTCGTGTTTACAATCAAATCACAGGATCGCTCATCCGCCGTGAGTGCATCGTCACTATCCCCGGCATAGCGAACGGCCGAGAAGTCGAGTTTTTCTCTGCACCAGCGCACCAGCGATTCAGCCCTTTCCCGGGTCCTGTTTATCACGGAGATTTTTTTTATCTGCGCCCTGATGAGCGCATACAAAACCCCTCTGGCCGCGCCCCCGCTTCCGATGACAAGAGCTCTTTTTCCCGCAACCTGGATACCTCTGTCAAACAGGGGTTTGAGAAAACCGATATGATCGGTATTGTATCCTGTTAACGAGCCATTATCGTTGACGATGCAGTTGACCGCACCGATTTTTTGTGCGTCACTATCGATGGTGTTCAGGTGGGGCATCACCGCGCGTTTGAACGGTATGGTGACGTTTACCCCCCTGAAACCCAACACACGCACCGAACGCACGGCATGCTCGATTTCGTCACGCTGTATCCGAAATGCGGTATAGACGCAGTTCAGCCCCAACCTGTCCAGTGCATAGTTTATGAAAAGCGGCGAGATAGAATGCCCGACCGGGTTACCGAAGAGGCCGAGAAGGCACGTCCCGGAAGCAATGCTCTCTGTCATGCACACAATATTACTGTGCGTGGAGTAAATGTCAACAAAATGGAGCCCGCTCACCAGTTGTGATAGCCCGCGAGCTACATACAGCTGACCGCAGGTCGGATGTACTTGGGATGAACAGCCGCTGTTCGGACAGAAGGGGAATCCTGTAAAGGAATGTCCGGTAAAGGGTTACGTATTTCCTCCAAGAGCTTTTTTCATTTTGATAATATACAGGATGATAGCAGTGAGTATGATAACCGATGCGCCGATGATGCCGTACACGCCAAGCAGGGTGAGCAGGGTCACAATGATCCCTGCGCTCAAAACGCCAAGTGCAATATAGAGGAGAGAACCTGGAATCGGCAGACGCATAACCGCTGCTATCAGCGAACCGGTCCATGCGCCGGTAATTGGGAGGGGGATGGCGACGAAGAGGAGGAGTCCCAGCTCCTTGTATTTTTCAATGAGCTTTTTTCTCCTGCTGACCCTGGTCTCGAGAAATCTGAATATTCCTGAAAAAAGGCGGATGTTTGCGAGAAGCTTCATAATAGGGTTCAAAAGAAGGAGAACCGGAAGCACCGGAAGAAGGTTGAAAACGATGCAGACAAGGTATACCTGCAGAGGGTTGAGACGAAACAGGGCAATGCCGACCGGAATGCCCCCTCTGAGCTCGAATACGGGAATCATAGATATGAGCCCTGAAACAAGCAGGGGGGATACCCCTCTTTCCCGCAGGCTGTCTGCAACGCTGTTGGCCCTTTCGGAAGCGTGTGCTTCCTGAACGAGGGAGCTTCCGAACAGCAGCAGGAAAATAATTCCGAAGATGGCTGCCTGCCTTTTCATAGTATTCCCCCATACAACAGAGATACGGCGTATATAGAAGTGGCGTACGTCCCCCTGGGAACGTCCCCCTGGGAACATCCCTGGCGGGACCGAGCATCAGAGATAACTGATTTTAAGTTGAGTAGAAGGAGCGGTTTCAGCCCGCCGGTCATTCACCGATAACCTGTACGACGACCTGCCTCGTCCGTGCCCTGTTGTCGAAATCTATAAGGATAATCTGCTGCCATGTGCCGAGCATGAGACTCCGGTCTGAAAAGGGGACACTTACGTCCTGGCCGGTGAGTGAGGCGCGCACGTGCGCGTACCCGTTTCCGTCGCCCCAGCGGCTATTATGCGCATAGGATGCACGGCGTGGCGCCGTTCTTTCGTAGGCCGACTTCAAGTCCTGTATCAGGCCCGGTTCGTATTCAACGGTGGTTATACCAGCGGTGGAACCCGAGACAAACGCGCACGCCAGTCCCCTCGAAAATCCGCTTTTTTGAACCGTTTCCGAAACGCTTCCCGTTATATCGACGATATCCGTTTCACCGTTTGTTGAAACCTGAAACGTATCTGTGTACACACTCATATGTATTCCTCCTTCAAAAACTGCCGGACTCCTGGTTACGGCAAGAGTTTTTTACTGCGCGCATCCATTTGTCGAAGCGAGTTTTGCATCAGGCGCGGATTGCGTTTTAATTCTAATTGGTGGTATTATTCAGGCGCTTTTCGCCCGGATAATATACTTGTATTTCTCTAATGAAAGAAGTACTATCGACATACGAATATGGTTTTATCAATTAAAATTACGGTTTTTTGTACCAGAATTTCATTCAAAACTGGCTATCTATACTGTTACAATTGCTTGTAATTGCATTCTACAGGTAAAAACCATTAGGCAAGTGTCGGTTTGAATCGTTAAAGTTTGGAAGTTCACTTGCCTATAGTTTTGTCCGGATTGAGAAGAGGAGGAGTGCTATGCTCCATGTAATCGTGAAGCTCTATCCGGGAAGGAGTGATGAGCAGAAACACCAGCTTGCGGAGGAAATAGCGAAGGATGTGGTACGGTAGCCCCCTATACCTGTTCAAGTTCCAGATACTGGATGAGATGTTCAACGGTCAGGTATTTTTTTTCAACGAGAACATGCAGGATAGAGGATTCCTTTGCATCTTTTTTCCTTGCAAGTTCTTTTTTACATTCTTCAAGCTGTTCGCAGGTTATAAACCCACGGGAGACGAGCTTGTCCTCGGTTGAAGGCTCGGGCTCCTCCCGTATACCCTGAATCCGCCTGAGCTCAGATCGTGCGCTTGTTATATCCCTTTCAAGTCGAGTGGCGTACTTTGTTGTATTTGCGAGACGCCTGGAAAGAATTTTTATGAGCTCAATCCCTATACGGGGATTTTTAAGGACACGTTCATTGAGTTCCTCCGCAGGAATAACGATGAATTCGCTGTCTTCAACCGCTTCTATCGTGGCGGTCCGAGAAATACCGAGAAAGTACGCCATTTCACCGATAAATGTATCCGGGGTATTGATAAGCCCTACAATCTGGTCATCCACACACACGGTGACCGCACCTTTTTTCAGGATATAGATGTCCGTGCTCGTGTCACCCTGGGAGAATACTCGTGTTCCTGCCTTGTAGAAGCTGTATCTCTGTTTTTGTTCGTTAGGAAGCGGTATCTTGCCCGGCATATGTATTCCTCCGATTGTTTTATTTATCAAGTATACATACATTATATTATAGGCAAGTAAACTTTCAATCTTAAAAAGAATAAATTTGCACTTGCCGTATGGTTTTTACCGAAATTCCACAATGCTTAATAGGTCATGGAAAAGAAAAAGATCATTGTTTTTTAATAATTCTGGTACGAAATCACAGAATATAAATGGATAAAACCATAATCATACAATTTTTTCATGGAAATTCCTGACAAAGAACAGCAATGAAGAGTATAAACGACACAATCTATGACACAATGCTTCGAGAAGAGAGGGCTTTTTCAAGCAGTGAAATACTAACACGTTTTTTCAAGATGAGTACTGTCGATGAAACGATGGCTGAAAAGATCATAAGCCCTATACTTATGGCTGATGCCCGTTTCATGAGGGATGAATCCCGTATGAACTGGCGCGCCCTGCGTATCAGGAATACGGACAGGGTGCCCATCACTGTCGCCTCCTTCGTGCTTTTTTGCATCGAGGATACGGTTCAGCAGGCGGACACTGATATCTTTTCGCATGTCGGAAAATATGCATCCTTCATTATCCGTAAGGGTGGCGCGGAGACTGAAGCGAAAGACGCGAAAAGAATACTCCTTGATGCAGACCGGTATATATTCGTTCCATATGATGCAGGGAGTCTGAATAGACTGAAGCGAATGTACCGCGCACTATCACCGCTGGATCCCGAGCTGAAAACCCTTTCGGTAAAAAGACTCGTTTTGCATCTATATCCTGAAAAGAAAATAAAAAAGTGGCAGGACATCGTCCGCGAGTTTGCCCTGCTGAATTTCGAATCACACTCCCCTATTTCAAAAACAAAAACACTAACACGTGTATTTGAGCATATTACCGATACAGCGCGAGAACGAGGCGCGGAAGTTATTGACGATCTGCTCGAGATGAGCGCCAGGCCCGAAAAAGTGGTAAACTTTGCGAGATACGCCTTTGACAGGGATTTTTTGAGGGCCCTGCCCCCGTTACCCGGAGTGTACATCTTCCGGAATCGTGAGGGGCAGGCTGTATATGTCGGTAAGACAGGCAATTTGAGGGAGAGAGTCAACTCCTATTTCAGAGACTCGGAGGAGAGCATCGAGAAACGCGCACTCATCCTGCAGCATCTATATTCAATAGAGTACAGCGAGCTCGGTTCGGACCTCGAAGCTCTTATAGAGGAGTACAGGCTGATAGATGAATACAGGCCCATGTTGAATACGAAAGTGCAGGTTCTCCAACGTGTTGTGGAAACTCCTGACACGATACTGGCCCTGCCTCATGCTGCCCACACAGGGCTCAAGCTGTACTTTTTATCGAATACCTCACCCCTGTTGGAGTACGATTTCCCTGGCGGGAACATCCCTGGCGGGAACGTCCCTGGCGGGGAAAAAGCGATTCGGGAAATAATATCCAGGCTCAAACAGGGGAAGGGCTATGTATCCGATCCGCTGAAGGTTATTGCAGTCGGTTACTGGAAGCGATACGATGAGCGTGTCAACACCATCGATATTGACAGCCTGGGTTCGGTTGATGATATTATCTCCATACTGCATATCTTATTGGGGGAAATTGAAAAAATCGACCGTGAAAAAATCAGGTATGTATAGAAAGAGCCTCGTATGAAAAGGGACGAATTGAAGGACATTCTTCTTGAAGACGCGCGTTCGGTGCTGCGGTTGGAGGAAAATGTTATTGAAGAGCTGTGGCAAATTTCTACGGATGCAGCTGAAACGAAGGCTGCGAGGAAAGCGGCTAAAAAGGCGCTGTATATTCTGAGATCGGGCGGTGTGAACACTGTGCAGAAAAAGCCTTCTGAAAAAAAGTCCATGCTCCAGGTGGAAATCCGAATAGCGGGTGATCCCCTTCTTTCTGTGCCCGATTCAATCGGTAGCAGCCAGCTTGTTATTCCCGTCGAAGATCCTAGAGGGGTTTTTTTTACCATGTATCGTTTTATTGTCCATACACAAAAGGGTGTGCTTCGATTTTCGAGCGCAGCAGGAAGTAGAAATTTGCTACAGAAATTGCGGAAATCTGAGGAAAATGGCTTTTTCCCCGTACCACCTGAATATGCGCTTTTCCGCCTTGACCAGGTGTTACAAAAAACCGATACCGAGCACGTTTCGGGGCTTGATTCTCTCCCGGACATTATGAAAAAAGGCCATTCTGAAACCGTCGACCACCCGGCTTTGTCAATCGTGCCAACCGGCCTTACCAGGATATACTCCCCGGAGGAGGAAAAAAGCGTTTTTTCCCTTGAAGAGGTTTCCCGCCTTTCCCTGCCTGAAGAGGATGTAGAGGGAGTCATGACGCGTATCGAGCAGGCACAGGCAAGCAAGCTCATACTGGATAACAAGAGTCCCGAGGAGAGGGCCGCGCGGATCATCGATACATTCTATGAAACGTACTTTAACGAGCAGCGCTGTTTATTTTATCGAACCCTTCTCTTCGATATCGCTCTTTCCTGCCACTACCGCGGGCTTGAAAGTCAGGCTCGGGTTCTGGTAAACATGGCCAGGGACCTCAGCCCCCGTGTTGTCCAACAGAAAAAGCACACTCTTTTGAATTATCTTATGTACCGTTCGTTTGCCCGTACTCAATAAGAGCTTATACCTCGATACCTAATGCATGCCTCTCAATGAAGTCTGCAAGAACGTCAGCCCCTGTATCGACGGGAATGTACGGTATTTTCGACCCCGTTTCGAGTGCAAGAGGCGTTTTTTTCTCAATTTCCCATCCGGAAAAGGCGATCGTCGATTTTGTTGCAAGTTGCAGGATGTCATGGCGGGTATGACCGAAAACGATGCGCGGAAGGCCTTCATAGCTTTTGAATCCCTCGATCAGGGCAAAATCAGCGTCCAGTTCGCCTAACAGGGTAGGCAAAAGTGATGCAGCGCTTTGTCTTCTAAGTAACTTCGAGCAAGTTGCTGTTTGATACTCGGTCCCAAGAGGACTTACGCCACTTTCAGCCCTGCCGAGGAGTCTGTATTGAATAAGCGCGTTATCGGTTACCTGTATTGCAATTCGTGACCCCGCTTCGAGAAGCCGGCCGGTATCGTTTAGCATTGAATGCCGGGTATGGGTATGGCTTTTAAGTAACTTCTCGTAAGTTACTGTTTGACACTTGGCCGCAAAGCGGCTTGCGCCGCTTTTTGGCGTATGCTTTACGGTGATAACGGAATATCCCCTCCTGTAGAGCACCGTAACCGCTTTTTCGATAAGAGTGGTCTTCCCAGTATTGTGATACCCGCAGAAAATGAGCGCTTTCATCACCATCTCCAAAGTGCTTGTACTCATCTGCAATGTATACTACATTAAAAGCGGTTTGATGGCAACCATCTCGATGGCAACGGTTCTGATGGCGGAGTAAAAACCGATGGAATACCTGCAGACTGGAAAGCTGAAGAGCGAATTTTTGCAAAACCTGCTCGGCAGGATTGAGATTCGCGACGAACGGGTGATTGTTGGTCCCGGTATCGGAGAAGATGCCGCAGCCATAGATATGGGCGGGCACTATCTCATTGTGAAGAGCGACCCGATAACCTTTGCAGCTCAAAGGATCGGGTGGTATGCGGTGAACGTCAATGCCAACGATATTGCCGTCATGGGCGGTACCCCCCGGTGGTTTCTCGTCACCATGCTCCTGTCGGAACACAAAACAACACCCCCCGTGATCGAAGAGATAATGTCGGATTTGAGAGAGGCCTGCGACGAGCTCGGAATATCGCTGATCGGCGGTCATACAGAAGTAACCCACGGGCTATCATTTCCCATACTCTCCGGGACCATGCTCGGGGAGGCAAAAAAGGAACACCTTATACGAAACGGCACAATTCGTCCGGGGGATCTCCTGTATATAACGAAAGGAGTTGCAATCGAAGGAACATCGATTATTGCGCGTGAACGCCATGACACGGTGGAGTCACATTTCGGAAGGGATTTCTATGAAAGATGCGTCGGCTTTTTGCAAAAGCCCGGTATCAGTGTCATCGATGATGCCAGGCTCGCGAGAACCAGTGCCGGGGTATGTGGCATGCACGATCCGACGGAGGGGGGTGTGCTCTCCGGCGCCTATGAGATGGCGGTGGCGTCAAGTGTGGGCCTCAACCTGTATATCAACAGGGTGCCTGTTTTCGAAGAAACGAAAAAACTCTGCAGTTTTTTCAACCTGTCACCCTGGTCACTGATCGCATCAGGGGCTCTTCTCGTATCTGTACCAAAGGGTGAAGCAAACGCCCTGGAGACTGCATTTTTGAGGCAGCACGGGAGTGAGGATGCCGTTACAATGATCGGCGAGTTTCTCGGCGAGGGGGAAGCAGTCTACATCGTTGAAAACGGGAAACGGAGAAAGGTGCATCCGTCGGGCAGAGACGAGATTACAAAGTTGTTCGGCTAGTGTCTCCTTTTTAAAGCGTGTGCGTTGCTATGCATCGGGCGCCTTCTTTTTCGAGCTCTGTCCGCGCGGTTTCCATGGCTGTGGGGTCGTCGAACATACCGAACACTGCAAGGCCGGAGCCGGCTAAAAGCGCCCCAAGCGCGCCTGATTCCAGCATTTTGTTCCTTATAAGGCGGGTAACCGGGTACTGCCGTTCGATCGGCCTCTGAAAATCGTTGTGGAGATTACGGGCGATGGCGGGAATATCGCCCTGCGCCAATGCATCGAGAAGAATCGGTGCCTTTTTCCGCCCCTCACCCATCTCCTCCTTTTTCAATATGGAGTAGGCCCATGCAGTGGATGGTTTTGTTTCCGAAGGGACGGCGATGAGAATGTCGATTACAGGCATACCGAACAAGAGCTTTGTCACCCTGTCGCCCCCTCCCTCTACCCTGCAGAGGCCGCCGACAACGCAGTAACACGCATCCATGCCGAGCTCTTCTGCAAGAGCGGTCCGCTCCTTCACGTTTATTTCGAGACCGAAGAGCAGTGATAGGCCGTTAATAACGGCTGCAGCATCAGCAGAGCCGCCCCCGAGTCCGGCCCTGACCGGGATGCGCTTTTTAATATCGATGCAGATGCCGCCGGGCAGGGGATATCGTTTGGCCACCGATTCTGCGGCGGAGAGAGCCAGGTTTGCCGCGCCATCAATGACGGTGTCGTTAATAAAAACACCCTCTGTGCATTGTCTAATTGTAACCTCATCGTGCAGGGCAGCCTGTGCATTTATGAACAGCACCCTGTAGTATCCCCGCTCCGTCAGCTCGGGAAAGAGGTTGAGGCTCAGGTTTAGTTTCGCATATGCCTTTTGAATTGTGTTTTCCATTTGCGGTGTTTCTTGGTACATTGATATAGTATACAGCTGATAGATAGTGGAGGGTGGCTTATTCATGAATGTAGCAATTATTTGTGCCGGTGGAAATGGCGAACGCATGCATACGAAAGAGAACAAGATCTTCCTAAAAGTGGGGGAAAAGCCGCTCATATATTATACGTTGAAATCCTTTTATGATTATGAGCCGGTCGATGCCATTGTGATAACCGCGCGGACGCAGGATATCGGAAGGTTGAAAGCTGTTGTTTCACGGTATGGTATCGATAAACTGCTTTTCATCGACGAAGCCCGGGAAACGCGGCAGGTATCAACCTACAGCGTGCTGCGGAAATTGAACGGAATGAATCTTCCGGATGATTCGTACGTGCTCATACACAACGCAGTTAACCCCTTTGTGCGTCACGTCGAGCTCGATGATTGCATGCGGGCTGCGAGGGAATGCGGTGCGAGTCTGCTCGGGTTCAGGGCGGTCGATACGATAAAAGTTGTTGACGGCGGCAGGCTCATCGACCATACACCGGACAGAAGCAAGGTATGGATTGCGCAGACACCGCAGGTTATTCGCTTCGATATCGCACTCAGAGCCTTTGAATCGGCTTATGAGAAGGGTCTGGCGGCAACCGACGACACCTCTCTTGTCGAAGCGATACATGAAAAAGTGAAATTCGTGGAGTGCTCTCGGGAAAACTTCAAGATTACCTACCCGCAGGACATTGGTCTTGCCAGGTTGATACACACGAGAAGAATGAAGGAGAAAAGCGTTTGGTACGCGTAGGCTTCGGGGCCGACAGCCACCGGTTTGAGCGCTCATTCTCCAAATCCCTTATGCTCGGCGGTGTGCAGATAAGCGACACAGGCGGACTCGAGGCAAAATCGGACGGCGACGTCGTTTTACACGCATTTTTCAACGCATTGAGCCAGGCAATCGGGGGTGAGTCCCTCGGGTACTATGCCGATCCCCTCCACAGGCAGGGTATTGCCGACAGCCGTGAATACCTGAAAGTGGCGCTCGATTTGGTGCGTCATGCCGGATGCAGGGTGCATAATGTGGGAATTATGATAGAGGCGGCGAAACCGCATGTTTCGAATGGGAAGATTGCCGAGATGAAGGCATCTATTGCCCGGCTTGCCAGTGTGAATATGAAAGATGTGGGGATTACCTTTACCTCTGGCGAGGGGCTTACCTCCTTCGGCAGGGGAGAAGGAATACAGGCACAGGTGATTGTCAGCCTGGAAGAGGTGTAGGTCTTTGTCCCTTTTAAAAGAGGTTTCCATTGGAAATCTGGTAACGAAAAACAACATTTTTCTTGCTCCTCTCGCGGGCGTCGGGGATGCCGCCTACCGGGTTATAGGAAAGAAATTCGGCGCAGGGTTGACCTGCACCGAGATGGTAAGTTCCTGCGGTATTATTCGGAGCAACCCGAAGACCTTCAGCCTGTTGAAAATCAGCCGTTCGGAACGGCCAGCCGGAATACAGCTTTTCGGGTCTGATCCGGGAACAATGGCCGAGGCGGCGCATATCTGCAGCGGGTATCCCGCCGATTTCATCGATATAAACGCCGGCTGTTCCGTAAAAAAGGTGCTTAAAACGGGAGCAGGCGCCATGCTCCTGAACAACCCCGACCATCTGTACATACTCATCAGGGCCTGTGTCAGCGCAACCGATCTCCCGGTGACGGTCAAGATGAGGCTCGGACTTTCCGAGGACCGGATTACGGTGATCGAGAACACGCATGCAGCCCGTGAGGCAGGGGCGTCACTCATTACCCTTCACCCGAGAACGGCAGCCCAGGGGTATGCCGGGAAAGCCAGGTGGGAGTATATCGCGCTCATAAAAGAGCTTGCCGGTATTCCGGTGTGCGGTAACGGGGATATTAAAACTGCTCTTGATGCCGTGAAGATGATCGAAGAGACATCCTGTGATGCGGTTATGATAGGCAGGGCAGCAATCGGTAATCCGTGGATACTCACTCATATCGGGGCTGCTCTAAAGGCCCATCCCTATTCTCCCGAGGTCAGGCCACCAGGGTACGAACAACGGATACATCAGGCGCTTGAGCATCTCGACCTCATCGTACGAAAGAAAGGTGAGCTGAAGGGAGTACAGGAGATAAAGAAACATATTCATCGCTACCTCAGGGATATTCCATACGCGGCGTCTGTCAGAGAGGGCATTTTCAAAATTGACAGCAGGGAGGAAGCCGAGCACCTGCTCTTGAGCCTTTTTTGAGGGTTTTGTGTTTTAAATCATACAAAAATAGTATTGTTCATCCGCGACACTATATGGTTTTATCCATTAGAATTCTGGCATTTTGTACCAGAATTTCGAATACAAATGACTATATTATACTACATTGCCGTAATATTACATACTTTAGGTAAAAACCATTAGGTAAGTGATAATTTTCAACTTCTAAGATTGACAAGTTTACTTACCTATTTTTAAGTACGTGGTTCAATTCGATCGAATACTAATAATGGAAATAGGCAATGCGACACGCAACAAAATTCTTTTTAGCTGTAATTATGCTGTCGATCCTCTTCATCGTCGGCTGCGCAACGGGCGGTATGACGCGGAATACACAGGCGCAGGTGCTGGAGGATGTGACCCCTGATGAAGCGTACAAACTGATACAAAAAAATGAAAACAATCCTCATTTCACGGTGCTTGATGTGCGGACTGATCAGAGAAATCTATTTCCTTTCAGGGAAATTGGTAGACAGGAAGTGAAATGGTTCTGAAGGCATCCGCTACCGGGCGGTAACGAATGTCTCGTAAATCGCCCTGACCGCTTCCTCGAAATCATCCGTTTCGATCCCGATAATGATGTTTATCTCGCTCGATCCCT
>CAZGJW010000059.1:0-15543 GCA_964525675.1 uncultured Spirochaetota bacterium
CCTTTATTAATATATGCGCGACATGAGCCCTTTCGAACAGTTTCGGGTTTTCCTCATAGAATGTTTTAAGCCGGTCTTCAGGCACATCATCGTATCTCAGGAATACGTATGCAATCTTTTTTCCGTATGCGTAGAGTTGATAGAACGAACGAATCTCGAGGTCGGTGACAAGGGAGTTTCGTATGAATTCATCGATGAACATACCGATGATGAGCTGTTCCTCCTCCGACTTGTATACACGTTTCTTGTCTGATTCTGGTGTATTCATGTACCGTTTTTCATCAAACTTCTTGTTCGGTGTGGCGTAGTAGCCCTTTTGTATAATCTGTTCCAGAACCATATCCCTGCTTACCTTGACGCCTTTTTTCTTTGCGTACTGAAGAATCAGGGTTCGCTGAATAACGGTGTCGAGCGCTTTTCGCAGCAGTTGAATATTTTTTTCATCGGTCATACCCTCATCGCCGCTTTTCTGCCGTTCTTCTTCGTAGTACTGCCTGTAGAAATTCGCAAACAGAGAATCGCTGCCAACGGCGACAGTCTCGCCGTTGATAACGGCAACGCTCGGCCCCCCGCCCCGCTTTGCTGCGTAGTTGTAGGCAAAGCTTCCTACAAAGGCAACCGCTACAAAACCGATTATAACTGAGACAAGGTATTTTTTTATCGGAGACTGTTTTTTCTTATCCTCCATCACCACCACCGACGCTGATCCAGGATACAATAAGCTACTATGCACCTGAAAGACAGTCAATTAAAACCTTTTTATATTGCAGTTTTCGCATTATCCTAGTATGTATTGAAGCACAACGGGCTTCGTTTTGTTGACAGCAAGCCGGAGGTCTGCTGCATTACGTTCTCATCATAAATACCGGAGAAAAAAATGGGCAGTATTGCGATTATCGGCGCACAGTGGGGGGATGAAGGCAAGGGGAAGATAGTCCACCTTCTGACGGAGAATGCGGATGTCATCTGCAGATATCAGGGCGGCAACAATGCGGGGCACACCGTTGTAGCCGGCGGAAAAAAGTATGTGCTTCATCTAATTCCTTCGGGCATTTTAAAAGAGGGAAAGATATGCATTATCGGCAACGGGCTCGTGGTGAATCCCTATGCCTTGAAGGAGGAAATCGATCTTCTCAAGACTCTCGGGATTGAATGCAACTCGCGGCTTTTCATTTCAGACAGGGTGAGCCTTATCATGCCCTATCATATCGAGCTCGATCATGCCTATGAGGAATCGCTCGGTATCGGCACAACGAAGAGGGGAATCGGCCCGGCGTACTCGTATAAATACGCACGCATGGGGCTGCGTCCCTGCGACCTGGAAGAAAAGGACTATGTTGAAACGACGGTAGGTACCGTGCTTGAAGAGGTAAATGCCTCTCTGGTAAACCGTTTCGGCAGGAAACCGCTCAACCTGTCCAGGGTTCTTGAAGATATTCGGGCATACCATGATATTCTGAAACCCTTTGTAACCGATACGTCAATACTTTTAAACAGGTATCTTAATGAAGGCAAGAACATAATTTTTGAAGGCGCGCAGGGGATTCTTCTGGATATCGATTTCGGCACCTACCCCTATGTTACATCTTCCAATCCATCAACAGGCGGTATATGCACAGGGCTCGGTATAAGTCCGAAATCAATCGGCCGGGTACTAGGCGTTTTAAAAGCATATACGACGCGGGTCGGCGAGGGTCCTTTCCCCACGGAACTCGAGGACGAAACCGGCGAGTTCATTAGAAAAAAGGGTGGGGAGTTCGGGGCCTCAACCGGAAGGCCGAGGCGCTGCGGATGGTTTGACGCAGTTGCGGTGCGTCACGCCTTACGCACGGCAGGCATCGAAGAACTTGCTATGACCAAGCTCGACGTGCTCGACGGGCTTGAAAAAATAAGGGTATGTACGCAGTATCAAGTCGACGGACAAAAAACTGATGATTTTCCGGCAAACGTCGCTGTGCTCGCGCGGGTGGAGCCCATGTATGAGGAGTATGAGGGATGGGATAATCTCGGAGGCGTAAAGGACTACAAAGACCTTCCTAAAAGCGCGCGCCGGTATATCGACCGGATCGAAGACCTGCTCGGTGTACGGGTGGCGATTGTCTCGACCGGTTCTGATGAAAAGGAAACGATACAGCGAAAGAATCTGTGGGACTAGGATAGGGACACTGCAGCTACTGTTCGATGCGGGATAAATGTATCTACAAACGGGGTTGATAAATGCCGGACAATCCAGATGAGGGGCATGAGTTGAGCAGAGAGACGCTTATCTCAGAGCTCCGGGGCCTTCTTCAGGATATGGATGAAGAGGGTCTTCTCTTTTTAATTAAACAGGCAAATGTCATCAGGTATAATAAGAGTGTTGAGGAGTATAACAGAAAGGTTCGTACCCTGAAGGCTGAAAAGAAACCATCGATGAAAGAAGAGAAAGAAAAGGACTTCGCGATCGAGGTGGTCGAGAAGAACGATGGGAAGCATTTTTTTATTGTAATAAAAGGATATCATATTTTCTTCACCCGCGAAGAGATGCGAAAGATTGTTAAAATCTGCCACGCAGCCGAAAATGAAGCTGACGCATCGGTTCGTCTGTACAACTGGTTTTTACGAAACAGGAAGGATCTGCTTATCGATGCAGAAATTGGCAGCGCGAAAAACCCACATCTTGCAGCACTCTATCAGAATCTGATACACACCTACCGGGTGCGCGAGTAGGTGGTTGATACCTGCGACATTTTTCGGTTTTAAAATTTTCTTGTGAAATCGATACTTCAGCACTATAATACTTTTCCGTAAACTTCTTATATAGAGGCTCACAGGTCGGCTGGATGACCAACGTAAATATGTCTATTAATCGGAGAGGCAGGCATGAAAAAAAGGTATGTGATTGGTGTTGATTTTGGTACGGATTCCGTGCGTTCAATCGTGATAGATGCACACAACGGAAGGGAAATTTCCTATCGCGTTTCGAATTACAAACGATGGGGGGAAGGTGCCTTCTGTGACCCGTCCAAAAACCAGTTCAGGCAGCATCCGCTTGACTATATGGAGGGACTAGAGGAATCTATAACCGGTGCACTGAAAGGTCTCGGGAATAAGGTTTGTGAGGAAGTGATCGGCATCGGTGTCGATACCACGGGGTCTACCCCTGCGCCGGTTGATAGAGATGGAAACGTTCTTGCGCTGAAAGATGAGTTCAGAGATAATCCAAACGCGATGTTCGTGCTCTGGAAGGACCACACGTCCGTTGAGGAGGCTGAGGAGATTAACAGGGTGGCTCGAACCTGGGGTGGCACGGATTTTACGAAGTATGAGGGGGGTGTCTATTCATCGGAGTGGTTCTGGGCCAAGATACTGCATATTCTTCGCGAGGACCCTGCAGTGAGAGAGGCTTCTTTTTCCTGGGCCGAACATGCAGACTGGATACCGGCGCTTCTTACCGGGCATCTCGACCCCCTGCGTCTCAAAAGGAGTAGATGCGCTGCGGGACACAAGGCAATGTGGCATCAGGAATGGGGCGGACTTCCGCCAGAGGAGTTTCTTGTTGCGGTTGACCCGCTCTTGAAAGGCCTGAGAGAACGGCTGTACACAAAGACATTTACAGCAGATGAAAGTGCCGGTGGCCTTTCTGCAGAGTGGGCTAAAAGGCTTGGTTTGAGAGAAGGCACTGCAGTTGCGGTTGGCGCATTCGATGCCCATATGGGCGCTGTGGGAACCCAGGTCAGGGAGAAGTCTTTTGTCATGATTCTCGGGACGTCGGCCTGCGACATGGCAGTTTCGTCCCGGGATGTGGTGGGGGACAAACTTGTCGGCGGTATCTGCGGACAGGTGGACGGGTCCATCCTGCCCGGAATGGTCGGTCTGGAGGCCGGGCAGTCGTCGTTCGGTGATGTGTATGCCTGGTTCAGGGACGTGGTAATGTGGCCTTTGAGAAATATGCTTTCAGAAACTCCTTTGGGCAGGGATGAAACAGTTAAAAAAAGTATCGAACAAATAGAGGATACAGTTGTGACGCGGCTTTCCGAGGAGGCCTCAAAACTTGATACGGATGAACCCTGGCCCGTATCGCTCGACTGGTTGAACGGCAGGCGAACCCCATACGCGGATCAGAGGCTGAAGGGCGCGGTTATTGGATTGAGTCTGGGCACGGATGCGGTGCGGATTTTCAAGTCTCTGGTTGAATCGACCGCCTTCGGCGCGCGGGCTATTATCGAGCGGTTTCAGGAGGAAGGCATCGAGATAGAGGAGATTGTTGCTGCGGGCGGCATCCCCAAGAAATCTCCGTATGTGATGCAGGTGCTGAGCGATGTGATGGGCATGCCGGTGAAGGTAACCCGCACAGATCAGTCCGGCGCACTGGGCGCCGCGATGTTTGCAGCGGTTGCGGCCGGTCTGTATGAATTGGTCGGCGAAGCGCAGGAAAAAATGGGAAGCGGATTTATAACCACCTATCACCCGGATAAAAAGCGTACGTCCTTCTATGATGCAATGTACAGCAGGTACAGGGAGGTCGGTGCGATGCTCGAAGAGCAGTTCAGGCAATAGGTGGAATGTTACTGCAGCAGCAGACTGTTTGTATGAGGAGATCCTGTTTCGATATAAACAACCGCGTTTTGGCCATTGCACGGATGAACAATGGATGGATGCCGGCGGGTAAGCTCACCTCCACTACTGATAATCAGCAATTCTCAGCGAATAGATGTTTTCGCAGCGCACAGATGGAACCAGTACCCCCTGGCACTTTCATTCCGGGGTGAATCGAGAGGACAAGAGTATGAGCGATAAATTGGATAAACTGCGTCATGATGTGTATAAGGCTAATATGGAGCTTTTTCAAAAGGAGCTTGTGATATACACCTTCGGCAATGCCTCCGGAATAGACCGTGAGAGCGGTACTGTGGTTATTAAACCGAGCGGTGTCGATTACGACAGGCTCTCTCCGGACAATATGGTGATGCTCGATCTAGACGGAAACGTGATTACAAAAGGCTACAACCCTTCATCGGACACGAAAACCCACCTCAAGCTGTACAGGGAGTACGAAGAAATAGGCGGTGTGGTGCACACCCACTCCCGATATGCAACCTCATGGGCGCAGGCGAAGCGCCCCATTCCCTGTCTCGGTACGACCCATGCCGACTACTTCTTCGGCGAGGTACCCTGTACCGAAGTCATAAGCGACGAACAGATAGCCTGTGATTATGAGGAGGAAACCGGTTGTGTTATTATAGAGAGAATGAAGGGACTTGATGTCGATCACATGAAGGCAGTGCTCGTTGCCTGCCATGGACCCTTTGTCTGGGGGAAAAACCCGGATGAAGCGGTGTACCTGAGCGTCATGCTCGAAGAAGTGGCGCACATGGCTTTTATGTCCGTTTTGCTGAACCCGGAAGCGGTAAATATCAAAAAGACCCTTTTAGACAAGCATTACTTGAGAAAGCACGGCAAAAACGCCTACTACGGCCAGAAGAATAGCGGTGTATAAAAAAATATACGAAATGCCCTGTTCAAATACATCCACCTGGAAGAATTAAAAAGACATTTTGCTTTGATTTTTCTTGACATGATAGTATACTTCAGTAAAATAACATGTAATAACAAGATTATAGGATAATATGATTACGTTATATATACTATTCACAAATGTCTGGTCCACCCTATAGTAAAGAAACATACATTAGAAATATCTGCAGGGGAGAGGGGTAGGTTCATGAAAGCTGCTGTCTACTATGGAATTGAGGATGTGCGCGTTGAAGAACAGCCGATTCCCGATATCGGAGATGAAGATATTCTTCTTAAAGTCAACGCCTGCGCTATATGCGGAACTGATATTAAAGTTTTTATGCATGGGTATAAACATTTTGAACCGCCGCAGATTATCGGTCATGAAATATCGGGGAGTGTGGTAAAAAAAGGAAAAACGGTGAATGGCTTTGACATTGGAGACAGAGTCGTAGTTGTTCCAATTGTTTCGTGCGGCGAATGCTACTACTGCCGTAAGGGGTTGACCAACCTCTGTTTAACCTTTCAAAAACAAACTGAAGCGTTCGGGTTCTACTATCCCGGCGGATTTGCCGAGTATATGGCCATTCCCGGGAAAGCGATAAAGAGTGGCAATATCATTAAAATACCTGACAACGTTCTTGATGATGAGGCTGCAATAGCCGAGCCGATGGCATGTGTGCTGAATGGGCAGATGATCGCCGATGTCGGTATAGGTGATCATGTCCTTGTCATCGGTACAGGCCCAATTGGGTGTATGCATATAAGTATGGCTAAATCTCTCGGTGCGACGAAGGTGCTTGTCTCTGAAATCAGCGACAGGAGGTTGCAGCTCGCACATCAATTTGAAGCTGATTATTATATAAATCACGAGAAGGAAAATTTGAGAGATATTATAAACGAGGCGACGGAGGATCGAGGGCCGTCGGTTATAATTATTGCGGCACCATCAAGGCAGGCGCAGGAGATGTCTATTGAAATTGCGGCAAACCGTGCGCATATCGATTTTTTCGGAGGTCTTCCGAAGGATGACAGCAGCGTGACTCTGGACAGTAATTTGATCCATTACAAGGAGCTCTATATTCACGGATCATCGGGGAGCACTGCGTCGCAAATCAAGATGTGCCTCGATCTGATGAGCGGGAAGAGGGTGAAAGGGAAAAAGTTTATCAGTAAAACAGTTTCGCTTGATGAATTACCGCAGATGTTGTATGAGGTACAGAAGGGTGAGTTGTTAAAGGTTGTTGTAAATCCCTGACCGGAAATAGTACGATTGGCCTCTGCACGTTGTTCTGTGCTTTCAGCGTTTGTTTGAAGAAAGCAGCGATAGAGAGTGAATAAGGATGCTCTATTATTCGTGCATGACACAAGATTGGGTGGTTATTCGGGTGAAAGTCATCGGGATAAAATTACTTTAAGAGAAAGGGTAATGGAAAAATGAACATCGACAGGTTGAGTGTGTGTATTGAAACGATTTTCCCCTATCAGGTTCCATATGAAGAACAGATTCGCACGTGCGCATCGCTCGGATTCAAGGCGTATGAATTCTGGTATCATGACATGCAGAGGAACGCTAAAGGCGGCTGGATCGAAAAGGAAAATGCAAAGGACCTCGATGTGGTATACCGTCTGAATCAGGAGCTTGGGCTGAAGCTCGTCACCTTTACGCTGAATTCCCCGCATGCGGATCACGGAGGCAATCTCGTGGATGACAGGGGAACCGACATGATGATGAAGGAGCTTGAGCGTTTGATTCCGATAGCGCAGAAGCTCGGCGTGCTGCAGCTCATTACATTTGTGGGCAATGAACGACCGGACATGACACGGGCCGAACAGATTAAAAAGGTGGCTCTGTCACTGAGAAAGATGGATAAAATGCTTGACGGGACCGGTGTGGAGTTGACCATAGAGCCCCTCAGCCATCCAAAGTACAAAGGCTGCCTGCTTCCGACAATCAAAGATGCGGGTGAGCTCTGTCGTGAGGTCGGGGGAAAGCACATCAAAATCTTATATGATTTTTTTCATATTCAAATCATGACGGGTAATCTGCTTGCTTCTCTTAAGGAGTATATCGAGTATATCGGGCATATTCATATCTCCGGTATACCTGGCCAGCATGAACCTGCAGATGGGGAGATAAACCTGCCACTCGTTCTGAAAAAACTCGCTGAAATGGGGTATATGGGTTACTTCGGGCTCGAGTACTATCCTCTCAAGGAGGTGATACCCTCACTCAAAGAGACAATCGAGTACCTGGCAGATTTGGCACATTTTTGAGGAATATCAACGCATGAAACCGATTGACAACCAACCTGTACCCTGTATTATCCGTATGCAGGGGGGAGAGGCGTATGAAATCCGCATGGGTTACCGGTAAGAACAGGATAGAGATCCGCGAACAGAATATTTCAACTCCGGGGCCGGGAGAGGTGCTGGTTAAAATCAAGGCCTGTGGGATATGCGGAACCGACCTGCACTTCTACCATGACTATCCGGAGGGAACACATATGCCTCTTGGGCACGAGGTATCCGGCATTGTCGAGGATTTTGGTTCTACGGTCACCAGCCTCCAAAAGGGGGACATGGTTGTTGTACAGAACAATGTCATATGCGGGCGGTGTACATCCTGCCTCAACGGCGAATGGGATCGGTGCCTGAATATACAAACCTACATGAACGACAGAGCCGGTATGGCGGAGTACCTTACGGTGCCCCGTGAAATGGTTTTGCCTTTCGAGTCTCTTGATTTCGTCCAGGCCGCAGTTGCAGAACCCGTGACTGTGGCGCTCGACCTCATGAAGCAGGCGGATCTTGATATCTATCAGGATGTTCTTGTTTTAGGCCCGGGGATGATCGGGCTTTCCTGCGTGCGTCTCGCAACGCTGTCAGGGGCCAGACGGGTTGCAGTGCTGGGACGGACGAATACATCCCCGCGGGGAAGAAAGCGCATCCAGGCCGCATCTCTAATGGGCGCTGACCGGGTTTACGACACGGACGAACCGGGGTGGAAAGAAGAGATTAAGGGGGAATTTCCCGGGGGATTTCAGAGGATAATCGTTACTTCACCGCCTTCGACCATACCCGATACCCTGGAGCTTGCCAGTTTCGGAGCGTGGGTTGTATACAACGGGATAAGCTTCTCAGAGGAGACACTGGCATTCAACGCAAACAGCTTTCATTTTAAAAAGCTGAGGCTCATCGCCTCACATGCCATACCGAACTGGGGGTTTCCAAGGGCCTTCGAGCTGATACGGGACAAACAGGTTGACACTAAAAAGCTGATTACACACACCATTCCCTTTCCGAATGTGGAAGAGGCGGTTGAAATCGCTTCCTCCAGGGAGCTCGAGGTAATCAAGGTGGTCGTTACTTTCTGATTTTCTTATGCTGGACTTTCTAAAGTAGAACAACCGTCAGCATGAAAGTGCGCCTCCTCAACTGCTGATTTGCGATCCACATATTAATTGCCTGCGCCAATAATATGAACGACATTCGTCGTTGCAGAACCGCCGATGTTGAGGGTCGCAACCCTCTTTGCACCGGGCACCTGGTAGTCGCCGGCCTTGCCCGTGACCTGCAGGCATGCGTCGAGAAGCTGCCTCGTTCCGGTTGCACCAACCGGATGTCCCCCACCGATCAATCCCCCAGATGGGTTGATGGGACAGCTGCCGTCGAACTCTATAACCCCGTCTTCAATCGCTTTCCAGCCTTCGCCGGGTTTTGTGAAGCCAAGGTGCTCGATTGCGGCATATTCCGTGATGGTAAAGCAGTCATGGGTTTCTATGCATGAGATCTCCTTGATCCCGCTGATTCCGGCACGGGTGTACGCATCGAGAATCGCCCGGCGTGTGTAGGGCAATGCGTACTCATTTTTTCTGGCGTCCTCTATTTTGTCGTCGATCAGGATGGGAGCGGTTTTATGGCCCCAACCCTGTATGTACGGAATATCATCCAGGTTCAAGCTGTGCCTGGCACAATAGCTTTCGGCATAGTCCTGTGAACAAAGAAATACAACGGCAGCGCCGTCCGTCACCTGGCAGCAGTCCGTTGCTCGAAGCGTGTTCCCGATGGCCTTGTTGAACTCGCCTGTGCTGCAGGCGTGCTGCTTATTCATATACCAGTCTCTTGTCTGCGCTTTCGGGTTTCTCTTTGCATTCGCGTAATTAATGGCTGAGATCTGCGCCAGATGCTCATAGTCAACACCGTACAGTTCGTTGTAGAGATCATAGATGCGGTCGAAAAGCTTTGGAAATGGAAAACTAATCCCCTTACACTCCTTTTCATACCATGCCGCTGTCCCAAGATAATCACCGCCCCTTTTTGAATCGACGCTTTTCATGAGCTCAACACCGAGCACGAGTACAAGGTCGTGAAGGCCGGCTTCGATTTCAGTTCTCGCGGCAAGGGCCGCAATCGACCCGGATGCGCAGGCAGCTTCATGCCGTGCTGTGGGAATGCCGCGCAGCACAGGATCGTAGTTTAAAACAAGTGCGCCGAAATGAGCCTGCATGGTAAATAATTCTCCGGCAAAATTGCCGACATGGGCAGCCTGTATCTCCACGGGCTCGATATTTGCGGCAGCAAATGCTCCCTCCATCACCTCGTTTATCATGGCCTGTACACTCTTTCCTTCCCGCGTCCAGTTTCGCGCAAAGTCTGTTTGGAACCCGCCGAGTATATAGACTCTCTTCTGCATATGTTTTCTCCTGTTATGCAGCCGGTATTAGACAGCGATTAAAAATCGCGGTATGTCTGGTATTTTGCACAACTTTTCTTCCGGCAGGTTGCGTAATGCTTCGGGAACAGGCAGGTCCGCCTCCTCTATCAGGCGTACGGTTTCTTTGGGCCCGCCCAGGAAATCAACCCAGCCTGACGGGGGCATCCATGAGAATCCGTATGCCATAACCCTGTCGATTCCATGTATGCCGTTTTCTTCTGGAGTGACCTCGCCGACTCTGAAAAAGCTGAACGAAACATATCCGAGGATGAAATGTCGCGCTATAGATGCCTCTTCGGATTTGTCGTTTTTAAGTACCGATACCGCTTTTTTATAGTTTCCGTCGTGAATGTGCTGCTTTACATGTTCTATAACTTCACTGTTTACATGCCTGGTTCTACGATATTTTAGAGTTGAAGGTTCGAGGATGTACCTTTCCTTATTTTCGTCTTTAAAGTAGAATCCACCGTTTGACGGTGTTTTCATTCCCAGCATATTGCGGTCTATCATTTTCTGCAGATACCCGGGCATTCTAAAGGTTTCATGCCTCTCATCATTGGTTTTCTGGTATATGTTCTGCACGATTGCACGGTGAACATCCAGGCCGACGAGGTCGAGTGTTGCAAGTGGAGGCAGTGTCCTGCCCGTGTACGGCCCGATCAGGTAATCCATCCTGTCGACTCCGAGAAGCTCTGCATATACAGCCGCCTCGTTTAAAAGCTGAAATCCTATTCTGTTGCCCGCAAATCCTGCAATATTGCGTACAATGATGTTGGCCCGCCTCAGTACTTTTTCACAAAATTCATAGATATTCTTTTTGAACGTCTCTGAGTTGTCGGTATGGTATATGAGCTCATTGGCGATGAGCTTGCCGGGCGGATTGAAAAAGTGCATGCCGAGAAAGTGTGCTTTGAAGTCGCTGCTTCGATTTTGCGCCAGTTCTTCAATAGAAAGGCCCGAAGAGATTGTTGAAACAACACTTCCACGCTTACGGGATTTGTCGACTTTTTCCAGATACCCCCTTTTCAGATCAATGTTTTCGGATAAGGCTTCTAAAATCCAGTCGCAGTCAGGTAGTTCTTTTTCGAGGTCGTTGTACGTTTTGGGAATGATATACTCCCGTAAAATTGCACTTTTTGCCTGTTTTACTGCTTTTTCAATGCCATACTTTGCCTCTTCAGCTGTACGCTCGAAATATAAGCAGGGAATGTCTGCCTGAGCGAATATACCACCGGAGAGTGACCCCATTGTACCGTTACCACCCAAAATAGCGACTTTGTTAAGACCGCGCATTAGCATCTCCATCAGAAAAAAACCGTTTTTTCTCTTGACAGCACAAAAAAAAGTGATAAACTATCACATATGATTACAGGATAATAGGATAACATGATTATATTGTTCCTGTCAAGCGGGTTTTATTCAATCGCTTGAATGGTTCATTTATACAGGAGACCTGATGTATGGCAGAATTAAGTGGAAAGTCGGTGATCGTGACAGGTTCCAGTTATGGTATCGGCAAATCCATCGCGCTGCTTTTTGCTGAGAAAGGGGCACGTATACTTATAAATTATTCTAAATCAGAAGAAAAAGCAAACGAGGTTGTTTCAGAAATTCTGCGTAAGGGAGGCACTGCGATTGCTCAGAAGGCGAACGTGTCAAAATCGGCAGAAGTGAAAAAAATGATCGGTACATGCTTGAAGAATTTCGGCCGAATCGATATTCTCGTGAACAATGCCGGAATTTTACCCTTCGGACAGATCGAGGAGATAACGGATGAAACTTTAGAACGAGTTTTTCAGGTTAATTTTTTCGGTGCATTTTACTGCTCCAGAGAAGTCGTGCCGATCATGAAAAGGCAAAAATACGGGAAAATCATCAACATATCATCAATAGCTGGTCAGCGCGGTGATCATTCGACTGCACCCTGTTACGGACCTTCAAAAGGGGCTCTGTCGGTACTGACGAAATCTCTGGCACGCCAGCTTGGTCCGTTTGGAATAAATGTCAATGCAATAGCACCACATGCCGTAATAACCCCAATGATGGATTACTGGGATGACAAAAAGAGAGAAAAGATGCGGGAAGCAATACCCGTCAGGCGACTTGGTACCCCCAGAGACATTGCTGTAGCTGCGCTGTTTCTCGTATCGGATGAAGCGGATTTTATAACAGGTCAGATTATTGGTGTTAACGGCGGGTATCTGATGGATTCGTGATTGAAACTCACAAATCGGTGGCGGAGGATCCCTGCCTGCTTGTCCCCGGCTTTACATAATTCTTTGGTGGGGGATCCTGCCGGGACAGTGAAGTAAAAAAACAAGTCGATGAAAGGAATACGATGAGTAATGATAACCCGAGTGGGGAATTCAAAATCGATAGAGAGAGTGCCGTACCCTACTATCATCAGCTCAAACTTTTTTTACTCGGCGAAATTCGATCGGGCAGACTGAAACAGGGACAGAAGCTGCCTTCCGAGGCGGAATTTTGCGATACGTATAATATAAGCAGAACTGTCGTGCGGCAGACAATAAAGGAACTGCAAAATGAAGGCTACTTGACAACAGAAAAGGGAAAAGGAACCTTCATTTCACAACCCAGGATAATTGAAGGGTTTGTACAGAGTCTCTCCGGATTCTATGAGGATATGGTTAAGCGGGGATACAGGGTATCAACACATATATTGAAACAGGAATTGATCCCTGCTTCCCATAGTGTTTCCCACAAATTGCGAGTAGAAGAAGGCACCCCGGTTGTTACAATCAGCCGTATCCGGAGGCTGGATGATGAACCTTCAGTATACGTCACAACCTACGTGCCGCAGGAAATCTGCCCGAAGCTGCTGAATGCTGACCTGGAAAACAGGTCTCTCTATTCTTTTCTTGAAAAAAACTGTGGAGTAGAAATTTTCAGAGGGCACAGGTATATCGGTGTTGAGCTTGCGAATGAATATGAAGCCTCACTTCTGAATATAGATGTGGGGTCACCCCTGATCGAGCTGGAGAGTGTCAGTTACCTCAGGGACGAGAGACCTCTTGAATACTTCCACGCGCTGCACAGGGGTGATAGAACCAAATTTGAAGTGGAGCTCGTGAGGTTCAAATCCATCGGTCGGGAATGACTGGATTCCTCATTGAAAAGGATGAACTATGAAACAAATGAGAGAGATGACCTACGTAGAGGCGATAAACGAAGCCCTGGTAGAAGAGATGGCCAGGGATGAAAAGGTGTTTGTCTTTGGAGAGGATATCAGGATAGGCTACGGCGGCGGTGGAATATTCGGCGCAACGAGGGGACTCTTTGAGAAATTCGGAGAAGAACGCGTGATAGACACACCCCTTTCGGAGGTGGCGATAACGGGAGCTGCGCTTGGAGCTGCGCTTGTGGGGCTGCGGCCGATTGCTGAGATAATGTTCGGAGATTTCATATCGATAATTATGGATCAGCTCGTAAACAATGTCGCGAAGATGCGCTGGGTTTTGAATGGAGAAGTCGATGTGCCGATTGTGTACAGAACGGCGTACGGCGGAGGCATAGGAGCGGGGTTTCATCACTCCCAGAGTTTCGAGGCATGGCTGGCCCACGTGCCGGGATTGAAGGTGGTGATGCCTTCGGATCCGGCGGATGCAAAGGGGCTTTTGAAGACATCGATTCGGGACAATGATCCCATCATGTTTATGGAGCACAAGCTGCTGTATAAACGCTCCAGCGGTCCTGTGCCGGACGAGGAGGTGCTGATACCGCTCGGAAAGGGGGCGGTCAAGCGGGCGGGGGAGGATGTGACGATAGTGGCGACAGGGGCGATGGTCAAAAAGTCGCTCGAGGCGGCAGATGAGTTTGCGAAGAATGGAGTTTCCGTGGAGGTGCTGGATCCCAGGACGATACTGCCGCTTGACGAGGAACTGATACTGGAATCGGTTAAAAAAACAGGGCGTATAGTGATAGTGCACGAGGCTCCCGTATTCGGAGGCTACGGAGGGGAAATCGCCGGGATAGTCGCTGATAAAGCAATAGATTACCTGGACGGCCCGGTAAAAAGGGTAGGCGCGCCCTTTACCCCGATTCCCAACTGGAACAAAATGGAGGAGTATTACCTGCCCGATGTGAAAAAGATCGTGGATGCGGTCAGCGAGGTGATACGGTTCTGATGAGGAGGGAAAGATGATTGAAGTACGGATGCCCGAGGCTGGATTCAGTATAACGGAGGGCACGGTAATAGAGTGGTACAAAAAGATCGGGGACACGGTGAACGAGGGCGAAAATGTGGTGAGCGTGGAGACGGACAAAATAACTGTTGATCTTCCTGCCGAAGGGAAGGGCGTGCTCCAAGAAGTTCGGTATGATGCTGGTGAGGTTGTTCCTGTCGGCGATGTTCTCGGTATTATTGCAGAATCGGGCGAGAAAATATCTGAAAGTCCTGAAAAGGAAAGTCCTGAAAAGAGTATAAAAAAAGATGCGGATACAGAGATCGATCACATCGGTAAAGTTGCTGATACAGGGTTTGCAAGTGATGGGAGAAGGATTTCACCCGCCGCCAAGGCAACTGCCAGGGTGCACGGTATTGATATATCCGTGATAAAAGAGGGAACCGGCCCCGGTGGAAGAATTATCAAGAAGGACGTGCTTTCCTATCTGGAAAAAATAAAGGGTAAAGAAGGAAAAAGGATCAGTATCGGTGCAGAACAAAAGGCTTTGAAAGTTGGACTCACGGGCAGGGAAGAGAGGAGGGTGGAGTTTACCGGCTGGCGTAAGGTGATAGCTGACCGCATGGTTAAGAGCACGACCGAGGTGCCCCATTACATGATGTCTGTTGAAGCGGATGTGACTGAGCTCAGAGCGGTTATCGACAGACTGCGGGCCAGAGAGGGCCTTCACGTAACCTATCTGCACTTTATGATGAAAGCGATCGAGGCAGGTATTGAAGATGAGCCTTTAATAAATACATGGTGTGATGGAAACGGGTATACCATAAAGGAGGATCTGAATATAGGAATAGCGGTGGATCTCGGTGAGAAACTTCTTGTGCCGGTGGTAAACAATGTGCGTGGAAAGTCGGTACTGGAACTGACGAAAGAACTTGAGGAGCTGGTACGGAAAACGCGTGAGGAAAACCTTGAGACTGCTGATGTGGAGGGAGGCACGATTACGCTGACGAATGTCGGGATGTTTGCGACAACCTATGCAACATCGGTAATAGTACAGCCGCAAGTCGCAATTGTATACATGGGAGCTGTAACAGAAGCACCCGGTATATGGAACGGAGCGGTTGCAATCAGGGAAAAAATGACGTTTGGAGCGACATTTGATCATCGTGTGGTAAACGGCGCCGCCGG
>CAZGJW010000060.1:0-15500 GCA_964525675.1 uncultured Spirochaetota bacterium
GATACAACTCCTATCCTGTACAGCAGCCCTCAATGTCTGAAATGTCTCATGCCTGTATACACCATTGCAATACCTGCCCTGTCGCATGCAGCAACGACATCATCATCCCGGATCGAACCACCAGGCTGAATAACTGCGGTAATACCGTGTTTCGCTATGAGCTCGATTGCATCCGGCTTAGGAAAGAAAGCATCCGATGCAAGGACAGCCCCGCTTGCCCGATCACCCGCTTTTGAAACGGCAAGAAAGGCTGCGTCAACCCTGCTCATTTGACCAGCTCCTATCCCCACCGTTTTTGCGCCGGTATCCGACGGCTGAGCAAGAACGATAGCGTTGGATTTAACGTGCTTCGCAATCTTCCATGCGAATAGCAGTGTATCGAGCTGCTCTTCAGTTACCTTCTTAACAGTAGCTGCGACAATTTCTCCTCCCGAGACATCTGGCCTATCTCTTGATTGTATCAGCACACCGCCGATAACCCTTTTCATATCGTAATCATAAACCTCATTTTCCTTTACGAAATTACCAGTCTGCAGTATACGGAGATTTTTCTTTGCAGAAAAAACCTTCATGGCAGATTCATCGAATGCAGGGGCTATAATGCACTCCACGAACCCTGTGTCCAGTATCGCACGGGCAGTATCGCTTCCCACCTTTTTGTTGCACCCGATTGTACTTCCAAACGCGGAAACCGGATCACATGCATGGGCATCTTTGAAGGCTTGAACAAGGGAGTGTGAGCATGCTGCCCCGCACGGATTTGTATGCTTAATTACACTGCAGGCCGGTATGTCAAACTCTTTCACAATCTCGAATGCAGACTCAATGTCCAGTATATTGTTAAAGGAAAGCTCCTTTCCCTGACGTTTGATAGCCTGTGCAACACCACTTACCCTGATATCAGGATCTGTATAGAAGGCTGCACGCTGATGAGGGTTTTCTCCGTATCGTAAGCCCTGCTTCTTTTTGAAATAAAAACTCACGGAATCAGGAAACACATCCACGCCTCTGTGTACTATCTCACTATGTATATAGCTTCCAATAAGGCCGTCGTAGTAGGAAGTTTTTTCGAACACGGCCATGGCCAACTGCGCTCTCGTGGCGTAGGAAATAGATCCCTTGTCCTCAAGCTCTTTCAGCACCTGATCATAATATCGAGGATCCGGGACAACACATACATATTTGTAATTCTTTGCAGATGACCTGAGCATTGACGGACCGCCGATATCTATGTTTTCTATTGCTTCTTCGACGGTTGTACCCGGTTTTTTTATTACTTCCTCGAAAGGATATAGATTGATCACTACCAGGTCGAAGGGGATAATGCCGTTTTTCTCCATCTGCTTCAGATGTTCAGGGTCATCCTTTCTGGCGAGTATACCGCCGTGTATCTTTGGATGGAGGCTTTTTACTCTTCCGTCTAGTATTTCCGGAAATCCGGTATAGTCTGATATCTTTGTAACCGGAACACCGGCTTCAGTCAATACACGAGAGGTCCCGCCTGTTGAAAATATACGAACACCCTGCGCATGGAGTCCGTTTGCCAGCTTCTCGAGGCCTGTTTTATCAGAAACACTGATTATTGCGTTTTTGACTTTCAGTTCAGACATCTATCCCCCTGTTATGCCACAGGTCGGCTAGGCGATTGCATGGGTACTCCAAAAGGTCCGGACAGGCGTCTGTATCATCCTCCGAACAGTTTGTCGAACCTGTCGCGAGCCTCGTTTTTCTTCTTTTGCATTCGGTCCAGACCCTGCGCTGCTGACTCCAGGAATATAAAAAAATCACAAAAGTTTGCGGTTCGCTTGTCACCAACGAACTCAGCCTGCGGTTCTATGCAGTCGTTGTGACGGCCCGGACTGTAGAATTTGCAGTTCACACAGCTGTGAAGATATGCCCTGCAGTGCGGACAAATACTTTCCCGCATCACTCTACCGCTTAAAACAACTTCCTTTCCGCAATGAGCACATATATTCACGGCGCACCCCCTTGCCTTCATGAAGATACAGAGAATCATGAAAAAAGGCGAACACAATCTCGTGCAACAGCATCAATATCGCCTGCTCCCATAAAAACAAGCACTGCATCCCTGAACTGCATCCGTTCGATAAAATCGGGAATATCCTTCTTCTCTTCCACGAACCACACCGACCCCCCTCTGCCCTTCTTCAGGCCCGCATAAAGGTCCCTCCCGGAAACAGAGCGTACATACTGCTCACTATCGCGCTGTCTGTATATATCGGTGAGCAGAATCCCGTCGGCAGTGTTGAGTGCGCTGACGAATCCATCGAACAGATACCGGGTTCGAGAGTACTGGTGGGGTTGAAAGACAGTGATGATTTTCTTCGAGGAGTACAATTGCCGCAATGTTGCAATCGTCTCCCTGATTTCCGTTGGATGATGGGCATAATCACTGTACACGGGACAGTCGTATATCTGTCCCAGAAGCTCGAACCTTCTTTCAATACCTTTAAACGTTTTGAGTGCCTGACAGATGCATTCAACATCAATCCCGATACGGAATGAGCATACAGAGGCAAGGGCTGCATTCATGCAGTTGAACCGCCCCGGCAACGAAAGATCAATCGACAGTACTATTGCGCCGTTTTCGGCAAGGTCGAAAGAGTACCGGCCGTTTTTATTCCTGATACGGGAGATTCTGAATTCGTTCGATTCGGCTTCTCCCACATTGATACAGCGGTCTATTATATCTGGTTCAGCCTTCAAAATATCTGTCACATTTAGATCATCTCCATTTATGATGGAAAAACCCCTGCTGTCGGTGCTACGCAGAAAATCACCAAACGCGGTCTTTATATCATCAATATCGCGGTAATAATCAAGGTGGTCAGGTTCAATATTCGTTACAATCGAGTACCGCTTCTTCAGATTGAGGAAAGAGCGGTTGAACTCACACGCTTCAGCAATAAAGTATTCACCCCCGCCGTGCAGGGCATTGGATGAAAAATCACTCATTACACCGCCGCACACAACAGCGGGGTTTAAACCTGCGTCTGAAAATATCCTGGCAAGCATTGCGGTTGTCGTTGTTTTACCGTGAGTCCCGGCAACGGCAATCCCCTGCCGCCTGCTCATGAGCATTCCAAGGTACTGAGCGTACAGGTAGACCGGGATTCCGCGTTTTTTGGCTTCCTGCACCTCCGGGTTGCTCTCCGGAACAGCGGCGCTCTTCACAACTGCATCCGGATTGCCGAGATATTCCGGTTTATGCCCGAGGTGAAACTCCATTCCCCGCTTCTGAAGCCCAATTGTGAGCTCGTTTTCCTCGATAGCGGAACCACTTGCGTGCATGCCGGACTCCATTACTATTCGGGCCACTGCACTCACCCCGATACCGCTAACTCCTATGAAATGTATATTCTTCATCAGAAACTCGGACCGCTTCGGTTAAATATAAGGTCTCTGCACGTGTTCACGCACCCTTCAGTACATTATACTAACAGGCCTGCACGGTTTCAAAGAAAATAGCGTAAAGACATAGTGGATGACGGCAGGAAGCAGCATCATTCACCAGGAAATGCCAAAACCCTCAGACGGCATGCTCTGGGGTTTTCAGCTCTGGGTAAACCTCCCTTCGAGCAGTAAAATGATGCCCCCCCCGTTATCAGGAGGTTGCGGCGGATGAAATTCCCGTACATTCAGCGCAAAATGGAGTAGAAATAAGGGTTGTCTGCGTTTCGGCAGACGGCGTTGAGGGACAGGTGCGAGATATAGTCACAGGCCCGCAGTACCTCGATATAAATGTCAACCCGAATACAGAGTACATACATCTGGTGGAACCAGGCCATACAGTATTTACCTACACTCTCACCGGCAGCGCTCTTTTCGGCGAGGAGATGACTCACCCTGTCAATCCCGAGAATCTTATCGTGTATGAAAACGGCTATGGGGTTCGTATATCGACTGCAGAGGACCCTGTGCGCTTTCTGCTTGTTTCAGGAAAACCGGTCAGAGAACCAATAGCGTGGCGCGGCCCAATTGTCATGAACACTGATGAAGAACTGCTGACGGCCTTTGAAGAGTACCGAACAGGTCGCTTCATTAAACAGGCGTCGTATTCTGGAGAAGCACTGTCGGCGACAGCGTTGAATTCTTTCATGCCTCCGCAATACCATTTGAATTTTCATGGATATATGATACCATTTTATCAGCCAGCCTCAGGTGAGCTGAACCGGCGTTTGAATCTGTATTCAATATTTTCGCTGCCCGGAGGAAAAAAATGAAAATGACATATGTATTACTATTCATTCTAGTACTCCTTTTACTGCTTATCCCTGTTACACTTCTCGCAAAGGAGGTATCGCCGCCGTATACCCTCACACTCGGCGCAAGAGCAGGGTATATAATGCCCATGGGTACGCAGGCCGATGTGCTGAATGGAGGAATCAATACAAACATCTTTATGAACTACAACCCGAAGCTCATCAACAACTTTCTCCTGCAGCCAGAGTTTTCATTTTCAGGATTTCGCCTGAAAACCAACAAAGATGTGCTGTCCTCCTTCTACGGTATAGGTGTGAATGCCTCCTACAACATTCCTGTCTTCAAGTTTATCGAGCTCAACACAATCGCAGGAGGCGGGTACTATTTCAACAGGCTCGTATCAAAATGCAAACCAGCTCGTTGCAAAGGCTAGCAATCCGTATTTAAAGGGGGCGGTCGGCCTCGATTTTGTGATAACCTATAACTTCAACATGAACGCATCGGTCAGTTATATTAACTATCTTTCAAAAGATAAAAAGACGCCTGCCCTCTCTTTGCTGGGGGCAGTCAACTACCGGTTCGGCAAAAACCCGGAGGAGCGGGGGTATGACAGAAGTATAGAAATAGGGGATATAACGATCAAACCGCTTTTCTCCGCTTACCAAGTTTTCAGAGAACAAGGAGGCTAACAAAGAGGCTGTCGATTATATCCAGTATCCGCGGGAAACACTCAGGTTTAAAACCGGCGACTGCGACGACATGACCGCCCTGTACTGCTCACTGCTTGAAAACATCGGAATCAGTACAGCGTTTATCACTATCCCAGGGCATATATTTATGATGTTCGATACGTGTGTTTCACGCTACGACTATCGCGAGATTACCGATGACAGAAGCCTCTTCGTCGAAAAGAACGAAAATGTGTGGATTCCGGTTGAGATAACCCTTGCGGGCGAACCGTTCGTGCAGGCATGGAAGGAGGGAGCAAAGGAGCTGAACGCCACACTTTCAAACAATCAGGAGGTTGGGTTCTATCTCTCAACCGAAGCCTGGAATGAGTACGTGCCGGTAACACTGGAGGAGTTCGGCTGGGAGCCCGACGTCCCAACGAAGGGACAGATAGCATGACTCTACGAGAAGGACATCAAAAACCTGGTCGGAAGTGAAATGGACAAGAAGATTGCCGCCATACAGAATGAAATAAGCACAAACCCAAAAAGTGCAAAACTATACAACAAACTGGGCGTTACCTACGCCCGGTATGGTAAATACAAAGAAGCCTTGAAGAACCTGGAAAAGGCCGTAAGTCTCGACGGAGGGTACTTCTCCGCCTACAACAATATTGGCAAGGTGTACTACCTGAGCGCCGTAAAGAAGAAGAGCTCTTTCAAGAACAAATACGCCTATCTGGAGATGGGCTCCAAGCAGACCGAGATCAGGGCATCAGACAGAGCGAAAATCGATACAATGGTCGAGTGGGATTACGACTGACGGCTGCCAGCTTCAGGTATTACCCGGACACTTTATCATTGAGTAGTACTTTCATTTTATTCAAACCAGGGACCGTACGTGCGATTTATCGGTGATTTTCATATACATTCCCATTACTCGATTGCCACGAGTAAAAACCTCACTCCCGAATATATCGACTACTGGGCCCGGATAAAGGGCATTACGGTAGTCGGAACCGGTGATTTTACCCATCCGGGATGGCTTGCCGAGCTCGAGGAAAAGCTATATCCGGTAGGGTCGGGACTCTATGTGCTGAAATCAGAGTACAGAAAACGGACCGATGTGCTCCTGCCAGAACATGATGTCCGCTTTCTTCTTACCGCTGAGATAAGCAGCATCTATAAAAAGGGAGACAGTGTTCGCAAGGTGCACAACCTTATATTCGCACCGAATTTCTCAATCGCGAGAAGAATACAGGGAAAACTGGGCAAAATTGGAAACATAACGTCCGACGGCAGACCAATACTCGGACTTGATTCCCGCGACCTGCTCGAAATCGCACTCGAAAGCTCAGAACAATGCTTCTTTGTTCCATCCCATATCTGGACACCGTGGTTCTCCGCACTAGGGGCTCAATCGGGGTTCGATTCAATCGAGGAATGTTACGGTGATCTCTTCAACCATATCCATGCGGTTGAAACCGGACTCTCATCAGACCCGCCCATGAACCGGCTCTGCAGTTTTCTCGACAGGTATACGCTCGTTTCCAACTCCGATGCCCATTCACCGGAAAAGCTCGGCCGCGAGGCAAACCTGTTCGACACCGCTTTAAACTTTAACGCAATAATCGGTGCGCTGAAGGAGAAAGGCAGAGGATTCAAGGGGACCATTGAATTCTTTCCGCAGGAGGGAAAGTACCATTACGACGGGCATAGAAAATGCGGTGTCAGAATGTCCCCTTCCGAATCCCTGGAAACAGGATTCAAATGCCCCGTGTGCGGCAAGCAGATGACGGTCGGGGTAATGAGCCGCGTGGTGCAGCTCGCAGATAGAAAAGAACCGGGCGGGGATAAAACGCCCTTTTACTCACTGATACCGCTCAAGGAGATACTGTCTGAAATAACCGGTGTCGGTCCCGGATCAAAAAAGGTTCAAACCATGTATAATTCCCTCATATACCGGGGAGGCCCGGAACTTGGGATTCTCCTCGACATCCCTGTCGATGACATTCGATCGTTCGGCGGGGAGCTGCTTGCTGAAGGGATAAGACGCATGCGTGCGGGGGATGTGTTTATTTCGGAGGGCTATGACGGAGAATTCGGAAAAATACGGGTATTCAGGAATGACAAGGGCAAATCATGTACCCCGGCACATCTGCTGTTTTCGCAGAAAATGCCTCCACCGGCAGCCCTTCCCAAACGTTTACAGAATGCACGTGCAGAAACAGGCAGGCCGGACCCGGATAATAACCCGGAAGCGCTAATTGTCCACAATCGGGGTGATGTCGACGGGGGTTTTATCTTTGGCCAGTATACACACGAAACGGTGAGTGGTAAAGAAAGAGCGGCCGGGGAGATTTTTGGAAAAGAACCTCCTGAAAATAAAAAAGCAATCGGTAGTATATTCCCTAACTTCGATCCGCAACAGCTTGAGGCAGTGCAGCACAAAACCGGCCCCGCACTGATCATCGCAGGGCCCGGAACAGGTAAAACAAGGGTGCTCACGGGAAGGATAGCCCGCCTCATCCAGAACGGCACCGACCCAAAATCAATTCTTGCTGTTACATTCACTAACAGGGCATGTAATGAAATGAAACGGCGCCTTGCTGTGCTGCTTGATGGCGGTTCTTCCCCCGAAATATGTACCTTTCATTCGCTCGGCCTGGATATTGTAAGCAGGAATATCGGAAAAACAGGCAGATCAATGCCGTTAACCATTCTCGATGAAGACGGCAGGAAAGAACTTATCGCTCAAGCGGCAGATAAAAAGGAAATTTCAGATATTTCCACCGCAATTTCAAAGGCGAAAAGAAACCTTTTTCCACCGAATTATATGAAGGATAAAACCGCTGTGCGCGTGTATTCCCGGTACGAGGAGCTGCTGCGGGAGTACAATGCCTTCGATTTCGACGATCTCGTCTCCCTTACCGTGCTGCTCTTCAGCAGCGATGCTGAAATGCTTTCAGCGTACCGGCAAAAATACCGCTGGATGCTCGTTGATGAGTACCAGGACATAAACTGTGCGCAGTACAGGTTGATACGGATGCTCATGCCCTTCACCGGTTCAAATCTTTTTGTAATCGGTGATCCCAATCAAGCAATATACAGTTTCAGAGGAGCCGACGCCGGGTTCATACACCGTTTCATGCAGGACTACCCGGACGCAGTCCTTTACAATCTGAAAACCAGCTATCGATGCTCCGATTTTATACTCGGTGCATCCACGTCTATGATACAAAAAAGAGGCGAAAACAGGCGTCTTCTCAAGGGCGTGGATACCGGGGTAAAGCTGCAGATTGTTGAGCACAACTCAGATCGGAGTGAGGCGGAATGGGCTGCGCGGACCGTTGAACGGATGATAGGCGGGCTTCGTTTCTTTTCCATGGACAGCAGTATTTCTCAGGGAAAGGGAGAAAGAGAGATTGAAAGCCTCTCAGATTTTGCGGTGCTCTGCAGGATCAAAGAGCAGATGAAGGAGGTGGAAATTGCTTTCAACAACCACAGCGTACCTTTTCAGAGTGTGAAAAACGCATCCTTCTATAGAGAAGAACCGATTCGCTCCGTGATCGATCTGTTGAAGCTCGCAGTACATCCGGAACAACGCCTGCTTCAAAAACGCCTCAAAAAACGAGGCATACTCAAAGAAGCAGACCAACTTTCCGACTTGCTCGGACCAGGCAGCTCTGTGCAGGAAGCAGCCTCCCGTGCAGTCGACCTGTATTTCAAAACACCTGTAAAACAAAATCAGCAGGTTTTTACCCTGCTGTACGAGCTGTGCGGGGAGTTCAAAGATGACTTCGACGCCTTTTTTCAGCACACCGACCTGGTAGAGGGCCCCGACCTGTATCGAAATAATTCAGAGAGGGTCTCCATATTGACCCTTCACGCCGCAAAGGGACTTGAGTTTCAATGCGTGATAATTGTTGGATGTGAGGACGGCCTTCTCCCGTATTCAATATTCAGCGGCCAGGAGAGCAACCCGGATGAGGAGAAAAGACTTCTCTATGTGGGAATGACGAGGGCGAAAAAATTCCTCTTCCTCAGCCATACGAATAGACGCCGACTGTTCGGCAGAGAGCTGCATCTTAAAAGAAGTCCCTTTATCGACGCCATCGAGGACGAGCTGTTCGAAAGGAACAAAATTATATTCAACGGCAGGCAGAAAAAGGTTGACAGTCAGCTCAATCTGTTCTAACGGACACGGGGCTACATCAGCGGATCAAACCGCATTCCGCCGATCCCAAAATCCCAAAAAAAGCCCCCTTTCGGGGGCTTTGTATCGTCTTCTGATCTCTATTTGGATTTTTGTGTTGATGCTTCAATCTCTTACATAACTTTTCAGCTTCTGGCTCCGTGAAGGATGCCGCAGCCTGCTTATGGCCTTCTTTTCAATCTGCCTGATACGTTCTTTGGTCAGATTGTACTTATCACCGATCTCCTTCAGAGAGTGCGGCCGCTCCCCATTGAGTCCGAACCGGTACTTTATAACATCCGATTCCTTCGCAGTGAGGGTCGACAGAACCTGTTCAATCGATTCCTGCAGCGTTCTATCAATAAGGACCTCCTCCGGGTCTGCACCTTTCGTATCTTCCATGAGGTCCGATATGGTATTTGCGTCTTTGTCGGAGGAAAGCGGAGTCTCGAGAGAGACAAACTCCTTGGACGCATTGATAAGGTCAGTAATCCGGCTCTTGTCCATATCGAGAAAATCCGCGATTTCGTCGATATCGGCTTCGCCGTCCTTATTGCTGCTGATCTCTCTCTTCACCTTCTCTATCTGCAGAAGCTCATTAGCTCTGTTGAGCGGAAGACGGATCATCCTGGACTTCTCGCAAATCGCCTTTAGAATTGACTGTTTGATCCACCACACCGCATATGAGATAAAATGATATCCTTTATCGACGTCGAACTTATCGACCGCAGTAATAAGGCCGAGATTTCCCTCACTGATCAGATCGCTCAGGGTTAGGCCCTGGTTCTGATACTTCTTGGCCACATTCACCACGAAACGAAGATTCGCCTGAATAAGCTTGTCCTTCGCATCCTGGCTGCCGTCCCTCGCATCTTGTGCAAGATGAACTTCCTGCACCCTGGTAAGAAGAGGTATTTTGTTGATCTCCCGCAAATAAACCGACAGCGAGCTTACATCGAGACTCGAGCCGAAATCTGCATACTGTCTCTCAACTGACAATGGTATTTCCTCCCTTTTGGTTGTACAATACTTTTATTGATTGTTGAAACGGGGTATTATTGGGTTCCTCTCCTAATAGTGCAATTATCATACCACGAAAGGAAACTAGGAGGGTGTAACTGATTAATATATAAGAAATAATAATCACCCCTTTACCCTTTTTCATAATTCGGAAGTATTTGTGTCAAAATGATACTATATTACAATTTTCGCATAAAATTGTATACTTATAACACGATTTTCACGCAATTCCATACTCCGCGAGTTTTCTGTGCAGAGTTTTCCGTCCGATTTTCAGAATTTCCGAGGCCTTTGTCTTGTTTCCTCCCGCGTTCTGCAGTGTAAACAGTATATACCGCTTCTCCGTCTCTGCGAGACTCATTCCCGCCAGCACCTTCAGAGCGGACTGCTCATCCTTATCAAGAATATACGGCGGAAGATCCTCTTCGGTAATGGTTTTTCTCTTTGTCAGCACTACGATACTCTCGATTACATTCCTCAATTCCCGGACATTCCCCGGCCATCGGTATCCCATCAAAGCCTGCAGCGCACCATTGGTGATGCCCTCAATTTCCTTGTTGTTTTCCTTTTCGAACTCTTCCATGAATTTGTGAACCATAAGCGGGATATCATCCCTGTGCTCTCTGAGCGGCGGCACCAGTATCGACACCACGTCGAGCCGATAGTAGAGGTCCTCTCTGAAATTTCCCTTCGTAATCTCCTCTTTCAGGCTCTTGTTTGTCGCAGAAATAATCCGTACATCGACCTTGATCGGCTCCTCGCCTCCGACCCGCTCGAATTCACGCTGCTGAATGACTCGAAGCAGCTTCACCTGCATCTGCAGGCTGATTTCGCCGATTTCATCGAGAAAGATGGACCCGAGATTTGCAAGCTCGAACCGCCCTCTTTTTCGTGAAACAGCACCGGTGAACGCTCCCTTTTCATGGCCGAAGAGCTCACTTTCCAGCAGGGTTTCCGGAAGCGCCGCACAGTGGACTTTTATATAGGACTTGTCTCTCCTCGGACTGTTGTGATGAATGGCGTCCGCAATCATCTCCTTCCCTGTCCCGCTCTCGCCGTATATCAGAACATTCGCACGGGAAGGAGCAACGAGCTCGATGGTCTCGAACACCTTCTTCATCGGCGCGCTCTTTCCGATTATATTTTCGTAGGAGTACTTTTTCTCCAGTTGCTTGAGCAGCTCGACATTCTGTCGTTTGAGTGATGAATTTTCCAGGGCCCGCTTTACAATAAGGGAGAGTTTGTCGATATTAAGCGGTTTGGTAAGAAAATCATAGGCTCCAGTCCGCATCGCTTCCACTGCATTCTCGATCGTTCCGTGGCCTGTCAGAATAATTATTGGCACATTGGGATAAAGTCCCTGTATCTCCTTTATGAGCTCCTCGCCCGACACGCGTGGCATCTTCAGATCTGAGATTATAAGGTCGATATCATTTCCTTCGAGTTTTTCGAGCGCCTCCTGCCCGTCGTAGGCAAGGACAACATCGAAGCCCTCCGGTCTGAGCGCCTTTTCGAGCCCCTCGCGAATATGTTTTTCATCATCAACGATTAACAGCCTGGCTTTCATCTCTCTCCTCATAGGTCAGTAGCTTTTTCTTCTTCTCGAGAACCGGCAGCGTTATGGTGAAAACTGTACCCCTGCCCTCCTCACTTTTAACCTTTATATCTCCGCCGAACTCTTTGATTATCTTGTATACGATAACGAGTCCGAGGCCGGTTCCGAACTTTCGCGTGGTGAAATAGGGTTCGAATATCTTCCCGATGTTACTTTCGGAAATGCCCCCTCCGTTGTCAAACACCTGAACAACAACATCAGCGTCACTGTTGACTTGAGTATTTATACGTATCTCACCATTTTCCTGTATCGCTTCAATAGAGTTTTTCATGATATTCAACAGAACCTGCTTCAGATACTTCTGATCCACTATTACGAGCGGAATGTCCTTTTCAAGCTCGAGAACGAGGTTGATCTCCTTTTCCATCAGCTCATATTTGAGAAACTCCGCGAGTTCTTCTATAATCGCATTGATATCCTCACGCTCAAAGCTCATACTCATAGGCCGTACCGCAAAGAGGAAATCCTGAACAATTGAGTTTAGACGATCGATCTCTTCCTTGACAATGACAAGCAGGTTCTTCATATCCCTCGACTGCTCTTCATCAAGTTTCGCTATCTCCTTTTTCAAAAGCTGTATGTGTATGTCGATCGAGGTGAGCGGATTCTTGATTTCATGGGCGACTCCGGCAGACAGAGTAGTCAGTGCAGCGAGGCTCTCCGCCTGGCGGAGCTGAATCTCTTTTGTTTTCTTCTCAGTGATATCGACGAGTATAATGATATGTCCTTCAGGTTCACCACTGCTCAGAAGCGGCAGCACGCTTATTGAAAAAGTCTTGTCCGTTCTGTTCAGATGTATCTCCCTCTCGAGTACCTTCTCCTTACTGGAAAGGACACTGTCAAGCACCTCCCTGATCTCCGGATCGAAATGCCAGTCCGTTATATCCTGCGAGTACAGCCGTCCCTTGGGAACAGAAATAAACTCCTCCATCGCCCGGTTGATGAGAAGTACCTTGCCCTCGCTGTTGGTTACGATAACACCCTCGATCATGGAATCGAATACCAGCTTATACAGCTCCTTCTCGGTTGAAAGCTCGGCAATGATACCCCTGATCTTCGTATGATCGAGTTTGTCTATCTTTTCATAGACCTTTTGAATGAATCCGGAATTACGCATCGTTTTTCTCGAATAATGTTTTTCTATTGTACAATATTTTCAAAAAATACACAGCTGAATTAATAGCCGGTTTGTAAAACGGACGTTTTGCATCCTGATAATGCCGTTTACCGGCTGGATCACCCGTCGAGCGGACTTCGCACGCCGAGAATATTCTTCTTTGCCACATGTGTGTATATCATGGTAGTCTGTAGCTGTTTATGGCCCAGCAACTCCTGTATGGTCCGTATGTCATAACCCTTTTCCAGCAGATGCGTCGCAAAGCTATGCCGCAGGGTGTGCACGGACACATGCCTTACAATATCTGTTTTGCCGACTGCGGCCTTGAATGCCCTCTGCAGAGAAGCCGGGTGCACATGATGCCGCCGCACTATACGTGTACGCGGATCAATAGAAAGAGATTTCGATGGAAACAGCCAGAACCATCCCCATTCTTTCCCGGCATTCGGATATTTTCTTTCAAGTGCTCCCGGCAAAGCAACCCCGTTAAGGTTTTCCGTACGGTCTTTTTCATACAGGGACCTTACCTGGTCAAGGTGACCAATTAACGTGTCCTTCACCCTCTCCGGAAGGACTGTCCTCCTGTCTTCGTCTCCTTTTCCTGACCTTACAATAACAATATTTTGCTCCAAGTCAACATCCTTAATACGGAGACTCAGGCACTCATTCAGGCGAAGACCGCACCCGTACGTCAGCATTGCCATTAGCCGGTGAAGGCCCGACATCTTATCGAAAATCTTTTCCACTTCTTTGACGGTAAGAACAACAGGGAGTCGCCGTTTTTGCCGTGCCCGTACGGCATCGATCGCATTTTCAATATCTTTGTCCAGATCATGCCTGTAAACGAAAACGAGCGCATTCAATGCCTGGTTCTGAGTAGATATTGAGACCAGTTTATCAACAGCAAGGTAACTTAAAAAATCCTGCAAATCCTTCGCCTCGAGCTGATTTGGAGCCTTTTCCTTAACAAAACCCCTGAAACGTCGGAGCCAGCCGATATAGGTTTTTTCAGTACTCAGAGACCGGTGCCGCAGTCGTAGTGATGTATGGGTCTCACTCTCCAATTCGTCCCACACATCCGATTGATCAGTTATATTTTCCTTTGTGTTTGTCTGCTTCGACGAGAGAAAAAATTGGTACAACCGTAGTGCATAATCCGCCTGATTTACCTGCCAGTCTTCATGATGTTTTGCGAGGTATTTAAGAAACACCTGCTTTTTATCGGTGGACACTCTGTTTTCAACCGATTCATTACAATAGCTGTAACAGTCGGACACCCATTTTAAATAATAGGGCACATGCTTTTCTTTTACATGCTTTACTGCTGATAAATATGCCTGAAATGCCTGTAGCATAAGTATTTCTCTTATTATAATGCTATAAAATAATAATAAAATATTAGTAATTATGCTACAATATCTCGGGCTATGTCAAGTAATTTTTTTAAATCTTGACATAAATAATATTGTTCTATAAAATAAAATATAAATAAGTGCTATAGTATAAAAAAGAATGTTAGGCGAGATTAGGAATAGTATGAATAGACGAAGAAATAAATCACTGAGAGTTCCATATGGCGGAGTATATTCAATAGAAGATTTACCGAGCCCCATTGTACATTATCCCTGGAGCGGGCCCTGGATCGAATTTCAAAAAGATGAGTGCTCTCAACCATTATTTTGCTCATGCTTTAAAAACGCATTCAAGATGTACTTGAAGTTGCACAGAGAAGCATTACACCGTCACGACTATTGGTATTCATATCTTGAACATTCAATAAAGAGCTTATTCAATCCAAATGTATTATCAACAAGGTTATTTGATATCTATATGCAACTAGATGAAAAGTCCAGACTAGAACCTGATAGTGCTATAGAGATATTCAGATTTTCAGAAAAACTATGCCACATATGTAATAAAAAAGTACCAAGCTATAGGTATTGTGTTCCAATGTATGGAGGAATCTTTAGGCAAACATACGGATGGTATATCGAAAAACGTGCTTGGGAATTAGGCCTACGTAAAGCATATTATGATCAAAATTACCTTGATCAAATTGGAGGAGACATTCCTCAAGACATTTTAGAAGATATTATCGAAATGGCTGATCTAGAAGAGAATAATAGAAGTAGCCAATATAATTCGAAACTTCGAATGACTGATGATGCAGATATAGATATATTAGCTAAAAAAGCAGGGTCTGCTAGAAGCCGAGTTGAAAGATGGATTGAGAATTTCGTCAGGGATAGTGTTGGTTATTCAAGGGTTGGAGAAGGTTGGCCCTCAGAGACTTTACTTTATAAAATTATATGTCTTCTGTGCCCATCAGAAGTTATCCAAATGCATGCTAAACCTAATTTCCTTGGAGGCTTGGAAATTGATATTTTTTTACCAAATAAAAGAATAGCAGTTGAATATCAAGGTATACAACATTTCAGGCCTATTGAGCACTGGGGTGGAGAAGAAGCATTAAAGAAACTACGGGAAAGAGATAAACGAAAAAAGAAATTATGTGAGGCAAATGGTATTTGTGTTATTTACTTTTATTATAATGAAGATATTAATGAGGAAATTGTACGTCAGCGTTTATCGCCTTAACATCTCGCCTAACGAATCGGCTTTGCACTCGAATCGAAGAGTCGACGTGCAAGCCGTGGTTGA
>CAZGJW010000061.1:0-15221 GCA_964525675.1 uncultured Spirochaetota bacterium
GAAACAGGCGCACGTGTCTTCGTATGGCAGAAAAAAAACGAGTGAATATTTCAGGGACATGGTTGTGACCCGAGATGCGGATGTGATGCGTCTGCTTAATCCCCTTCTTCAGGCGCGTGAGAACATGATTATGGGCCGTATACAAACCTATTACGGTAACTTTTCACAATCCATAGAATACTATAAACGGGCACTGAAACTGGCGCCGCAGGACGGAATTAGTCGCATTTTTCTCGATGATGCAGTTAAAACACTTTCAGCCCATATTGCCACAGAGGGAGATGATCTTCGCCGTACGGGAAACATTAAAAAGGCGCTCGATGTATACTCGCGTGCGCTCTCCCTAAATCCTTCAGAACCGAGAGCGCACAATGGAATCGGACTTTTACTGTACAATGAGGGCAGATACACAATGGCGCTTGAACAATTCGAGACCGCACTCAGGGATATGCCAAACCAGGTACAGATACGGTACAATAAAGTGCTTGTACTTCTCAAACTCGGCAGGACCGATGAGGCCGAAAAAGAAATAGAAAGGATCGAAGCCCTTGAAAAGGGGATGAACATACAGGTCTCAAAAGAACTCCGGCATTACCTTGTTCAGACCAGGCTCGGAAAAAAATACTAAATCCTATACAACTGAATACAGGCTGAATATATTTAAGGAAAAAGGATGGAATTGTATACTTTAGAGTGTCCGGAAAACAACTGAAAATTGGCACTTTTCAGCCGGAATCGGTGGCACTTTTACTCCGGATTTAGTGGCACTTTTCAACCGGAATGAGTGGCACTTTTGTCCCGGAATATGCATGGGGATGTGAACAGGTAACTTTTTACAAAGCAACTTAAAAAAATTGGAGTACACCACAAGGAGTAAAAGTTATGACGTCAAAACTCACAATTAAAGAGTTGAGAAAAAAGATAAATACTATTCCGAGGGTGCACCTTGCAGTTCTCCCGACTCCGCTTCATGAATTGAAGAGGCTGTCTGATTTTTTCAGCGGCCCAAGAATATACATAAAACGTGACGACCTTACGGGGCTTGCATTCGGCGGGAATAAAACGAGAATGTTCGAGTTTCTCCTTGCCCGGGCTGTAAATGAAGGGGCTGACTGTGTTATCGGCGGTGCAGCGGTGCAGTCGAATTACTGCAGGCAGCTCACGGCCGCGTGTAATATGCTTGGCCTTGAAACGCACCTTGTGCTCAGACGTGTCAGGGGAAAGAAAGACGATAACATACAGGGCAACCTCCTCCTCGATCTTATCGCCGGTGCCAGGGTGCATATTATCGATGCTGATCAGGACGGCCAGCGCAGGGCAATGTATACGCTTGCCGACAACCTCAAAAAAGAGGGCAAAAACCCCTTTGTTGTCAGGATGGCAAACGACAGTGACCTGACGCTTGATGTCAACGCATACGTCGAGTGCTTTTGTGAAATAATCGAACAGTGTGAAGAACTTCACATCCGCCCAGACCGGCTCTATGTTTCATCATACGACAGCACCCAGGCAGGACTTGAAATCGGAAAGAGAGCCCTGGGAAGCGGTGTACGCATTGTTGGCATTACTCCGGCTGTCTGGGATATCGATTCTTCAGAATGCATATGCCGATATGCAAACCAGGCGGCTCGAAATCTCGGCCTCGATGTCAATATCGATTCAAAAGCTGTGTACAGCTCGTCAGAGTATGTTGGAAAATCATACGGCATACCGACTGCCGAAGGTATCGAGATGATCAAATTGATGGCAAGGGAAGAAGGGATATTCCTCGACCCGGTATATACATCAAAAGCATTTGCAGGGCTTAGAGATCACATCAAGAGGGGTGAAATCGGAAAAGATGAAACTGTGCTGTTCCTCCATACAGGCGGCAATCCCGCTCTGTTTGCCTATGTGCAGGAACTCGGTTATGAAGATTTACAGACACATATCTCCTTCGATTAGATGCTGTAAACAATTTAAAAGTGCAAAAAACAACAGTCTTTTACTTTTCCGTGTCCTTATAAGCATTGGAAAATTAAGGTAAAAACCATTAGGTAAGTGATAATTTTCAACTTCTAAAATTGACAAATTTACTTACCTATTTTTCGAACCGGTTCCTGGCTCCTGTTGTTTGAAATAAATGTACTGCCAGAACAATGATCCATATATAATAGATTATTAAAAATATTCGCTGCAACAAACCTACTTTTATCCCGAGAATCCCGCTGAATCTCTGTATTTCAATACAAATAAATAAAATTGAAATTACAATTGCCACACCTTGAACGGTCATAGTAAACGCTCCATATCCCCGCCATCTTTCATCATGTCTCATCCTAAGCCAGATGAAGAACGGGGCAGGCAAGAGCGCCGATGTTCCTATAGCGCTTACCGCAAGATGAAGCTTTCCGATAAGCGTTTTCCCCATACATCCAGGGTCGCATTGGAAAACCCCGGAACCGATACCATCGAACACACCAAAGGTCGATATCAATACTGGCCCGACCCACCAAAGCCCGCCAAGCTTATTGAGACCCCTGTTGAGGCCATATGAAAAGGCAACAATCAAAAACCCGTACACAAGCCACCACACGGAAATAACTGTAGAGTATGAACTTCCAGTGGCGCCGAGCTCACTTGCTGTTTGTAAAAACAGGTTGTAGTGGGGAAGAAGCTCCCCGAGTACAAAAATGATAATAATGTCCATGAAAGCAGCTGCGATACCGCATAGTGCGAATGCCTTTGTCAATATATATCCATGTTTCCTTCTCACATGTTCACTCTCTTTTATCTAGTACTACCTTGTTGAAATGGAGTATTTCCTTCCAATAGACGGATGCCCATCGCATACCGGTATAGTTGTGAAAACCGGGGGGGCAACAAGAAGCAGCAAAATCCTCCCGGGGAGGCCTCTATTCTTTTCCCCTGTGCTCACCGAAGGGGTGAAGCGGCGCATGGGAAAATCCAATGAATTTCCTGTGTCTCTTACCGGTGAACGCCAGGTGGTGATACACCCGCAGCTTCACAAAGTCCTCGATAAACACCCACACCAGGCAGTATCCCCAGACCAGGCCGATGTAGGACCAAGGAATGGCAGTTATGATGAACCCGAATCCTACGATAAGCGCGGCCACGAGCTGCGTGCCCAGGATAGCGCCCAGGAGCACGGGCGCCGGATAGGGCTTGCTCAGGAAGGGACGCTTGGTACGCGCTACAAAGAGTGTCAGGTGCCCGGCCACTGCCAGCTTGAGGTATATGAAGGACTGCAATTGTGGCACGTCAAGCTTCAGAAGGAACTTGCCAACGAGCAACAGCCCGAAGGTCTCAATCACCCCGAGAATGCCCAGCACCGTGGCCACGGAGAGAACACGATGCATATCCCAGCGCACTGGTTTTGGTTCCAGCCAGGTGTTGTCGTAGCCGATGGTCATGATCGGTAGATCGTTCAACAGGGCAAGCAGGATGATCATCACCGTGGTGATAGGGTAGAAATTGAAGACGACCATGCACAAAGTCACGAATAACATAATACGAATAGTTTCAGTTATACGGTAGATCGCGTAGCTGTTCATGCGCTCGAAGATCCTGCGTGCCGCTTCCACCGCCCGAACGATCACCGAGAGACCCGGCGCGGTGAGCACCAGGGCGGCGGCGGCCCGCGCGGCATCGGTCGCTCCGCTGACCGCGATCCCGGCATCCGCCTTTTTTAGGGCCGGGGCGTCGTTCACCCCGTCGCCTGTCATGCCTACGATGTGCCCACGGGCCTGGAGGGCTTCCACGATATGGAACTTGTGCTCCGGAAAGACCTGTGCAAAGCCGTCCGCTTCCTCCACCTGTTTAGCGATTTTCGAGGAAAAGCCGTGCGTGCCCGTCTCTTTTGGAAAAAGCTCATCAGCTGTGCGGATGTTGGTCCCCATCCCCAGCTTAGAGCTGATTTGCCTGGCGATGGCGATGTTGTCCCCCGTCACCATTTTGACCTTGATTCCGTGTTCATGGGCCTGGCGGATCGTATCTGCCGAATCTTCTCGCGGTGGATCAAACAGGGGGAGCAGCCCGAGAAACTTCCAGCTCCCCGAGCCGCTGCTTCTGGCCACTCCCAGGGTGCGGTATCCCTGTCCGGCGAACTCCTCGACCTTGAGGTTGGATTGTTCTTTCAGATCCTTATCCGGTTTACAGAGATCCAGGATTACCTGAGGAGCCCCTTTGGTGACCTTGAATGTGTTCCCGTCCGGGCCCTGAACTTCCGCTTCTGTGCGTTTGTGCACCGGATCGAAGGGAACAAACTTCTTCAGGGTGTACCCGTCCAGTACCTTGGGCTCTTTAAGCCCTTCCAGTATCGCCATATCAATGGCATCCCGGTCTTCAACCTTCGAGGCCAGTGCCGCCGCAAGGATCAGGTCCCCGGGATTTTTACCGCCCATCAATGCCGGCTCCCCCAGGACAAGTTTGTTCTGGGTCAATGTACCGGTCTTATCTGAGCAGAGCACGTCGATCCCCGCCGTCTCTTCGATGGATACGAGACGTGTGACGATGGCTTTCATCTTGGCAAGGGCCATTGCCCCGATCGCCATGGTGACGGAAAGTACCGCCGGCATGGCCACGGGGATGGCAGCCACGATCAGGATCAGGGCGAACTGAATTAAAGCGAGAAAGTGTGTGCCGCGCACAAGCATAACCAGCACGAGAATCGCAGCCAGTCCCAGGCTCATGTAGATTAGGTAATCTCCGATGGTCAGGACCGCCTTCTGGAAGTGTGAGACCGACTTCGCCGAGGAGACGAGCTTCGCGGTCTTGCCGAAGTAGGTGTTTACCCCAGTAGCGACCACCAAGGCGACCATCTCTCCCTGCTTGACCACAGAGCCGGAGTATCCTATATCTCCATCCTTCTTGTCCACAGGGAGGGACTCGCCGGTGAGGGCTGACTGGTCGATACTGAGAAAGTCACCTTCAGCCAGAACCACGTCGGCGGGGATGATGTCGCCCAGGCGCAGGCGGATGATGTCGCCTGATACCAGGTTGGCGGCATCGATCTCCCCCCAGATGCCGTCCCGTTTTGCCCGGGCCTTCAGGGCCAGTTGCTTCTTAAGAGCCTCCACTGCATTTGCCGCATGGAACTCCTGCCAGAAACCCACCACGGCGTTGAAAACCAGCAGAACGGCCACGATGATGAGGTCCACCCAGTGCTGATCGATGGCGGAGAGCACGGCCGCTACCTCGATCATCCAGGGGATCGGACCCCAGAAGTAGGAGAGGAACTTCAGCACGGGGTTCACCTTTTTCTCCTCCAGTTCGTTGGACCCGTACCGGATCAAGCGGTTCTGGGCCTCCTCCCGGCTCAGGCCGTCCGGCGAAGATCCGACCCGTTTCCACCACTGATCGAGCGGAATGCCTTCCAGTACCGGCTTCCCAGCCTGTGCAGAGTCCTGTTCTCTGTTTTTCGTCTTCGTAGAAGTTTTACCAGACATAATCTCTCCTTGTCTTGTGCTTCACAATGTTTCAGCACGCATTCATTATGGAAACGGGATCCTGCTGATAGAACATCCTGAGCTGCTCGTACAACTCGGGGTGACGGTTCTTGAGCTGAACGGGTTTTTCGAAGAAGAATTCTGTGACCACTGCAAAAAATTCGGCCGGGTTTGTGGCAGCATAACTGTTGAGCAAGGTTTTGCGGTGATGCTCGAGATTATCCAGGAGCGACTGATACTCTTTTCCGAGCACGCGCGCCCACGCGATATAGGACGAGCGGTTCGGCAGACGAGGCGCCCCTTCGGCAGCTCCGGATTCATAATCGAGCTGGTGTGCGAATTCGTGAAAGACCACATTGTGTCCGTCGTGTACATCACTGGCACTCTGCTTGACATCGTCCCACGCAAGCACGAGGGAGCCCTGAGACCAGGTTTCACCGATACGCACCTGAAGCGATTCCATAACTGTTCCGTCGGAGTGTCGTTGCGTCATGTAGGCAATGTAAGCGTGGGGATACACCAGTACAGTCTGAAGCTTTGGGTAGATATCAGTTTCGTGGCCCAAGAGCAGGATACATGCCTGAGCCGCTATGGTGATGCGAACCTCATCGGTGATATCGAGTCCGCCACATCCTTCGAAGTGCTTTTCAGCAAGAAATATCTGTATCAGTCCTTGAAGCTTCTGCCTGGTGTCGGGTGTCAGGCAGGAATAGTAAGTAACGTTTCGTTGTATGATACTCATCCATTCTTCCGGCAAAGGTTTGTGCATGAGTTGCTCATGCCGTTTTTTTCGTGGTCCGATCATAGAGAGCTTTCTCGGTTTGCGCGATGGTGAACGGATGCATAAGCTTGAACATTGCGGGTCAACGCAATTGCTTAATAGAGACTATACCCATTTTATTTTCACTGTCCAGTACTCGTAACCGGCTCAGGAATTATTTGCTCTGTTCTTGCTTTGAGTTCGTCGAGCACCGGTTTGAGCTCCTTTAAGAGCTTCCCGAAGCTTTCGAGATCCTCGTTCTTCAAGCTCGCAAATGCATCGTCATAGGTGGAAAGGGCTTCCATCACGAGCTGGCCGATATTCTGGAGGCCTGTGGGAATAAGTGCGGTCACTCCAGGTTGTTGTGGCACTGCAGCAATGCCGGGAATTACCCCATAAAGATCACTCAGCGCTGCTTCCAGGTTGGGAGCAAATGCAATCTTGTCCTGATATCCCACAATAACCCGCTTTAGCTCGGGAAGCTCGCTACTCTCGGCAACCAGGAACACTGGCTCAACGTAAATGAGGGAATCCTTGATGGGAATAACCAGCATGTTCCCGCGGACGACCTTCGACCCCCTCTGGCTCCACAGAGTGAAGAGCTGGGAAATCTCCGTATTCTGATCGATTCGCGACTCTATCTGCATGGGACCGTAGATGAGCTTTTCCTTGGGGAACTGATACTCGATGAATTTCCCATAATTATCCGGGTCACACATGGCAGCTATCCACGCCACCATATTGTTTTTATCCGTCGGAGTGTAGGGCAGAATAAGGGCATACTGCTCTGTGTTATCAAGCTCGGGTATCTTGATGATGACATAGTAGGGAATCACCGCGGTCTCGGCACCCGAATAGATCTCCTTTGGAATCGCCCACATGTCCTCCTTGTTGTAAAAGACGACGGGATCAGTCATATGGTATGTTTGGTAGAGCTCAGCCTGCACGGTGAAGAGGTAAATGGGGTACCGGATGTGCTGGAGAAGGCCTTTGGGCATTGTGCTGATATCCTTGAACGAACCGGGGAACATCCTGCCGTAGGTCTTGAGCAGAGGATCATTCTTGTCCATGATGTAGTAGGTAACATCGCCCGTATAGGCGTCGACCGTTATCTTCACCGAGTTTCGTATGTAGTTGTACTGATTCTGAAAGGGAGTCGAATAGGGAAAGGAATTGGAGGTTGTATAGGCATCAATTATCCAGTAGAGCTTTCCACCGAATACCACAAGATAGGGATCGGGATCGTACATCAGGAAGGGCATGAGCTTCGGAACGCGTTCCATGATATTCCGATAAATCATGAGCCTGCTGTCCGCGGTGAGGTAGTTGGTAAACACTATCTCCAGGGTTTTTAGCCTGATGGCCATGAGCAGTTTTCGCATGCCGTTCTTGATCGGTATTCCGCCCGTTCCCGCGTAGTGGGTGGTCACGTTAGCGTCTCCCTTGGGGTAGTCGAACTCGGGAAGTTTCGTATTAGCGATGGCAGGGAGGTTCGTCTCTTCTCCGTAGTATATTTCCGGCCTCTCCAGGGTCAACGGTACCAAGATCTTCGGCGGAATATCCTTGATGAAGAACGTTGGAAGCCCTTCTGAACCTATCTCGTTTACCGGTGACATGGCAAGTCCGTACCCGTGTGTGTACTGCAGGGTGCGGTTTACCCATGTCTGCGCCTTCGGTGGAATATTACCGTAATTTATCTCTCGTGCAGAAAGCATCACCTGTCGCAGATCGTTTGGAAAGTGGTAACGGTCAACATCCACGCTCAGAAAATCATAGTATAGCCTGAACTCCTGCAGCTGCTGGTATGTCGCTTCCAAAGGTCTGTGATCCCACAGCCGAATATACTTCGTAACATTGGTATCCGGTGTGAAATCAGCAGCGGTGAGCGAATTGTTGACGGGAAACTCACTGGTTTCCATGTTCTCGAAGTTGAACCCTTTCCGTGTAAACTCTATATTGTTCCGGATATAGGGCGTCTCTTTTTGAAGCTCGTTCGGACGGACCGAAAACTGCTCAACGACACCGGGAACGATGCCCGTGACAAAAATGGTAGCCCCAATCAAAACAGCGTAGCCAATGAGCGGCTGTTTGAAATTCAGTTTTTTTATTCCAAGGAAGGTCATGTATGCCGTAAAGAGCGAAACCCCGATCATAACGATGTAGGCGGGTCTCACGATTTTTACATCTTTGTAAACCGCCCCGTAGACCAACCCGCGGGGAGAAAGAAGAAGCCTGTATCGCTTCAGCCAGTATCCCCATGCAATGACGAGAGCGATGAATAAAAAGAGAATGAGAATATGTCTTTTGGATGGCGGACTCACGGTCACCACATTGTTACTGTAGGCAAGGTTTCCCGACAAAAGATAGATAAAACTCACGACGAGAAGAGTGGCGATGACAGCGCCCATTATCCATGATTTGAGAAACATGAAGACCGGAAAAACAAAAACATAGAACGATGCATCCCGCTGAAAGAGAGGATCGACAACACCGAATTGGGTTCTATTGAAAAGCTTGAGCACCTCCTCCCATTTTCCACTCCCGCTCCTCGCCATGATCAATGCGATCAAGAACATGGCAACGCTCGCAATGATTGCCGTCATCTTCCTGTTGATCTCTACGGGCTGGCCCTGCTGTTGAAACTTCAAGCTCTGTATACTCCCCTTACGAAAGACGGCGTAGAGATTGAGCCCGGAAAACAGTAAAAACAGCGCAAAGAAAGAAAACCACAGCCAGATTTTGGTCGTCAGAATTCTCGTAAAGATATGGAGATAACCGAGTTTGTTGAACCACACATAGTTGAGCCATATCCGTGAACCCAGAAAAAGTGCAATTATGATAAAAATAATGCTTCCAATTAAAATAAAAACCTTTAGCCCTGTTTTCATTTCTTCCTCTCTTTTATTCCTCTATCAGTGATGTCGGCGAGCACACTATCCAATAAAACAAAATAATAATTATCACAGCAATGATTCTTTGCACAATAATGACCCATATTTGAATAATTGTCAATTACAATGTAAAATTAACAGCTCTGATTTATGTCTTCATCAATATCTTTGATTCTGATGTTTTCAATCACGCGTCAATACGTCGACTTTTACTTTCCCAGTAACTTTTTGAAGGTCTTTTCATCGAGTACCTTGGATTTCAAAAGCTCTTTTGCAATGCGGTCAATCTTCGTTTTATGGTTTTATCCATTAGAATTCTGGCATTTTGTACCAGAATTTCATTAATAAATGAGCCTAAATAATGTTAAAATTGCCTGTCATTGCATTCTACAGGTAAAAACTATTAGGCAAGTGTCGGTTTGAACCTTTTAAGTTTGGAAGTTCACTTGCCTATCATTATAACAACGATAGCATACCAGATTGAAAAGTGGGTCTTTTTTCCCATTATTTGCTCCTCTTAACACAGATGTATGGTGATCCGGCTTTTACTCGTACACTCAAAATTACATCTTTTTTTCGAAACTAAAAAGTGATGTTTTAAAATAAATAACCGGAGGGAGCTTATTTTTTAAAGGCTGGGCGAGATACAGTTCTGTATGGAAATGCCCTCTCCCTTTACCCGACATCACGAATGAAACACCGCTGCCTATGCTTGTGTATGACTCCAGAGGTGCATGGATGCTCAACCTGTCCTGTGTCAGCAATTCATCGAGAAGAAAAAAAAGCGTAAACTGATGCAGGTATACACGAAGCTTCGACAGCTTGAACTTCACTTCCTTATCGGGAAAAATATTCCGTTTCAAATTGTTCGAAATAAGAAGAAACCTGAACGAGTTTATTGAATTATCTGCATATCCTCTGATCGAATCAAAACCCCCGAGCGTATAGAAACCCACTATCTCCTTCATCCAGATTTTCACCGGTATATTAACGCTTGCTTTTTCCTCAATAGACCACGGAGAAAGTATTTCGGAGTGAAATAAGAGCTTATTTTCACTGTCGATACTGACCGGATTGGAAAATCTGTTTCGGAATCGAGATGTAAACACCGAGCTTGCGTACAGGCCTTCAAACGCCAGTCTCCTTACCTTTCCCTTTGGCTGAATCGTATTATATTCAACGCTCAGTTTCTGAATCAAATCGGTCCCTTCATCCAAAATATTATTTTCTGATAAATCCCCCTTAAAAATATCGCTTACAAGAAATGCAGTCGTTAAATGCATATTCGACAGTATGTCGAACCGGGTACTGAGCTCTATTCCCCTCTCTCTTGAAATATATTTATCCGTGGGCAGAATATATACATCATTCCCCAAAATCTTCGGGGCGAAATAATTTTCAAAATCGACAGCATCCGAAAAAGTCAATCCCGGTTTTAACCATTTGTAGGGATACGCGAAAGAAACATCGCCTCCTATGCTGTTGTCTAGAAAATTGTAATTTAGATTAAATGTCATTTCCAGATAGTTGAAATTTTCCACAAAGTGCTCGTATATACTACCCCCCGGAAGTGACAATTCAATTTTCGGGCTTACATTTGCGCTGATTTCTTTCACTTTAATATCCAGATGCGCCTTTTCCCCTTCATCTCCTTTCACAATAACGGGAGGAAGCATCCAGATGAGAAGAATGAATAAAAAAGCGGATGATCTGCAAACCCTGCTCATCGTACTCTCTCCAATCATCCCGTATTTACAGCGCTGTTTCGTCCGGATACCAAAAAATTGATATCAATGAGAATTTTAGGAAGCGCGAACCCGGGGGGTACTGCAATATATTTTGGATACCAGCACGGGCTGAAAATGGCCGACAGAAAAGCTTTTTTCACGGCCATGTTTCCCTTTCAACCAGTCGTCAGATATCTCCCGCAGCTCAGGAATAATCCGCGCAACAGACCCCGCAGGGATGACTTCAAAAAAGCAGCCTTCATGGCTGATACGATTATACGTTTGCCGAAGTCTTTTTCTGGTATTTCCCTCAAGAGAAAAAGTCTCGAGCGGCACCCGTCCTTCTTCTCCGAATTTGAGAAGGCTCAGGCCAAGCTCCTGGTAGAAATTGCGGTTATCGCCCTCAACCTCATAGAACACAGGCCATCCGTTGTAGCGATTCGATAATTCTTGAAACTGCCGGAGCAACGCCCCCCACTCCTCTTTCGGACCGACCGGATCACCCAGCACAACCCAGCTCCGCCCATGAATACCGTACATGAGAAAAGCCATTTGAGATGGGCTGAATAAAAGAGATTTATCTCCAGACAGAGAGAGAGCTGCATACGCTTTCGGTGATTGCCGAGTAATCGCGCATGCTTTATCCAGCTCATCTTTCCGGGGCCTCCTGTGCTTTGGAAAATACGGCCGTATAAGCCTACTAACAGAAAATATTAAAAGAACAATAAGAGCCCTGACGCTGGCGCGAAGGAAACGGGGAGCATCGTCCGAGAGGCTGAACTTCCACCAGAGCTCATTTAAATATTCTACATGCTTATAGGAAAACATACCGATCCAGACCGAACAGAGGAGAACAAGAAAAATTGTGAAAAACCAGGCTGGTGTAAACGGCTGATCTATGAGAGATGCCCTGCGGTAAAACTGCCGACGGGCAGGAATCAAAGCTGCAAGGAAAACCGCAAGGATGATTGCATCTTCATATCGAAACCCCTTGAGGAATGACAGAACAATTCCGGCACCTAAAAGTCCCACGGTAAGAAAATAGGCGGCATTAAGCCTCTGACTCAGCCTCCATGCGGTAATTATCAGTACAATGCCCACAATACTGCCTAAAAAATGAGAAACCTCGAAAACAGTAAAGGTGAGATATTTCATAAGCATTGCGAGCCGGTTCTGGGATGCGGGCATCGATCCAGTGAATAATAAAATGATGCCGGCAAGAAAAGACATTACCACAAAAATATACGGTATAAGGACAGCAGCCTGTTTACCGAAGCCGAGAGCGAACCTCTTCATCCCCTCCTTTTTCTGTAATAACTCATAAAAACCCAGAACGACCGCCGCAACAACGAGAGGCATAAAGTAGTAAATAATCCTGAAGCTTACGAGTGCTCCAAGTATCTGGGAATGGTTAACCGTGTGGGGAAGAAGCAGTACCATCACCATCTCAAATACACCGAGCCCTCCGGGGATTCGGCTCACCATACCGGCAAATTCTGAAAGCATGAATAAACCTATCAGACCCGGGTATGACACGCCTGCACCCTTCGGAAGCAGAAAGTAAAGTACTCCTCCCGCAAAAGCCCAGTCCATAGAGGATATAACAACCTGGAAACCGGAGAGCCAGGGGTGAGGAAGCCGGAACTCGAACTTTTTCAGTTTTATAGCCTTTTTAATAACAATTATCAGACAGAAATATGCCACTAAAAGACCAAGAAAGACATACCCAACCGGCTGTACCGAGCTCATCGGAAGATGTAGCGTTGAGGGAAGCGTTTCCGGCTTCAGAATGAAGGAACCGCCTGCAATGGTTAAAAATCCGAGTATAGAGGTAAAACTGCAGAAAGCAACAACCTTGGTGACTTCAACCGCCGATAAACCCCATGTCGTGTATAGACGGTAGCGTAAAAGGCCTCCGCTGATCATCGGGTATCCAATGTTGTTGCTGAATGCGTATCCTATATACGATGCCAGAGCTATTTTTCTGTACTCAAGCGGGTGCTCTATATACCGAAAACCCATGGTATCGTAGATTGTAAGCATAAAATAGCTCATTCCGCTGCACAAAACTGCAAGGAGTATGTGAAACGTCGGAAGTTCATGAAAGTACTGTATCACATCGTGGAGATGGTATTTTCTCAACTCATGATACAGCACCCACAGAGCGAGACTGAAGAGAGCAGCACTGCTCAGCGGAAGGAGAATAGTGAATACTTTTTTCCTGGTCATCGTACTACTTTCTTTTCAGTCTACTGAATTTAATTCCACTGTGATCAATCAGCTCGAAAAAGTGAACTTTCAGATAATTGGCAATGAGAAAAAATACCAGTGCATATACCCAGGCAAAGCCGGTCAGGCCTCAACCAATAGGTTTCATAAATACGCCCATTGTAGTAATCACATACAAATCATCCCATAAACTATCTGTAAGTAGACATTCTATATGCTTTTCTTCTTTAAAAAGATTCGCCTCTCGCTGAACAGCAGCTCTATTATGATAACCCCCGAAATGCACGGTATTAAAAGAAATATGCCTATTCTCTGACCCGTCCGAAAATGTTCAGTAGCAGTAGAAACAAATTTATAAAATCTAAATATAGAGACAGCGCACCAATGACGGCCAATTTGCCAAACACGTTTTTGTCGGCTGTCCCAGCACTTTCTCCAAGCCGTCGTATTTTTTGTGTATCGTAGGCAGTAAGTCCTACAAAAATTATGACCCCGAGATAAGTAACAACCCAGCTTATAATTGTATTATGTAAAAATATATTGATAATTGATGCAATGATAATTCCAATAAGTCCCATGAATAAATAATTACCCCATGAGGCAAGGTTTACCTTGGTGATATAACCGTAGAGGCTTGTCAAGCCAAAGGTTAATCCTGCTACGAAAAAAGTGACGGCAATGGAATGAGATGTATAAACAAGAAAGATGAAGGAGAGGCTTACTCCGGTTAAAAATGAAAACAGGATAAATAGGAGGGCCGCCTGAGAAGGCGACATCCTGCGAATTCCACTGGAAATGGCAAAAACCAGCCCAAGCTCTATAATAAGTAGAATCCACACGACAAAAGGACTGCTGAACAGTAACTGTTGAATACCCGAGCTTAGGCTTATGAGGAAGGCCGTAACACCTGAAATAAATAAACCAAGCATCATCCAATTGTACACGGATCTGAGAAGTGCATTTTGCTGCCTGATACCAAATACAGGTGGAGCTACAATTTCCTCATGCATACAATACTCCTATATATTTCAAATTTACCGTACTTTAGCATTGCTACTTTAGAATTTAAATTCCTGACAGCTTATTCCTCACACCTTTTATTTTATGCCTTTGTCTTATAATATCTATTCATTTTAAGAATTAATCCAGGCTCAAATCGGCTGAAGAATATTTTCAAGTCCATTCTGAATCCTTTCTTCAAGTGTTTTTTTTTACTTTCTGTATCCCACCCTGATTCCAAAACCAATTTTAATCACATATGCTCCAATAAGCTTTCTCTGAACGCACTGTCCGCTCTGGCCCGGAGAATATGACCGAAAAACACCCGGTGAAAATCATCCTCAGGATAATATTTTTTAATAATTTTGTCGGGAAATGAAGCGGGCACGACATCATTTATTTGGACGGCCCTGCACTCATAATGAATCGCGCATTCTGCAATCAAGGGTGGAGAAACCGTTTCGGAGGGAAGGAGTGTGAGGGATTTTTCCTCGAACTTATCGTAGTCCCTGCCGGAAACGGTTCCGCAGTATGCGACCACTCCGGACATCGAAGGATAGGGAATATTCACAGTGAATTCACCGCTTTCATCGATAAACCGGAAGCTGAACCGCGATGGTCGAACCAGCACTGTAAAAATCGGACGGCCCCACACAACGCCGATGAGCCCCCAGCCGATGGTCATGACGTTTGGCTTTTCCTGACCGAGCTGCGTCACCAGCAGGGCTCCGGGGTCTGCAATGAGGGAAACTGTTTCTTTTAAATACGCCGTGTGCAAGATTTCTTTCTTTTCCAACGTTAACCTCCGTAACGAGTTAATTACTGCAATATAATTTTATCCATTATAAGTTTTGTTCATCCCAGCCGGTTAAATAAAGTGAGGTCGGGAGGGGAGAGCAGCCCCTTTAATATATCAACATCCATTTTGAAAGAATATGTTCGATACAAAATGCTGTCAATAAGATTTCCATTAAGTTTAAAACTCTATTTCTTTGAAACAGAATCTAAAATGATACAGGGAGAAAACGATAAAGTGATGAATGCTTTTAAAAAACGAAGGGGTTATTGCCTCTGAAAAATGACAAATAATCAGCTTATATTTCTGAAGTTTTTTCAGGTAAAACATTATAACCAAACTTTTTGGAGATACGCCTCATATTTTTGTCAA
>CAZGJW010000062.1:0-14955 GCA_964525675.1 uncultured Spirochaetota bacterium
TTGTGTGTCCCGGGTGAAACATACATATAGTCGTTCCCCCATGGGTCTTTCGGTAACCTCGACTTGACAAGATATCCCCCTTCCCGCCAATTTTGCGGCTCATCGCCTGAGGATGGTTTTTTCACAAGCGACTCCAGGCCCTGCTCGGAAGACGGGTAGCTGCCGTTGTCCAGATAGTACAGTTCCAGGGCCTGCTCCAGATTGGATATTTCAATCTTCGCCTTTGTGACCCTGGCATCCTCGGGGCGTTTTGTTATCCGCGGAACAACGAACGCTGCGAGTATACCCAGTATAACGATTACCACCATCAGCTCGATAAGTGTAAATGCCGCTAATTTCCGGCTGTTTCTCCACAGGCGTGAGAAAAAGCAGAGCTTTTTAAAACCTCTGAACAGGTTTTTCGTTTTCATTGCATATCTCCGATTTAGAAGAATCTTCCACTTAATGCTACAGCGAAACTTTACCATTTTACTGCAATCTCTTAATAATATAAGGTAATAAACAAGCCCACAAACATGCTGAAAATACACTTAAAATGTCTTTTGAAACAAAAGTTACGCTGTAGTATTAATAATAAGGTCAACAGAATGATTTTACAACTGCTATGATACGGTAAACACCGATTTTTTCATTGCCGATCTTTTTTCCCATCTTTTTATGGACAGAATGAATCCGGGTTTTCATTTGTTTTGTCTACCGATTATCTGTACATTGTATTAGCTGCGCGTACCGCTTAGCAGCACGAACAAATTCAGTAAACCTCTGTAATGATGAGAAACATAAAAGATCACTACTCAAAAAAAGCGCAACTAGAACAGTACAGGGCGCGGTCGGTATACAAACTTATCGAGATGGATGAAAAGTTCGGCATTGTAAAAAAAGGGATGCGTGTCCTCGATATCGGATGTGCGCCCGGTTCGTGGACACAGTATATGCTGAAAAAGATCGACCGCGGTTCTATTGTCGGAGTAGATACTGCCGGGAATATGCAGGTGAAGGACAACCGCTTCTCCTTCATTTCCGCCGATATACACACACTCACCGCTGCAGATATAGGCGTGTTCGATCTCATTACAAGCGATGCCATGCCGAACACCACGGGTAATAAATTCTCGGATGCTCAGAATTCACTGAATCTCGTCCGCTCTGTTTTCCGGCTGGCGCAAAAAGCCCTCATACCGGATGGTACAGTCGTGACAAAGGTATTTCAAGGGGAGGATCTTCAAGAATTTATCAGCACGATTAAAAAGTGGTACGGGAGAGTTGTCCTGTTCAAACCTCGAAGCTCACGGAAGGAAAGCCGGGAAATATTTATAATCGCATTGAACCGTAAACGCTGAAAAGGAGCACAACATGATACGTAATAAAGCTTCGTTAACCGGAGCTTCATTTGCATCAATGCTGTTTGTCGGAATCGGATCCACGATTATCGGCGCGGCCGACCGGAATATCGGTCTTACACCCTATCAAATCGGCATCCTTATGGCTGTGGAGAATCTCGGGTTTATGCTGGCTGTCATACTGACCGGGGCATTATCGGATGTGTATGAAAAACCGAAAATCCTCCTTTTCGGAAGCCTTATCCTTGCGGCTGCATTCTACACATTCTATATATCCGGCATATTTTCAGTAAACCTCATCATAATGTTTTTTATCGGCGCTGGAATCGGTAGTTACGAGGGAGTAACCGATGCAATGCTCCTCGACATACACAGTAAAAAGGAAGGCCTGTACATTAATGTCAACCACTTCTTTGTGACGTTCGGATCTCTGATAATTACCCTGTACCTTATCTTTCTCCAGATGAACTGGCGACGCGCGGTGACTCAATCCGGTATTGCAGTTTCACTGCTTGTCGTTCTCTTTCTTTTATCAAAGCTTGAAACAAAAAACAACCCTCAGGAAAAATTGACCGAAAGAATCAAATTCCTTGCCGGTGAACGGGCAATCGGAGTGCTCTTTTTTGCCACAATCTGCGCGGTAGGAATGGAGCTCGGATCAGTCAGTATCATGACGACCTATCTCATGGAGTTTCGCGGCTTCAACCAGATTACTTCAAAAATCGCACTCCTCATCTTCCATTCAGGCATCGCCTCCGGCAGGCTTCTCATCGGCTACTTTTCAAAAAAACATCATATATCCTCTTTTATCGCGCTGCTTTTTGGAAGCGGTATACTATTCCTCGGCGTTCTCTTTTTCACCGATATAGGACAGTATACATATATTCTTATCTTTTTTTCAGGAATGACGATTTCGTCCCTTCTGCCCCTTATCATCACACTTGCAGGGCTTCTGTATAAGAAGCATTCAGGGACGGCACTCGGGATTATCAAATTCGCGATCCCCATCGGGGGTTCTCTAATTCCCTTTCTGCTTTCCATGGTGACAAGGCTCGTCTCCTTTAAAGCGTCTCTTGCCCTGTTTCCCTTTGTTGCGCTTGCCGGATTTAGCGTGCTCATGCTCAACATGAGGCATCTGAAACTGACCGACAGGATATGAACATGAGGAAACATGCCTTCGAGAGGACTGAAAACGCATGAATCACGGCTCTTTTCTCTGTATCGATGCAGGAACTTCACGATTCAAGGCTGCTCTTCTCTCAATTGACGGTGAAATAGTTGCAAAAAGCGATAAAACCTACGCGCAAAATGCAAAGGTGCATGAATACACGACAGAAGATTTCACCGGAGCTCTTACCGATGTTTTACACGGTATCAAAGACATACAGCACAGGACTCATATCGACGGAATAGGTATCACAGGCCATGGCCCGACACTCATTCCTATCGACCGGTACGGACGTTCCCTGTTCCCGGCGGTAGGGTATCTTGACGATAGGGTGAAGAAGTACATTCAACGGTTATCCGATAAAAAATCGGATAAGATCGCAACCACTATGTATATTCCCATAGTCCTCTTTTTCAGGGAAGAGCATCCCATTATTTACAAAAACACGTACAAGTTTCTCCAATCATTCGACTTTATCGCCTATCGACTGACGGGCAATCCGTTTGCTTCTTCTTCGACAAGCGGCATTACCCTGTGGAATGAGCAGAGCCTTGCAAGGGCTGGGCTCGACATACAAAAGTTTCCTGAAGTTCGATACATGGGTGCAAAGATCGGTGAAATCACTGCAAACGCGGAAAAAGAGTTCGGCATTCCTGCACACATACCTGTATTTGCGGTCGGTGCCGATTTTGCTGCCGGGCTCATCGGGACAAATGCTCTGGACACGGGAAGGTCATGTGAAAGGGCGGGCTCCTCGGGCGGTATTAACCTCTGCTGGGATGCTCCCGTCAGCGATTCGCGGCTGCTCTGCTACGGCCACTTCATTAAAAACAGGTACAACATCGCAGGTATTACGAGCACATATGGAAAAGCGCTGGAATGGGCGGGATCAATCACCGGCATCGGAGGGGGAAAACATGTACCGAAAAGGTATAAGCCCCCTTCCCTCCTGTTTCTGCCCTATCTGAAGGGGGAAAGAACCCCGCTCTGGAACCCTTTTGCAGAGGGTGTGCTGATGGGCCTTGATGAAAAAAGCTCACAGCGTGATATTCTCCAGGCCGTATATATGGGGCTTGCCTTCAGTATCCGTGACGCCATTGAAATCATTGAAGAAAACGGATGCACCTTTCAGCACCCTGTGGTTACGACCGGGGGCCTCGCTGCGAATGACTGGTTCACTCAGCTTAAATCCGACATAACAGGAAAAGAGTTTGCAGTAACACAGACATACGACGCGGAGCTTCTCGGCACATCGATTGTGATCGCGAAGGCCCTCGGAGTGTACCCCGACATAGGTGAGGCAGCGGCAAAAATTGTCAGAATACAGAAGGTATTCAAACCACAAAAAAAACTACACAATGCCTATACACACTTATTCCGGCTGTACAAAGGCCTTCAGGGAAAAATCGCCGGTCATTTTACTCCATATTAAAAACGTTCGTTCATGTAATCAGATTCCTTCATACCGCACCAGGAAGCAGCTTCTAAGTAACTTCTCACGAAGTTACTTTATGATGTTCTGTTCCCCAGGAACGTAAGCCACTTCTAAGTAACTTCTCGCTTTGGAGGTTCTGAAAAGGTATTGACATCACCTGCATATTAATATAAATTTCGTTTTTAATTTTGAGTTAACCTTCACTCTGTATTCTGGAGTTGCATATGAAAAGCTATTCTACAGTTGTACTTATAAAACAGGTCCCGGATACGAAGAATATAACCGGAGAAGCGATGAAGGAAGACGGCACCGTAAACAGAGCGGCATTGCCGGCAATATTCAACCCTGAAGACCTCAATGCCCTTGAAATGGCGCTTCAGTTAAAGGAAACATACGGGGGAACGGTAAGCGTGATAACCATGGGACCGCCTTCCGCCGTTGATGTTCTGAAGGACTCGCTCTACAGAGGAGCCGACAGCGTATCCCTGGTCAGCGACAGGAAGCTCGCCGGTTCCGATACGCTTGCAACATCATTCGCTCTCAAGCAGGCCGTTCTTTCGAAAATACCGGATTTCGATATAATATTATGTGGCAGGCAGGCGATTGACGGTGACACCGCCCAGGTCGGCCCTCAGACAGCAGAAAAACTCGACATTGCGCAGGTTACCTATGTCAACGGCATCGAAAAACTGGAAGAAAATGCAATAACAGTAAAAAAAGCTATTGAGGACGGATCTGAAATCCTGAAGGCCCCCCTACCCGTTCTGATTACTGTTATGGATACGGCAAACGTCCCCCGCCCCTATATTGCAAAGCGGCTGCTAAAGTACAGGAGAGCTGTGTCTGATTTCGGACTGCATGAAGAATTAAAAAAATATCCACGATTCAAGACGCCGGATGAGCTCAAGGAGTTTTTGATCAAAAAAGGCGTGTTTATTCCTATATGGTCAGCTGAAGACATCGGTGCAGAAGCTGAGCAAATCGGCTTTGCAGGGTCACCGACGATGGTAAAAAAAATCGAAAGCATCTCGCTTACAGGAAAAGGATTCAAAAAGATCGAAGCGACAGACGAGGGGATAAAGGGCTTCGTCGCTGAGCTTATCGAAGACCATACCTGGTAGGTACCAGGGGTACCAGGGGCACTAGAAGCACTAGAAGTACCAGGGGCACGATATGCGTGTATTTAAAAGCAGCAGATGTCCCTAACGGGATACATCCCCCTCGAACCGAATATCATAAAGTAACTTCGCGAGAAGTTACTTAGAAGTGGCTTACATCCCCTCGAACCGAATATCATAAAGTAACTTCGCGAGAAGTTACTTAGAAGTGGCTTACATCCCCTCGAACCGAATATCATAAAGTAACTTCGCGAGAAGTTACTTAGAAGACGGTCACAAAGCTGTATATATAAAATGGAGTGAATCAGATGTCGAATTACGGTGAAGTATGGGTGTATGCGGAGCAGGACTGGGGAAGTCTCCACGAAATAGGGCTTGAACTTCTCTCCAAAGGCAAAGAGCTTGCCGACGCGCTGAACGTAAAACTCTGCTCAGTTCTTGTCGGATCTGATGTAAAAAAGCACAAAGATAAACTCTTCCAGCACGGTGCGGACAAGGCATATGTATGCGATAATCCGTTTCTCAAGCATTACGATACGGTGAAGTACACAAAAGTCATCGAGGATCTCATAAGAAAATACAAGCCGGAAATAGTCCTCTACGGGGCATCCGTGCAGGGAAGAGACCTCGCCCCGCGCATTGCTTCGAAGCTTCGCGTCGGGCTGACGGCCGACTGTACCGACCTTCAGATCGGGAATTACAAACACACAGATAAAACAGAATACAAAAACATCCTGTACCAGATACGCCCCGCTTTCGGCGGAAATATCATCGCCACGATTGTCACCCCGAAGCACAGACCACAGATGTCAACCGTGAGAGAGGGCGTCATGCCCACGCCGGATGTTCAGGACGGTCGCACAGGGGAACTGGTTGAGGAAAAGGTGGATCTCGATAATTTGAAGAATGTCACCGAGATCCTGAAGCGGGTCAAAACCGAGAAGAAAGTTAATCTCAAGGGTGCACTGGTTATCGTATCAGGAGGGTACGGTGTCGGGTCGCGGGAGAACTTCAGGCTTATCAGAGAGTTCGCTAATGTACTCGGTGCTGAAGTCGGTGCCAGCAGGGCCGCTGTAGATGCGGGGTTTGTCGAAAAGGACCACCAGGTCGGACAGACCGGGACAACCGTGCGTCCGAAACTGTACATCGCCTGCGGTATTTCAGGATCGGTTCAGCACAGAGCGGGTATGGATCAATCGGCGAAAATCGTTGCAATCAATACCGATCCCGAAGCTCCTATACTCGGTATCGCTCATTACGGAATTATCGGAGACCTGAACGTTGTTATTCCGAAAATTATCGAAGATATCAAGAAAAGGCGGGTTGATTAATGGAAAATTTTTTTACTGAAAACAGGGATATCCAGCTCCTCTTTGACAATACCGACCTCACGGAAGTAATCGACCTGAAGGAATCAGGATATAAGGAGGCAGATGAATACGACTACGCATTTACCGACGCATCCGATGCAAAGAAAGCATACAGAGATATTCTGAAGCTCGTCGGTGAAATTGCCGGGCAGGTCATCGCACCCCTTGCCCCGGACGTCGATGAGGAAGGCTGCACTCTCGATGCAGGTGTTGTCACATACCCTGAGGGTATCAGAAGGGATATGGAAGTGCTGAACAAATCGAATCTCATGGGGTTTACCCTCCCGCGGAGATACGGGGGGCTTAACCTTCCCACTTTCCTGTACACCATTGCGATTGAAATGGTTTCTCAGGCCGATGCAAGCCTGATGAACATCTTCGGCCTGCAGGATATAGCCGATACCCTGAACGAATTCGCAAACGAGGAGCTGAAACAGAAGTATCTGCCGCTTTTTACGAGCGGCAAGGTGACGGGCGCCATGGCGCTAACCGAGCCGGACGCAGGTTCAGACCTGCAGGCTGTTCAGCTCAAGGCAGTGTATGATGAAGCTGATGGATCCTGGCATCTCAACGGGGTGAAGCGTTTTATCACAAACGGATGCGGGGATGTTTTGCTCGTGCTAGCGCGGAGCGAGCCCGGTACAAAAGACGGTCGCGGGCTCTCGATGTTCGTATGTGAAAAGGACAAATCCCTCGTTGTAAGAAGAATCGAAAATAAACTCGGCATACACGGTTCTCCGACCTGCGAGCTTCAATTCAACAACACCCGGGCAGAGCTTGTGGGCAAACGAAGAATGGGTCTCATACGAAATACCATGGCTCTCATGAACGGCGCCCGTCTGGGCGTTGCAGCACAGGGTCTGGGCATTGCGCAGGCGGCTTATCTTGAGGGCCTGGACTATGCGAAAGCGCGGGAGCAGTTCGGCACGGCAATCGTCAACATGCCGCTCGTATATGATATCCTCGTTTCCTCCAGGGTGGATGTCGAAGCGGCTCGCCTTCTCGTATACGATACAGCGAGAATCGTCGACCTGAAAAAGGGATATGACCAGAAACTCGAGGAGAGCGAACAGCCGACAAAAGAGCTCAGGCAGACCGCTAAATACTACACCGCACTCGCATCCCTTCTAACGCCAATGGCAAAATATATAGCCACAGAGTATGCGAACAAGGTGGCTTACGATATGCTGCAAATTCATGGTGGCACAGGGTATATGAAAGACTTCAATATCGAACGACACTACCGCGACGCCCGAATAACGAATATCTATGAAGGAACAACGCAGCTCCAGTACGTTGCCGCCATAGGCGGAATCGTTACAAGAGTAATAGAGCCTGAGCTCGATACGCTGGAACAGCAATTTACCGAAGATTTTCAGAAATACTATCTGAAGCAGCTTCGCGAAAAGCGGGCGCTTTTAAACAAGGCCATCGACTATGTGAGGAAGAAAGAAGACCACACATACCATTCCTACTACTCAGGCGCAATGACAGATATGATGACAAAGCTGTACACCGCTTATCTATTCCTTAAATATGCCGCGTTTTCCGAAGAGAAAAAGAAAACAATGAAGGTTTATTTTGAACGCGAGATGCCTGTTTTTGTTAAAAACTACGAAGCTGTAACAAGCGGTAAAAGCAGTGTAATCGAAGAGTTTGCCGATCTCCTGGAGCTTACTGAATAAACAAGCCAATCCCAGATTTTTTTCTCGACAAGAACTGTCTTGACCCTGTATAATCATTATAAGAATTCATGTAAATATTTACCGGTTTAGAAGGAAGATGAGTGCTGATGGAAAAGGAGCATGTTTACTGGAAGTTTTTGGGAATAAAACTGATCAGCTTCAAGAGGCTCATGGACGGCCGCATCGTGGGCACGGGTCTTCTCAACCCGCTCATCGACAGACTCCGTCTTTTTACCATGATCGTTCTACAATCGAAATTTTATAAAAATTATAAAAATCTCGGCACATGGCACGGTAAAAGGGTGGCAAACACATTCGCCCCGCCGGTGGGCTCGCGACCGCAAATGAGAGCGCTCAAGGGACTTTTGAAAACGCATCTTCTCGGAAGGACATTTCCCATTGCCATGACGTATGCGGTTACGTACCGGTGCCAGCTGAACTGCGTTCACTGCAGTGCTGGCAACCACCAGAGAAGGGATGTTCCCGAGCTTTCAACAGACGAGGCAAAAAGACTCATAGACGATAGCCTCGACCTCGGTGTGACCATTCTCGCCTTTACCGGCGGCGAGCCGCTGCTCAGGGATGATATTTATGAGCTCATTGACCACGTTGATCAGAGGAAAGCCCTTCCCCTTCTCTTTACGAACGGGCTTCTTCTTACCGACGAAAATGTGGACAGACTCGCAGAAGCCGGACTGTACACACTGTTCGTTAGCATCGACAGTGCAGATCCCGAAGAACACGACCGCCTGCGGGGCAAACCCGGGTTGTTCGAAAACGCCGTTTTGGGCCTGGAACGGATGAAATCAAAGGGCGTGTTCGTCGGCCTCTCGTCGTATGCGAGCCGCTCGAACACGGAGCAGGATACGTATAAAAAACTACACAGCCTCGCACAGAAACTCGGCGCCCACAACCTGCTCCTCTTCGATGCAGTGCCCACAGGCAACCTTCTCAGGGACACAAGCGAGATGCTCACCGCCGAGCAGAGGGAAGAAATCTACCGGTACTCCGCCAGAATATTCGAAAAAAGTATAATGCCGCCTCTTTCCTCGCAGTCATGGCAGAATTCGGTGGAGGGAAACCTGGCAGGAATCGGATGTCTTGCGGCAAATATACAGTACTATGTTTCTGCCTACGGCGACATTGCGCCCTGCGACTTCACCCCCATTTCATTCGGCAACATACGAAAAGAACCGTTGAGGGCGATCTGGAAGAAGATGATAAAACACCCTGCGTACAGACACAAGGAAACGTTCTGCAGAATGCAAAATGCACGGTTTCGGAGTTTCTATATTGATCCTATACCGGAAGGGGCTACCCTCCCTTACCCGATCGAAAAGCTACCCCGGGCAGATTACCGCAAAGGAAAACCGCCTGTTGCTGATGGGGCCGACGCAAAGTCCGTGTCGCTTGAAACGAAAAAATATTAAATCACACTGAGAGTCATCTGGACGCTTCATGTCCGGATAACCCATCAGACATAACGATGGCATGCATTTCACCCAGGGCATATCGCTCAAATTCGACTGTAATCAATTATCGGAGAAACCGATCCGTGTAGCACTCCTCGGGGCGGATTTTCTTCCGGATCAGACCAAGCTGCAATAGCTGGTCAATCGATTTTTGCCAGTCCTCCCGTGTGGTATAGCCGAGCCCGTTACCCTCTATATCCGTGTCCTGCCACAACTTCATCGACTCCATCAGTACTTTTTTATTAATATCCAGATTTTCATCAGTAAGGGTCGGTATCGATTTTCTTAAAAGCTCCATAACCTGATCTTTGTTGTTCAGAGCATACTCACTCGCCCGCACCACAGCACGTACAAACCTTCGAACCAGATCGGGGTGTGACCGGATGAGTGAGTCGCTCGTAATTATTGCCGCGGACACCATCGGAGTTATCCTGTACGCCTCTATGAGATTGACGGAATAGCCCATATCCCTGAGCACGGCCGCCTCATTGTTGACGTACACAACAGCTGCATCCACCCTGCCTGCAAGCAGGCTTTCGATCTGCGTATACCCGATATATTTGATATCGACTTCACCCGGGGCGATTCCTGCATGCGAAAGCAGCATCTGAAGCCCTATATAGCTCGAACCGTATGGGCCCGGGAGGCCGATGCTCCTTCCTTTGAGATCGGTTGTGCTTTTGATCCCCTTTTCCTTCAAAGATACAATACCGACCGGGTACTTGACATACATGGAGTAGACGACCTTCACCGGTATGTCCTTCTCCCGCGCTATTATCACCTGATCTCCGTCAGATACGCCGAAATCGATCTGCCCGCTCGCCACGAGAGTCATGATATCCGTCGACATTCCGTAATCAAAGCTCACGTTCAGGTTTTCATCCCTGAAATAGCCCTTTTGATCAGCAATATAGTACGGTGCAAATTGTACGTTCGGGATATACCCCATGGCAATCTTGATGCTGTCCGTTGAAAAAGCAATATCTGAAAACCCGAATATAAAAAACAGGGCAAAAATAAATGTTGTGATTCTCTTCATTTTTTCCTCCTCACATCACCAAGCTTTTTTTCCATACCCTTATTCATGCTTTTTGACCCTGTGCCCGATAAACAGGTACTCGATAAGTGACATACCGAGATAGAAGAAAATGCCCAATACCCCCAGAAGAATGATACTCACGAACACGAGAGGGGTGTCGAAGCTCGACCTGGACATGTTGACAAGCGCCCCGAGTCCTGCAGACGCCCCCAGAAACTCACCCACAACCGCGCCGATAACCGAGTAGGTAATCCCAACTTTAAGACCCCCGAAGATAACAGGCAGAGCTGAGGGAAGCTCAAACTTGAAAAAAGTTTGAAGTGGCCCTGCATCCAGAGATGTTAAAAGCTCCATTATCTCCCTGTCCGCCGATCGTATTCCCACGATGCTGTTGATCAGGATCGGAAAAAATATAATGAGCGCTGCAATAAGCACCTTTGTGTTGATTCCGAAACCGAACCAGATGATAAGCAGGGGCGCGAGGGCCACGATCGGGATTGCCTGCATCGCAACGATATAGGGAGATAGTATCCGCTCAGCGATCATGTACTTTGCGAGCACATAACCAAATAAAAACGCAAGGGAGGAGCCCAGGGCGAAACCGAGCAGGCTTTCGTACGCCGTCACTGCAATATTGCTGACGAGCAGGTCTTCCCTGCCTGCTAAAACAAACCGGTGCAAAACCGTCTTCGGAAGAGGAAGAATATACTCGGGCAGTCCGCTCATCCGTGAAATCAGAGCCCATATGAGTATAAAGGCAGCGACACCGACAGGTATGAGGAGGTATTCATAGCGTGACACGAGCCGCTGAAAAAGACTTTTTTTCTCTATCTTTTTGAGTTCGGTGCGAACATCGTGGCTGATTTCTTTTGTCCATTCACTCTTGATCCGTTTTCGTATATCAACAACGGTCTTTGAGATATAGTCTGATGAAAATATATCCTTTCCCGATCCCTTCATCCCGGGGTCAAGCTCTACCACATCCTTCACCCTGCCCGGTGACCTCGAGAGCACCACAATACGTGTCGACAGCAGCACTGCCTCTGAAATGCTGTGTGTAACGAAAATGATCGTTTTCTTCGTTCGTCTCCATAGGTCCAGAATGAGGAGGTTCAACCGCTCCCGTGTTATTGAATCAAGGGAGCCGAACGGCTCGTCCAGAAGAAGTATTTCGGGATCAAGTAAAAGGGCGCGCGCAATGGCGACTCTCTGCTGCATCCCTCCCGAAAGCTCTCCGGGATACATATTTTCAACACCTTTCAGACCCATCACATCTATGAGTTCCTGCGCCCGCTTTACATCAGCTTCTCTTATTTCGCCCCGGGCGACCTCCACAGGGAGGAGGATATTTTTCAGCACGGTCCGCCAGGGCAAGAGCGTCGGTGTCTGGAATACATTGCCGGTATCCTTTCTTAGGTTATGCACAGCCTCGCCGTTGATAAGGACCCTGCCGGAAGTGGGGTTAATAATACCTGAGATCAGTTTGAGCAGCGTTGTCTTCCCACTGCCCGAAGCACCCACGATCGTCACAAACTCCCCCTTTTTTACCGTCAGGTTCAGCTTCGTAAGCGCCTTCACGGCCTCTTTCTTGTTCCTTGTAAGGGGAAACTGCTTTGTCACATTGCTGAATTCTATAAATCCGTCAGACATTCAATATCTGCCCTGTAGAAAAATCACAGCACATCGATTTTATGTACCGTGTGTTCTGGGGTTGATCGTGGTTATACTGGCACCGGTGAGCGGCATTATTCGCGTCCGAATAAAATGCGTGTAAGAAAGTCGGGGAAACCGGGAGAAAACCCGCCTGCTGGTTTTTCACCTGCTGGTGTTCCAAAGGAGGCTCGTTCTTCTCCCATCCAGACTTTCACTGTCGGCTCCGGAATTTCACCGGTTCTGTCCCCCGTATGTTCGGAAGGGACTCGCGGGCTCTACCGCCGGTCGGGTGTTACACCCTGCCCCGAAGAACGGAATAAATGTATCAATTTAATACAGGCTCGTCAATAAAAATGAATGCTCTTGTAATCAATCAGGCATAATCTGGAAGATAGGGTGCCGGGTTATTGCGCAGCAGGCAGCTGCAAATCTGGACCGAATGCCGACTTAACACAATGTGGGATAAGCAAAAAACCCGCTAAATGGCACTTGTACGAAGCGGCATTTCTTCCATAATACTGAGCGTCTCACCCATCTCTTTCATTCCGCCGGATGTCGTTATATCACCAAGGCATATGCCGGCCATTGCATTCGCGAACCGCATCGACCGCTCGAGCTCCCATTCCTCGTGCATCCCGTACAGCAGGCCCGCGCAGAACGCGTCACCCGCCCCAGCGGTGCCGGTTATATATCCGGGAGGAAGCTCATATGAGGGGACAAAATGAGGCTGGCTGTGCCTGAACGACGCATACGCACCCTCGGGAAAATGTATGCAGACCAGCTCCGTATCGCCTCTTTCCACCAGCATTTTGAGGGCATGTTTCAGATTGTCACTATTCAGCGCCCCCGATCGTTCCCGTATCTCGTAGCCGGTGGTCCTCCCAGCCTCGATTTCATTGAATATGAGATAGTCAGTGTACTGCAGTGCTGGCAGTACGACCTTGTTGAAGCGGTAGCTGCTTTCGCTCACCACATCAACCGATGTTTTCAATCCGGTGTCCTTCGCCATCTTCAGAAGGCGCGCCATTCTCGTGCCGAACTCCGGGTCCGGACTGTCCAGCGCGTCGAGAAGAAGGATGTAGCCGATATGAAATATCTTCGATTGAATTCCGGAGAAATCGAAGTGTTCTATATCGAGGTATTTGTTTGTTCCCTTGTTGTGAAAAAAAGTCCTGTTCCCCGTATCCTTCACCGTAATGACGTCCGTATAAGAGGTCATGACATTGTCTATAGCCTGCATCATCCCCGCATCGATGCCGTGCGCCTTCAGGTCATCCACGATGTACATCCCGTCCTCGTCTCTGCTCGTCAGGCCGACCGCGTACAGGGGCAAGCCGGTATTGAGGATCGCAAGGTCCTTGAGCACGTTGTAGGCACATCCGCCGCTTGCCCTCCTTTCCTCACTAATCAGGGAGAGCATACCCTCCTCCGGCCAGAGATCTACAATTTTCACATGATCGATGATAAAGTTACCCGCTCCGGTGATGCCCCTTCGTTCCATGTATCGCTCCCATCCCTGCTGTCTTTACAATGAGTTGACGATTTCAACAGCCCTCTACATAATTTTTATATAATGGAAAATGGTCAAGACTTTTATCCATTACCATGAAAAATAGTCGAAAAAATGCAGCTCTTTGAGCGTGGATAAGAAGGATGATCGAAGGCCTGCTCGGCAGATGTGCCAGGGGGCTATACGTTCATTGAAACCCATATGCCCCTGTTGTTCACCGTATACAACCGGTTCATGATCTTTTGAATGTAGGCGCCGTCTTTCAGAGAGGGAACCGCCTGTCTGTTCTCATACACGCATTTCATGAAGTAGTACTGACTCGCTGCATGGCCCCTGAGCCAGCCCGGGCAGAACCGGGGTCCCGGAAAGTTGCTCTTCGATTCGGGGTCCTTGTTCATTGTTTCAACTGCCCTGTACCCCCTGTTTCCACCGATCGGTGTCTCGGACTCACGCATGTCGTACACCTGCACATACCCCGGTCCCATCGAGTTGAAACGAAGCGCGCCTTTTGTGCCGTAAATCTCGACCGTCAGATCGTCGTTGCTTCCTGCTACAACCTTCGAAACCTCGATAGTGCCGAGCGCGCCGTTTTTCATCCGCACATTGCTCAGTATATGGTCTTCGGCTTCTACCTTGACCATGTTCCCGTTTTCATCCGGGCGCTCCGGGTACAGTATGACACTGTCGAGGCTCAAGCGGTCGTACTTACCGAGATAGTGGTAAATGAGGTCGAGAACATGGGAGCCCATGTCGACGAGCGTCCCACCCCCGGCAAGCCGTGCATCGAGCTTCCAGCCGCGAAACTTCTTTGTCTTGATGTTGCTCGAATGGTAGTAGGTCGCACGAAAGGAAATGACCTGGCCGAAAAAACCTTCATCACAGAGCATCTTAATCTTCATCGACCACGGATAGAACCTGTTGTGAAACGCCATCTGGTGGACCATGCCGGATGCCTCGGCAGCCGTCAGTATTTCGTCCGCCTCTCCGTCCGTTATGCAGAGCGGTTTATCTGCATACACGTGCTTTTTCGCGTTCAGGGCATCCACTATCTGCTCACGATGAACATTATTGGGGGTGCACACATCTATCACCTGTATATCATCCCGCGTGAGAAGGTCATGGTAGTCGCTTGTCGCAAACTCGAAACCGAAGTCTTCTCTCAGCC
>CAZGJW010000063.1:0-14727 GCA_964525675.1 uncultured Spirochaetota bacterium
AATCGTCAAGAGGTTCCAGATAGCCGCCTCGCACAAACTCCGATACCCAGTCCGTGAGGGGCGAAACAAAATCATACGTGCCCGACTTGCTGGCAAAATCGAGTACCATCTTCTCGTGAAGCTGGGCAAAAGGCACCTCTTCAAACTCCACCTTGACCCCCGTGAGCTTTTCATACTCCGGAATCTGCTTCTCAAGAGCGGGAACACGGGCCCACCCCTTAAAGACGACCGTTCTCAGCACGACCTGTTCTTCCTCTTTCGTCCCGGCACAAAAGGCCAGGGAAGAAAAAGCAAGAATCAGAACTAGAAGAACGGCATGAAAAACGATGAGAAATTTCTTCTTGTGATGCATGGCTTTCCTCCTTTGCCAATGAAGTTTTTATAAAAACCCATTTTCATGGGTTTTAATCATTAATCCCTCTCGGCAGCTATCGATTCAGTTGCTACTGTTAGCACATTAATCACTGATAAAACAATCAATCAATGCAGTTACAGAGCTGCCACCCCGTCACATCGTCCAATAATATGGGAAATATCCATCCCCTGCCGCCTCGAAGTAGCATACTCAAAGCTCAATTATCTCGCTTCTCACGCTTGAAAACGGCTCGCAACCGTCCTTCGTCACTTTAAACCCGTCCTCCCATCGGAAACCGTAATCGCTGCAGGTAAAAAAGGTGTCGGCCATAAAGGTCATGTTTTCCTTCAGACGATACTCCGATGTTGTTTCCAACCAGGGCTTTTCAACCTCTATGATTCCCGTACCGTGGCATGGTCCGTACAGGTAATAATCACCGTAGCCATGCTTTTTGAAGTACTCAATGTATTTCAGTGCTACCTCTTTAGCGACAACACCCTCTCTAACCCAGTCATAAGTTTTCATATGCACATCAAGGCCGAACTGCACATGCTTTTTCATATCATCAGGCATTTTTCCGAAGATGACCGGGCGTCCAACCGAAGGCGAATACCCCCCGTACCGTGCACCAATACCGAGCGTTATCAGCTCCCCTACCTTCAGTTCATCGTACGTCGCTCTTGCAATTGCGTTTCTTGTTTTCCTCCCGCCGAATACATAGTTTGGAAACCCCTCCGCCTCTGCCCCGTGGCGATACAGCGATTCATACACGATACCGAGGGCTTGTTTTTCGGTCATCCCGGGCCGTATTTTATCGAGGGTATCTTCGAGTGCCAGTTCACTTATTCTGTGGGCTTCTTTTATCATGGCTATTTCATTTTCCGATTTTATCGTCCGCATGTCGGATATAATCCATTCCGCCCGAATACTTTTGCCTTTTTTTCCCAATGCCTCCGTTACTCCTTTGTACACGGGCATCGGCAAGATCGAATAATCACCAAGAGCCAGCCTCTTTATTCCTCTGCCTCCAGAGACCTCGTCGAATACCTCAGTGAAAGATGAAACAGGGATATCAGGATAATCAGGTTCGGCCGATTCCCGATATTCGATCATCTTCCGTATTTTTTTAATCCTGCTTCGATCCTCCGCAAAAGGCTCCGCCTCAGGGCCGATGAGGAGTATCGGCTCCCCCTCCCTGGGAACGATCACACCTGCAGTCTCAAAAATCGGCCAGTGATCGCTGAGATACCGTACATTCGCCTGATCGGCCTCATTACAGTGCAAGAGATATGCATCGTAATCATTCTCCACCAGTTTTTGCTGAATCCTACGTATACGGTCTTTAAATTCACTATCCGGCAATTCATGCATCATTTCACTTTTCCTCCATATTAATTTTTCAGTTGCATCCGCATGATTTCCTGATACATAATCCGGCTTTGACCAGACGCTCCCTGATCCTGTCCTCGTCCTTGTTCAAAATTATTTCACGTAACATCTCAGATGCCAGCAGTCCGATCTTTTCCTCTACACTATCGAGGGTGGTAAGCGGTGGTTCGATTGCGTCCGTAAAATCCAAATTATCGAAAGACACAACAGCAACATCTTCTGGAATTCGTATATTATTTTTTTTGAACGCCTTGTACGCCCCTAGGGCCATCTGTGAGTTCGCGTAAAAAACCGCTGACGGTTTTTGTGACATGTCCTGCATCAACTCCATCGTTGCATCAAATCCTCCATGTACACGCCAGTTCGATACCTTGATGAATTGCACTTCAATCGCTATTCCGTACTCCATCAAGGCCTTTTTATACCCTTCCAACCTCTCCTTTCCCGATGTCTCCGCCAGTGGGCCTGTTACACACGCGATTTTTCTATGCCCGTGTTCGAGAAGATGTTTTGTCAACACGTAGGCTCCATCGATGTTGTCGTGGAGAACGGTATTTGTTTTGATTCCTTCCGCCTTGTTGTCGATCACGACAACGGGGATATGATGCCGATTAATTATCTCCTGCAAGAAATCGCCCGTCGTTCCGACCGTCGCAAGAATAATACCGTCGACTCTCTTCGCAAGCAGGAGTTTCAGTGAATTGATTTCGTTTTCTTTGGATTCCTCCGTAAAACTGACAAGCAGACTATAACCGTACCTCCGGAACTCTTTTTCAATTACAATTCCGACCCTTCCGTAAAACTCGTTTGTAATATCGGGCACGATGTACCCGATTGTAAAAGTCTTTTTTAATCGGAGGCTCTTCGCGAGAAGATTCGGGTAATATGAATATTCCTGTGCAACAGACAAAATCTTCTGCCTTGTATTTTCATTGACATCGGGATGATCGTTGATGGCCCTCGAAACGGTTTTAATTGAGTAGCCTGTTTCCCGTGCAATATCCTTGAGATTAACGGCCTTCTTCATTATCACCCCGCATGGTAAACGTTGTTTGGGTCGGTAAAAAGGAAATATCGCTTCTCTTGTGGAAATTGTAATAAAATATATCTTCAGCACTCCCCAAAAAGGGAGCGCTGAAAGTCAATCTTGAACTCAAGTTTTTATTCTATTTGATGTTTCCCCACAAACCCTTATCATCGACATTTTCAGGAGTAATTATTTTACCCGGCAGATATAGTGTTGGTCCCCAGTCTTCAATGACCACATCTGCCTTCACACCCTTTATGTCGTATGTCCCGGGTTTGATACTTTCTCCGGCAAGGATCTCATCCAGGAATTTATACATACCATAGACTTGCTGGATCATTGGAACGCCAATGGTCACCTGTATCCAGCCCTCTCTGATTTTTTCCAGAGCAGACGGGTCTCCATCGGTCCCTATCAATTTGATATCGCCAGGAGCATATCCTTTCGCTTCGAGTACCGGGATTACCGTCGGAATCATGGAGTCGGCATGAACAAAAATAATGTCGATGTTCTTGTTTACGACTAACTGATCTGCAACGGTGTTAGCCTGTCCTTCCCATCCGGGGCTGTCTTTTGTTATTACTTCGATACCCGGATTCTGGTTCATGATGTTCTTGAAACCCTCCCCGATCAACACAGAATACATATCACCGAGATCGCCCATTACCTGCAGAATCTTGCCTTTTGGTGCACCATACTTCTCTTCCAGCATCTTGACACATTCAACACCGGCCAGCTCACCGACTTTTACGGTACCCAGAACAGAAGCAAAATCAGTTTTTGTACCGGTAATGGTATTATCGTAAGCAATTACCCTGATTCCTTTTTCCCTCGCCTTTTTTACGCTTTCAACAATGGTCTGATTATCAACTGCCTTAATCATAATCGCTTTAGGATTCAGTGTTATTGCAGTCTCGACCTGATTTATCTGCGTATCAGGCGAGTTCTTTGCATCAAGGACCTTCACCTCATAGCCACGTTCTGTACCAAACTTTTCTGCATATTCCGCGGAACCGATATTGAATCCATTCACCATATCGGTAGCCAGATAGTACAATGTTCCCTTTTTACCTTCCGCCTCTTTTTCCTTGCTGCTCCCTGACAATGCTGATGCAACGGGGAACAGTGAAAGAATCATACACAAAATCAGTATCTTTTTAACCATTTTCTTCTCCTGTTTTTTTATTTCATTTGTAAAAATTATTAAAGTAACACCACCATACTTTGATAATATTTTTACCACCGTCGAACGGGATCCCTGTATTATTTCAGTTGAATCTAGACCATTTACTTGTATACCAATATTCAATACCTGAAAACAGGGATAACATTCAATATGAAACAGCATTTAAAATCTGAGTTCATTACATACACATCCCTCCTTTCTTTTATGGTTTTATCCATTAGAATTCTGGCATTTTGTACCAGAATTTCGAATACAAATGACTATATTATACTACATTGCCGTAATATTACATACTTTAGGTAAAAACCATTAGGTAAGTGATAATTTTCAACTTCTAAGATTGACAAGTTTACTTACCTATTATTTGTTTCCTTTGTCCTGATTCACGAAAATAGCCCCGGTTATCAGGCTAACAATTTCATCAGTATTTGTTTCAATCTTTTTTCTTATGCCGATAACCTGGCCATGCCGTAATACTACTATCCTGTCTACTATTTCAAATATCTGTTGCAAATTATGGCTTATCAATATAATCGAAGCCTCTTTTCTTTCCTCTTTTGTCCTTTTAATAAGATCAAGTACTTTTCTGGTTTCCCTGACTCCCAGAGCCGCTGTCGGTTCATCCAGGAGGATAAGCTTTTCCCCCCACGCCAGAAAACGGCCCAGACTTATAGCCTGCCTCTGGCCCCCCGACAAATACTGAACTTTTTCATCAACCGATGGTATTTTAATGCCAACATCCGATAATATTTTTTGGGTTCGCTTCTTCATTTCCGCAATGTTCAATACTCCAAGACCGAACACCTTCTTATAGATCTCCCTGCCAATAAATAGATTTGAAGAGGCGTCGAGATTGTCGCATATCGAAAGATCCTGATAGACGGTTTCGATGCCGACTTTTCTTGCATCCAGTGGATCATTGAATTTGATGCTTTGACCATTGAAATAGATGTTTCCTGAATCGGGGAGAAAGTTGCCGGAAAGAATTTTTATTAATGTCGATTTCCCCGCTCCGTTATCGCCGACGAGACCGACGATCTCATTTTCATATACTGGAAAGCTGACATCCTGTAGAGCCGTGACACTGCCGAAATATTTACTTATTTTTTCCACTTTTAATAAAATCCTTTTTCCATCAACACTCATCCAGCACCTCTATACGATTATTTAAACATTCTCTTCAACGAATCCAGCGAAACGGCAATGATGATTAAAAAACCTTGTATAGCATTTGTAATAAAAGGAGACATGGCGGTTATGTTCAAAGCACTATGTATGCTGCTTAAGATCAGGGCACCGGCAAATACACCTATCAGTGATCCCTCACCTCCGGTAAGACTGACGCCACCTATTACCACTGCTGTCAATGCTTCGAATAAATAATTTCTTCCCATACTTGCAACTGCACCATTCGCCCGTGCAGCCATAAGCCATCCGGCAAATGCCGACACGACCCCGGATAGTACGAATACCTTATACAACAACTTATTTGTGTTTATGCCAAAATTGCGTGCAGCATTTTCATTTCCACCAAGAATATATATATGTCTGCCGAATCTGCTTCTTTTCAAAACAAATTCGAAAAATATGTACAAAATAAACATTAAAAATACCATTAACGGAATATCCAGGAATTTGGTCTTGTCGATAAATCTGAAAGATTCAGGAAGCCCGCTCATTCCATATCCACCGGTAATCCATATAGCAATTGCCCGAACAAATATGTAACTGGATAGTGTCACTAAAAATGCATTGATTTTCAGCTTAACAACAAAAAATGCATTGAAAAAACCAACTGAAACTCCTATAGCAACAATTGCGAGGAAACCGATCCATGTCTGAAGCAACAACCCGGAGGCGTATTGTGATGTTGAGCAAAGCCAGACGCTCATAATTGCGGAACATGCAGCAACAGACTCAATAGATAAATCCAGATTCCCGCTTATCAGAACGTATGTCTCGGCAATGGCGAGTATTCCAATAAAAACCGAGTGATATATTATGTTTATATAATTATCGATTGAAAAAAATCCCTCAATCCCTACAGAAAACGCAAACAGTAGAACCAAAAAAATAATCCATACTATATTGCTTAAAATAGCCCTGATAATAACTTTTTGTCTGTTCTCTCGAACCAACTCCAAGCTGATATCTCCTATGGTAAACGTTGTCGGGAACGATTTCCATCAATAGTACCATACGACATTTCTCTGTCAAGATTTTTTTAGTCCCCAAACAGCCCGATGACATCCTTCTTTGTAAGCGATTTGAAAAAGCCCGTCTGGGTTGTAATAAGCTCATTCGCGAGCTCTTTCTTCCGCTCCTGGAGAATGAGCATCTTCTCCTCGACCGTGCCTTTTGTCACCATCTTGTAGGCAATCACCTTTTTCGTCTGCCCGATACGGTGCACCCGATCCACGGCCTGGCTTTCCACCGCAGGGTTCCACCAGGGATCGAAGAGGATCACGTAATCGGCAGCCGTGAGATTGATTCCTACTCCGCCCGCCTTGAGGCTCAGTAGAAACAGCCTGTAGTCATCGCGTTCCTGAAACTTCTGTATCTCCTTCTTCCTCTGCCCCGATTTCACGGAGCCGTCTATATACGAGTGCTTGAACCCGCTTTTATCCACATACTCCCTGATTATACCAAGACACTGAACGAACTGGGAGAATATCACGATCTTGTGATTCTCCTGAAGTATTTCCTCAACAACATCTCTCATCTGCCGGAACTTGCACGACTGAACATGCCTGAATTTCCTGTCGGCAAGAACGGGGAAAAGAGCAATCTGCCTGAGCTTTAAAAGCGCAGCAAGTATCTCGATTGCCGATTTTTCGATTCCGTCACGATCAATCTTGCCTGCGATCGCCTTTCGGTAAAACTCCTTGTGCTGCTCGTAAATTTCAGACTGCCTCTCCTCCATCTGCGAGTAGAGCACGACCTCAGACTTGTCCGGCAGCTCCTTTACCACGTCCTCTTTTTTACGCCGCAGAATAAAGGGGTAAATTATCTTTTTCAGGTGCTCTGCCGCTTCACTGTTTTTCTGTTTTTCAATTGGTCGTACGAATGACCGCATAAACGTCCTTCTACCGTCGAGCATGCCCGGGTTCAGAAACTCCATTTGCGACCAGAGCTCGAAGATGCTGTTTTCGATCGGTGTACCGGTAAGAGACATCCTGTGTTCGGACTGCAGGACGCGAACCGCCTTGAAAAGGAGGGAGTTGAAGTTTTTGATGTTCTGGGACTCGTCGAGCAGAACGGAGTTGAACGGTATCTCCTTCAACAGAGCAATATCGTTACGCAGGGTCTGATAACTCGTGAGAATAAAATCGTATATATCCGCGTTTTCAAGGGTTTTCACACGCGCCGGTCCATAGTGCAGGAGATATTTGAGCTTTGGGGTAAATCTGTGTATCTCGCTCTCCCAGTTCGCGATGGTGTTTACCGGCACAACAACAAGGGATATTTTAAGCCTGCCCTCCTCCTTCAGCTTCTGAAAAAAGGCGAGCGCCTGTACGGTTTTTCCAAGCCCCATATCGTCAGCAAGACATCCTCCAAGTCCATACTCATTGAGGAAAAAGAGCCAGCTGTACCCGCCATGCTGGTAATCCCGAAGCACACCGTGAAACCCGCGTGGGAGCGCATGCTTCTTCATCTTCTTAAAGCTTTTCAGCTGCTCGCTGATCTTCCGTATGCGCTCGATCCCGGCATCACGGTTATTGACGATGTCACTGTAGAAATCATCAATAAAATGAAAACGAAACTTCGAAACTTTCAGCTCCCCTGTTTTGTTCATGCCTTCATCAAGGAGCACCTTCAGTTTCGCTATATCTTTTTCCGTTATGATTATATACTGATCGCCGGTCCTCACCAGACCTTCCGACAGGAGAGCCGGGTCAAACTCGATGTCTTTCATGTTCCCGTCTGAATCCTGATAACCCACCTTTACATCAAACCAGTCGAGCTCCGGACTAACACGCAATGCGATGGCGCCGGTCGAGGTGGTTATCTTTTTATTCTTTCCCTTGAGCCGTATTTCTATTCCTTCATCCAGTATCGCTTTACCGTAGGTTAGAAGAAACTGCGTCTGGTCGACAGGGACTCGAAATAATCTAAAGTAGTAATCCTGCTGGAAGTGGGTTCTGAACTTTTTCGTGAAAAACTGGTACACCTTCTTCTCGAACTCATAATTTCTTCTGTATACAGCGTATTCAGTGCCCTCATCTTCGGCTGGAATAAACTCCACGCCGGATAGTTCGGGAAGATCTATACTGCCGTACTGAAACCACAATTCTATATATACCCAGTTATACTTCTGGGCAATCTCAATAAAAGGTTTGGGCACAAAAGGCTTTATCCGCAGCTCACCCGGTATTTTTTCTATCCGGATGCCACCCCTTCCACCGGTGAAAAAACTGCTCAGACGTTTTATTTCCCCGTAGGTGTAGCTCCGTTTCTTGTAAAGCAGAAGGTCCAGAAGGTCCACCGCCGGCTCGTTGTCCCGGCTGAAAAAGATCCTGCCGTCATCACCGATGATAAAGATAGAAAAGCCGCTGCTTACAAAACGGTTTCCCGAATCTTTTTGCAGCTCGAACCACTGTTTCTCTCCTGTAAAGACAATTTCGGGAACAAAATACACCTGCTCTTTTTTTATCGATTGTACTGCAAAACGGACATGGATCGAATGGAATTCAATAAACGATGCGGGCATAACGGATCGGTTGTACTTTACAAACAATGACGATGGCATATGATCGATCAGGAAATCCATATGGCTGTTCAGGATGTCCATATGGTTTTCCCGTCTTGAAAGCCTGTATAGAAGCATTTTTTCAACCTTTTCGAATGCTTCTGTAATCCATTCCTCCCTGTATCGGTCGAACCTCCCAAGCTCACCGCTCGCTTTTATATACCGCGCCGACGGGTATATCATCCAGCCACTCAAAGGGTAGTTGTCGACATTCTCGATAACAAAAACGAGTTTATACCTCTTTGCAACACTGCCGTCCTTCGGGAGCCCGGTAGACCTCACCAGATGATCTACAAAATCAAACCCCTGCCTCGACTTTTTCTGCCCATCCCTCAGATTGATAACGGTCTCTTCGTTTCTGTCGGTGCCCGGGGAACTCTGGCCTTCGGATCTAATAGGATTTGAAAGAGGAGTTTTTTCCGCATACTCCTCCATGAGCACGGCCGCGATATGCTTGCAGTTTTGAACCCCTCCTGCATTGGGACAGTTGCAGAAGGCTGTTTTGGGATTACCCGCCTCGTCCAGCCTGACCTGCACGGTGTAGGGTTTATACGCGTTTCCGTTTACAAGGGCATTGATAACATTTCCACCTCTGTCGAATATGGAAACACGGTCCTGCCTGTAGTAGTCGACGCCTCGTTTGAATATCGTATCGTTGTTGATAAATGCTCGTATTGTATCGATTGTCATATCTTTGTTTTTCATCTGGCAGGAAATTTATTACAGTCAGTCCATCCTCTGAATAACCGCATCGGCGAACTCGGAGCACTTCACCTCTTTCGCTCCTTCCATGAGGCGCGCAAAATCGTATGTGACGATCTTTTCCCCGATGGTCTTTTCAATCCCGCGGATAATACAGTCTGCCGCATCGTCCCATCCCATATACCTGAGCATGAGCTCCCCCGAAAGGATAAGAGATGTGGGGTTTACCTTGTCAAGGCCTGCGTACTTGGGGGCTGTGCCGTGCGTCGCCTCGAAGACTGCGTGGCCTGTTTCATAGTTGATATTACCGCCCGGCGCAATGCCGATTCCTCCAACCTGTGCAGCGAGCGCGTCGGATATGTAATCTCCGTTCAGATTCGTCGTTGCGAGCACATCAAATTCTGCAGCGCGCGTCAAAGACTGCTGAAAAAAGATATCGGCAATCACATCCTTGATCAGTATCTTTCCTGCTGTTCCTTCTTTATTCTCACTTCTTGCGTAGTCCTCCCACGTAATAACCCGATTGCCATACTTCTCCTCTGCAAGCTTATACCCCCATTTTCTGAAGGCCCCTTCTGTAAATTTCTGAATATTTCCCTTGTGTATGAGGGTAACACTCTTCCTGTTGTACTTTATTGCGTACTGTATCGCCGCATCGACAAGCCGCCTGCTTTTTCTGATACTCACCGGCTTTATACCGATACCGGAATCTACGGGTATGTTCCAGCTACATTCGTCTTTTAGATATTTGATAAGCGCTTTTGTTTTTTCATCCCCCTCTTCGAGCTCGAATCCCGCGTACACGTCCTCTGTATTCTCACGGAACACCACCATATCGACGAGCTCTGGTTTTTTTACAGGAGAGGGAACCCCCTTGAAGTAGCGAACCGGCCGCAAGCACACATAGAGGTCTAGAAGTTGCCTGATCGCGACATTGAGGCTCCGTATGCCGCCCCCGATCGGCGTGGTAAGGGGGCCCTTTATACCGATGAGATACGTACGAAGGGTATCGACTGTTTTCTTTGGGAGCCATTCACCCGTTTCCTCATGCGCCCTGCCGCCGGCAAGGAGTTCCATCCATTCTATATTCCTGGTCTCACCGTAGGCGGCCTGAATCGCGGCATCGAATACCCGTACTGCTGCCCGCCAGATATCCGGTCCGATGCCGTCCCCCCTGAGAAAGGGTATGATAACATAATCGGGCACCAAAAGCACCCCGTCTTTCATGCGGGCTTTTTCCGGTTTTTTATTCACCCTCCTATACCTCCGGTTTATAATGCCGTCAATGCAGCCGGCCTGAGCGTATTATCCCGATCAAGAGCCATATGCCCATGATGGCGGCGGCAAAGAAGCCGGCAAGGCCGGGTACCGGGTAGCCCTTTATAAACGGCCCGATACCCGCCTGTACGAGGATCGAGGATGAAAGTATAAGGGCCGCAATGATGACCGCGAATGATAGTCTGTTGCCCACCCTGTCGATCTCACTCACCGCCCTGTCCAGGTTTTCATGAAAAATAGGCAGTCTCAGGCGTCCGACCGTAAACTTTCGCAGGACCTGGCCGAGCTCCGCCGGGAGAGACCGTATAAAGAAATTCAGATCATCCAGCACACTGAGCATATCCTTCATATACTTACCGGGGCTGTACTGGGAAACGAACCATTTTTTTACGTATGACTTCGAAAACTCGGTGATGTTGAAATCCGGATAGAGTTTTCTCCCGAGTCCGTCGACCCCGAGAAATGTGCGAAGAATGAGCAGGTACTCGCCCGGCAGGTTGATACGGTATTTTCGCGTCAAATTAAAAAGGCCGTGAAGCGAGGAGGGAACATCTAGCTTCGATATAGACCGGTCACGGGCCATATCCATTATCTCGTACAGATCTATCTTCAGCCTCCGTATGTCGGTATCCTCAGGGATAAAGTTGTATCTCCTGAGATAACGTATCACCCTGTCCACATCCTGCTCGATGAATGCAGAGAGAATATTTCCGATTAAAAGAACCCCTTCTCTGTCGATGTACCCGGTGATGCCGAAATCAACAGGCGCGATGACATTGCCGGGAAGGACGAAAAGGTTCCCCGGGTGCGGGTCTGCATGAAAAAACCCGAACTCGAACACCTCGCTCAGCGCAATATGCCCGCCATTCTCCACGATAGATTTTTTATCCATCCCCGCACCTTCAATAGCCTGAATATCCGATATTTTTATTCCGTCGATAAACTCCATCACGATCACACGAGCTGTTGTATGCTCCTGATATACGGCAGGGATGTGCACATACTCCTTCCCGCTGAAAAACCGGGAAAACCTCTCCATAACATGGGCCTCATGCATGAAATTCAGCTCGCCGAGCAGTATCTCCGAAAACTCATGCAGCACCTCTTCGGGATGATACTGCCGAAGCTCCGGTATGTAGTGGAGGGTAAGTCGTGTGAAGAGTCGCATTATGGCAAGGTCTTTTTCTATGATTTCGCGGGTCTTCGGTTTGAGCACCTTTACTGCAACCTGCTCGCCACTCTCCCTCAAAACAGCCCGGTGCACCTGTGCGATCGAACCACTCGCAACCGGTATGTGCTCGAATTCGTCAAACACCTCCGACAGCGGCATTCCCATTTCATTCTCGACAACCCGTTCGACCTGCTCAAAGGGGACGTGCGGGTTTTTGTCCTGCAGTTTTTCGAGCGCGGCCGCATATTCAGGCGGGATGATGTCCGGCCGCAGGCTCAGTATCTGACCCATCTTGATAAAGGCAGGCCCGAGCTCTTCTACGGCAAGGCGCAACCGCTCCGGCTCTGAGAGTGTCCTGGTCGACTGTTCCTGCCGTATGTGAAAAATACGCGCGGGCACTACACCGAGCCCGCTTCTGAGCCGTGACAAAAAGGTGGAAAAACCGTACCGACCCACAATCGAAACGACTTTTATGAGGCGCGTAATGTTTTTATAATTTTTGCCGACGCTGAAAATCTGCATTTTACTGTACTTCCCCTAGCGATACCTATATCAAGTCTTCCTTATCGGAATCGTAGCACTGGCAGAAATGTTTGCAGATACTATTCAAACTAATTATCACAGGTCAATCGCATTCACTTTCGCGAAAATCCATTCTCCCAACTGCCCGCTGAACTGCCCGCCGCCGGGAGAAACGACCCTCTCGTTACCTTTTCGCCGTACCTGTCCTTCATCATGTCAAGAACCCTGTCCGCGCTGTGCCTGTTGGCAGCTTCGTGATCCTCGTCCTGAAAGAGGTCGGGCTGGGAGGACTCAGCATCCTGAAACCGGAGATTCGACACTCCTATACCGATAAGCCTGACCCTCCTTCCCTGCCTCTTAAACTCCCGGTAGAGCTGCACTGCAGTGGATCGAACCGTTGCCAGATCGTTTACGTGGTCAGGCAGACTGTGGCTTCGCGTATGGGTTTCAAAACCGGAGAGCCTGATCTTCAGGTTTACCGTTCTTCCGGCAAACCGCTTTTGCCGCATATTTCTCGTAAGACGATCTGCGATCTCGAAAAGCACCTGTTCGATAAGACCGTCCTCATCAACATCCTGCCTGAAGGTTACCTCCTCGCTGATCGATTTTCTCCGCGCTCCTGTATGAACAGGCCGGTCATCGATGCCGTTAGCAAGCTCATGGAGCCTGATGCCGTACTTGCCGAAGGTCTGCACGAGCTGTACCTGTACTGTTGATGCAACCTGGCCTATTGTATGAAATCCGAGGGATTCAAGTTTCTCCCTCGTTTTAGGTCCGGCGCCCCAGAGATACTTCAGGGGAAGGTCTGCAAGAAATTCCCGTTCTTTACCCTGCGGGCATATGGTAAGCCCGTCCGGTTTGCCTAATTCTGATGCTATCTTGGCAACAGATTTATTCGATGCAATGCCGATGCTTGCTGTAAGACCAGTTCCCTCTTTTATGCGTCTCTTTATTCCTGCTGCAAGCGTTTGCCCTGAACCGTGAAGACGTTCTGTGCCCGTGCAGTCTAAAAAGGCTTCGTCGATGCTGATCTGCTCGACAGCAGGAGAAAACTCCCCGAGGATGTTCATCACCTTTTTGGACAGCTCTTCGTAACGCCTGAAATGCGGCCTGACAAAAACCGCATCGGGGCAGCGCTTGTACGCTGTGGAAATAGGAAGAGCAGAGTGTATGCCGTATTTTCTCGCCTCGTAGCTTGCCGCAGACACAACACCGCGTCCCTTTCCCCCTTCAGGGTCCGCACCCACAACCACCGGCCTGCCCCTGTACCCGGGATTGTCGAGCTGTTCCACGGATGCATAGAAAGCATCCATGTCAACGTGCACTATGGATCTGTGGTTTTTATGTTTCATGCATCGAATATGCCCTTCAGTGTTTTTTTTCCAACAAGCTCTTCATTGAAAAATATACACCGAAAGCGGGATGAAATACAACAGATAAAGAAGGTTGATCAGTGGAGGCACATGCGTACGGAGGTTGCACTAATCTTATATAAGATATCACTACTGTCCGGTTATAATTCAAATAATACCAATTGGTTACAAGAATTGGCCATTTGGTTTGCTATATTAGAATCTGTAAGTACTTGTATAATAGGCACTTGCTCAAATGCAGTAACACTGAAAATCTGCAAAATAGTGTAGAAACTAAGCTGCAAATTGAGGCGTTTTTTAATAATCGCAATCAGAACGTAAACGCTGATAGCTATCCAAACTTGAGTCTTTACTGCATTTAATGAGGTGCCATAAAATGATTTGATTCTCAGGTTTTGTTTGATCCATTTGAAAAATAATTCAATACGCCAGCGACATTTGTAAAGTTGTGCAATGGTTTGAGCAGGAAGCATAAAATTGTTGGTGAGAAATGTTAGAGACATATTATTCTCAAAATCGAAGTATCTGATACGGCGAAGCTTGTCTGGATAGTCTTTCGATGAATTAATTCCGGTAAGACCTATTGTCTGATCACTTCGAAGACCCCTAGATTTGTCAATTGGATGTGAATAAAGTCTTCGGAATTTGAAATTGCTTTTTGCACGAGTGACAAAGAATGCTGAACATTCAGTCAAAACATGAAGGCGGAGAAAATCGATATAGCCTCGATCCATAATATAAAATGAGCCTGGTTCCGGTATTAGATCGTCGAGAATATTAACATCATGGACTTTTCCATCTGTAATTTCGATAAAAGAAGGGATATTTCCTCGTAAATCAAGGAGTGTATGCAGTTTTATTGCTCCTTTTCGTTTGCGGAACCGTGCCCAAGGGAAAAGAGAAAGACAGAGGTCAATGGTTGTAGAGTCAAGGGCATAAACTGTATTTTCCAACTCTACGCCAAACTCATCATT
>CAZGJW010000064.1:0-14525 GCA_964525675.1 uncultured Spirochaetota bacterium
TCGCCGACGATGTTTCCAGAATAATCCCGCCGTTCATCCTGTTGACCGATGCGCGCACTGGAACAGGCGCGCTGTTGATACGATTGACGATCATCTCGATATTGTCACCCGATTTAAACACCACGGGAACGCCGTTTATGAGCACCTTTGAATCGGCGGACACTACGTAGTTTCGCGCATCAACGGATGAGAAAAGGGATGAATTTTCTGCCCAGAACAGCTCGTTGCCGGGCACATTTATAGCGAGCGTATCACCCTGCGCGATCTCTCTCTTCTGTTTGCCCAAATCGCCGTAATACTCCACCGTATCAATAACATCCCTTCCGGGCGCTTTTGAAAAGGCAGTCTTTACCCTGAACGGGTCTTCGAGTGTATCGGTTCCGCCGAACAGCGCCTTACCCTTGAACTTGGTATTTGCAATCGTGACAAGCTCTCGCAGCAGTTCATCGATTTCGGTTGCGATCTTTGCGCGGTCCTCTGCAGTGTATATACCGTTTGCTCCCTGCACACCGAGCTCCCGTATCCTCTGCAGTATTTCCGTACCGGAGGTGAGGGCCCCTTCAGCCATATTGATGCGGGATAGTCCGTCGTCTATATTTTTTTCGTACTGTCCGAGCTCGAAAAGCACTCTCTTGTACGCAATTGTATGGCTTACCTCGACCGGACCTTCCCTCGGCATCCTGTGCTTCAGACCGGTTGCTATACTGTTCTGCGCATTCAGCATCTTTTCGCTGTTTTTTCGGTTTATACTGATGAGGTTGTCACCCATCATATTGGAAGATACCCTTATCATATACCGTCATCTCCCCCCGGCTCTTACTGCATTCTGTTGATGAGCAGATCGAGCATTTCATCGACCTTTGAAATAAAACGTGCAGCTGCTGCATATCCGTGCTGAAACTTCACCAGATTTACGAGCTCCTCGTCGATATTCACTCCCGAAATCGACTTTCGCAAATTCTCCAGGTTTTCAACCACGAGGCTCCTGTTGTTGTTTTCACTCTCTGCTGTCGCCCCCCTGAGGCCCGTTCCTGCGATTAATGCCTGGTAAAACTCATCGACAGTCTCACTTTTTCCTATCATTGTCTTTTGAAAGCGGACTCCGGCGATCTTCAATGCGTTTTCTCCGCTGCCGGCTCCGTTCGAGAGGTCCGTAATCCCGTCCCCATCGGTGTCGATACCGCTGCTCGCTGCTATTGATTCCACCTCATTCGCAACGTGATCATCGAGTGCAATCCACGAAGAGGGGTGCAGGTCCGGCATTACCAAATAATTACCGGAAACGCGGCCGGCCATGCCTGTCCCGCCGAAATCAAACGCCCCGACCGCACCTGGGGCCTTGAGCACCCCTGTGTATCCTGCGAGCAAATCTCCCGAATCCTCTAAATGGGTAATATACATTCCAGGATTATCGGATTTTACCACGAGATGCCCGTCGTCGTTTACATATATCTTGACATCCGCATTCGAGTTGTTCACCCTGGTCAGTACCTCCGACAGAGTGTCAGATTCTCCATATGTAACCGTTATGCCCTTGTTCAGCATAATCGTGCCGTTCAGGCCGATGACATCGTCCGGTTTCAGTACGGTGGAGCCTGTAATCCTGAACAGTGCCGTTCCATCCGTAAACCCGTCTCTGTTGAAATCATAATCTCCCACAGCATTCACCGTGGCGGGTTTTTCCCTGAAAAAGTTCAGCCCCGTGCGAAGGTTCTGTCCGAACCCTTCCCTGTGCACGGAGTTCACCATGTCCATTAAATTGACCGCAAAAGTATCGACCGCATCTATCTGATTTTTCAGCTCTATGTCCCGCGCATCAAGCAGCGCTTTCAGCTCTCCGGAACGAAGCTCGAGCCGTGAGCCGTCGACCTCCCAGAGTATATCGGAGTATCCCTCGTTATCCGGGTTTTTAAGGAGTGTAAGCTGTTCGAAATGACTCCCCTGCACAAGGTGCTTTCCGCCGATAAAAACGAGAAATTCATCCTGATCGTCTCTTCCTATATGAATATTCGCATACCCTGCAAGCTTCTCTATGAGGAGGTCCCTCCTGTCCCATAGGTCGTTCGGGTTGTCTCCCGCCGATTCAGAACGAAGTATCCGGGCATTGAGTTTGGCGATCTGCCGGGCAAGGGAGTTTATCTCCACGACACGGGCCTCAACGGTTTTCTCAATATTGTCTCGTATCGATTTCAGGGACTTAAAATTGTGGTTGAGATGCCGTGAAAGAGCCCATCCGTACTCCCGAACCGCTTCCCTTGCGCCCATCTCCTCGGGATTGTTTGCAAGCTCCTGCCACGAAGACCAGAATTTGTCGAGTGCGGACATAATGCTGTTGTCGCTCGGTTCGTTGTGCACGAGCTCGGCCTGGTATATCCATCCGCTCATCGACTTCCAATATTCAAGGCCGTTCTTTTCGGCGAGTATTCTGTCTTCGAGGAGCATGTCACGCGCACGCATGATCTTTTCAACCTGCACACCCTGGCCGATCTGCCCCGGTGTATTTTCCCGTGTAAGTCCGGGTATATAGAGGGGATCGAAAAACTGAAAGGTTACCATCTGCCGGGAATAGCCTTCGGTTTCGGCATTCGACACATTATGCCCCGTAACATTGATTGCCGCCTGATGTGAAATGAGGCTTTTTTTCCCCATCTCTATGCCTGTAAACGTGGATATCATACCGCTTACCTCTCTACACCTTCAGGTCGAATACCAGCGAGGTGTGTTTGCCCGGGTCCGCCTCTTCTCTGCCGGAACCGCTGTATGTTTTTGTGCCTGCGCCTGAAAACAGCGACAGGGTGAAATTGATTACCTCGAGACTGCTATCAAGCAGCTGCCGACTGCGGCTGTTGAGGGACTTCAGTTCAAGCACAACAGATTGAAGCTCTTCACCCCTGGTCTTCAGTACCCGGCGCTGGTCTTCGGGTATTCTCTGGAGCAGCTCTGAAAGAGCACTATCCCGACTACCACCCATCCTTTCAACCACCGAAAGCCTCTTTTTTTCACACTCCTCAATCGCATCGAGTATACCTTTACTCTCGTCGATTCTTTCTGCGAGCGTCTTCCAGTTCTGGTCCAGTATCAGGGCTAGTTTATCCTGTTCCATATGCAATAAATCCCGGTGAAGGACCACAAGGCGTTCCAGTACCGCGATGAGCTCCATATATTCCTTTTCCATGGATGTACCCTCAAACCTGGTCTTAACATTAGTTTCGGATAATTTTTTCATTCTATAAGAGGATTTTGATCGATGAGTATGATGAATTACAGGATAGTATCCGGACGCCCCATTTCAGGTGTTAGTAGTTCAGATCGACCTTTTTTTTACTCCTGCTCACACCGTTCGGCACGACGCATATAAATCCGAACGGCTCTTCCCCCTCGGGGAAGAACTGATGCTGTTCATTGGGCTCAATGAGAATCGCGTCATTCTGCCGGAGGGAATACTCCTTGCCATCGAGCACGAGTTTCCCGTTACCCCGCAGGATAAAGACCTCGTGCTCGTAGTCATGCTGATCGAGCGAGGTTTTACTGTTTTTCTGCAGCTCGAAGTAGCGCATTTCAAAATTCGGCGCGCCGAACTCCTCGACAATCAGATAGCGTATCGAAACATCCCGCATGTACACGCGGTTTATGCTCTCTTTCGGAATTTCATCTATGTTGATCTTGTGCATTCAAACCTCCCGCCTTACTCTGTTCTTTTTTTCGCACCATCGAGCTCGGAACAACCTACTTATTTGCAGCGTTTTTTATCGACTTCATCGCCTCGTCAGCTACCCTCTCCGGGGTGAAGCCGAACTTCTCCACGAGCACCTTGAAGGGAGCTGAAACTCCGAAATCATCCATGCATACGAGTCGTCCCGCATCGCCCGTGTATGTATGCCAGCCGTGGCTCACTCCCGCTTCGACAGCCACCCGGGCCCGAACTTTTTTTGGAATAACACTCTCCCTGTACTCTTCGGATTGTCTCTCGAAAAGCTCCCAGCTCGGCATTGAGACAACCCTCGCCTTCACGTTTTTGCCGGCAAGTATTTTTTGTGCCTCGAGGGCAAGCGATACTTCAGAGCCCGTCGCAAGGAGAAGCACATCGGGTTTCCCGCCGTCGGCATCCGACAGCACGTATGCACCGCGTGCAACATCAGGGGATTTATTCGGGTCGAGAACCGGCAAGCCCTGCCTGCTCAGCACGAGTGCTGTCGGACCATTTTGGTTTTCAAGGGCAATCTTCCACGCCGCTACTGTTTCGTTCGCATCTGCAGGACGGAGAACCGTCATGTTCGGTATTGCGCGAAGCGCCAATATATGCTCAACCGCCTGATGGGTGGGGCCGTCCTCGCCTAGCCACACGCTGTCATGCGTGTACACCCATATTGAGTGCAGGTGCGCAAGGGCTGAAACACGCACAGCGCCGCGCATATAGTCACTGAATGTGAGGAATGTCCCGCCGAAGGGAATAACGCCGCCGTGATAGGCCATACCGTTTACGATTGCGCCCATGGCATGCTCCCTGACACCGAAACGTATGTTTCTTCCGCCCGGGCTGCCCGCCTGCTGCTCGTCGACTCCCTTCATATAGGTGTTTGTCGAGGGGGCAAGATCCGCAGACCCGCCGATAAGGTTGGAAATTACCGGTGCAAGGGCATTCAGCACACTGCCCGATGCCTTTCTCGTGGGCACGGCGCCATCCGCAGGCGAAAAGACGGGAAGAGCTTTCTCCCATCCGTCCGGGAGTTTTCCGGCCCACACCACGTCCCATTTTTCAGCGAGGTCGGGGTATTTTTTACGGTAGTCAGCAGCAAGTTTGTTCCATGTATCCTGCTTCTTTTTTCCTTCCTGAACCGCCTCCCTGAAATGCTCGAGAACGTCATCCGGGACATAGAATGCCGGTTCAACAGGCCATCCCAAATTCTCCTTTGAGGCTTTCACCTCATCAGGGCCGAGGGGTGAGCCGTGCGCTGCATGGGTATTTGCCTTGTTCGGGCTGCCATACCCGATAGTTGTCCGCACCTTGATGAGGGTCGGCCGCACTGTATCCTCGTGCGCCTTCCCCAGAGCGTTACGCACGGCATCGAGGTCCTCGTTTCCGTCTTCCACGGTGAGCACCTGCCAGCCGTAGGCCTCGAACCGCCTGCCCACATCCTCGGTAAAAGAGACTTCGGTGGGTGCGGCAAGTGAGATCTTGTTGTCATCATAGAGCGCAATGAGCTTTCCGAGCCCCAGATGGCCTGCCAATGAGGCTGCTTCAGAAGCAACCCCCTCCATCAGGTCGCCGTCAGTAGTCAGCACATAGGTAGAGTGGTCGACAAGGGGAAATCCTTCGCGGTTGAACTCCGCTGCCAGAAACCGTTCGGCGATTGCCATTCCGACTCCGTTTGAAATCCCCTGGCCGAGAGGGCCTGTCGTCGCCTCCACCCCCGGGGTAATGTGACTTTCAGGGTGGCCGGGTGTAAGACTCCCCCACTGCCTGAAAGACTGTATCTGCTCCATGGTCATATCTTTATAGCCAGTAAGGTACAGCAGGCTGTACAGGAGCATCGACCCGTGCCCACCCGAGAGTACGAAACGGTCACGGTCGGCCCATTTGGGCTGCAGGGGGTTGTGCTTGAGATGGTCCCTCCACAACACATAGGCCATGGGCGCAGCCCCCATCGGAAGACCGGGGTGTCCGGAATTCGCTTTTTGAATGGCATCAACCGCAAGAAACCGAATGGCGTTTATTGCACGTCTTTCAAGATCTGTCATATATCAATCCCCCTGCAGTGTAATGTGATCCGGCCTCGAGAAACCGGCCGGGATTATAATATACTCAATTTTCATGGAATCATGGGAAAAATCTAGTAGCTTACAATGTACACAATAATTTGCCACGGCATACCAAGAGGGCTGCAGCAGCGACACCGAAGGACTTAAACACTGCAGCAAAAAATATCACGAATCTGGGTACCGCGCAGAGATAGAGCGTAGAACTTCCAGGGATTCGAAGAAGATATCCACGATCTCCGGGTCGAACTTCGAACCGGAGAGCTTCTGTATCTCGTGGAGCACATCCTCCTCAGACCAGGCGTCTTTATATACCCGGTTCGAGCGCAGGGCGTCGTACACGTCTGCCACGGCAACCACCCTGCCGAATATGGGTATTTCCTCTCCCTTCAGGGGCAGCGCTTTTCCGTCCTGCCCACGCTTCAGCGGTTTGCCGGTTCTGGTATCGACCCGGCCGGGATAACCGGTGCCGTCCCAGTTCTCATGGTGGGTGAGTGCCACGAAGGCCGATACTTCGTCAAACTCCGACTGCCTGTTGATAAAGAGCCGCGCGCCAAGGAAGGTGTGGGCCTTCATTATCTCCCTCTCTTTCGGCGTAAACCTGCCGGGTTTTTTCAGGATGATATCCGAAATCGCCACCTTTCCCACATCGTGGAGCATTGCGGCCATTCTCAGCACATCGCGCTTTTTGTTTATCTCCTCCGGAGTCATCTTTCTCCTCATTGCCCAGCGTTCATAGAGCTCGATTGAGTAGGAAGCAACCCTGTTAACATGGGGGCCTGTTTCCTTGGGGTCCCTGAGCTCGCTCATCTGAATCATCCGCAGAATCAAGGCGCGGGTAAGCTGGGCGCGCTGGAGGGCCAAACTTGCCGTGCTTGCAAAATGGAGACACACGATTTCATCGTTCTTGCTGAAAGGTACAACGGTTTTCCCGTGACCCTGCTTGTTGATGATCTGCAGAACACCGAGTATTTCACCCATATTCGTTTTAAGCGGAACCGTAAGGGTTGACGTCGTTTTGTACTTCGAAACTCTGTCGTAGTTCGGATTGAACTGATAGGGCGCCTTTTTCGATATCTTGTAGACATCCGGAATATTCAGAATCTCGCCCGTTACGGCGACGTATCCGGATATAGATTTTTTGCTTATCTCGACCCTGAAGGTAGAGTAGATGAGCTTCTGACCCGGCGGGAGTTTTTTACGCAGGGTTTCATTCTGGGCATAGCTGAATACGAGATCGTCGCGGTCCTTGATATATATTGTACCCGCGTCGGCGCGTAGAATTTTCCGCGCCTCGGTAAGGATTCTCTCGAGCAATATATCGAGGTCCTGAACCGTCGAAAGTTCAGTATCCAGCCGAATTATTTCTCTCAGTCTCTCAACTTCACTGGGCATGTAGAAAGTTCCGTTCCTCTAAATTTATTGTAAGATAACCCTGTCGGAAATTCAAATAAACTTGGCCTGTAACATCCCTTATCTGTTAATATCGACATCCATACCAGATTTATCAAGTGCCTTGTAATTCACAAGGCCGAAACAGAGCTTCAAGCGAACGATCTTCCGAACTGATTCCATGACCTGCTGCTTCAAAACCGGGTCCGTTTCCATTTCGGCATATAGCTCTTCAATAAACTGCGTCTCATGTTCCGGCATAAGCACCATATCGCACCCTGCTCTAACTGCAGAAAGTGCAGGTGCGGGAAAGCTCCGCACCGCCTCCATATTCAGTGAATCGGTGACAACAATCCCTCTGAACCCTGAAGAGCCCTTCAATATTTTTTGTATCATACTCTCGGAGAATGTTGAAGGCAGACCCCGGGTGCTGTACATACCGCCGTCCATAACACCGATGTGGCCAATCATGATGAGTAAAACACCTGCATCGATAATGTTCTGAAAAACCGGAATCTCGGGCGGTGTGCCGTTGACAAAAACAAGTTTTTTATGCGAATCCCCAATAGCTGTCCCGTGACCGGGGAAGTGCTTTGCCGTTGCAGCCACACCCTGCGCCTGTGTTGCCTCTATAAATGCGACAGCCATGGAAGACACCCTGTCGGGATCGGACCCGAAAGACCGGGAGCCTATTACCTGATTATTCATTGAAAAATCACACACGGGCGCGAATGTAATGTGTATACCGAGGCCTCTCAGTATACGCGCGATATCTACAGCAACATCCCTGCATTCATCGACCGAGGTCATACTTCCCGCCGGAGTAAAGCTCCTGACGCCGATGATCTTTTCAGATATGAGCGATGGTTCACCATCCACCGCAAAAAAAGGATAGAGAAGTGCGTACTGTTCTGAAAGGTTTCTGTACGATACGGTAAATTTTTCAAACTCGCCCACTGTTACACCCTGAAACACAACTCCGCCCGCAGCGTTTTTTCGTATAAGGGCCTGTACCTGCTCATTGGACCGTCCGAATTTTCCGCATGACGTCATAATCATCTGGGCGATTCTTTCTTTATTGGAAAGGCCGGACATAATCCAGTCGACAGCTGTATCCAGATCGGTGTTTTCAGAGTAGAAGTCTTTGAGGGAAAAATCAAATTGCCGCAATGCGCTGCGGTCCTCGACTACTTCCGCATGAAGTGTATGTAAGGGTAAAAGCGTGATTACAGACAGCACAACGGCAAAAATAAGTATCGTTTTTATCATACTATCCCTATATGTCTGTTTCAAAATGCAGTGAACGGATTATGGTTTTATCCGGTTATGGTGACATTTTACAAGGATGCGCCGGAAAAACTTACCGACCGAAATCATCGAGCCATCCGTTTCCTGCGCCGGGGATGGAATCTGATTTTTCAATGTAGGGTTTCATATCAATGAGAGGTGTTTTATCAAATGCGTCGATTCTTCCGGTGGTCACCACATTCTCTGCAAGGCCTTTCAGCTCCGTAATACAGAGGCCGACAGGATTCGGCCTGTGCGGCGATCTGCTCGCGAACACTCCAACGGTCTGTCCCTGCGCAGCAGGCGGTGATGCATTGAGCGAAAGACTGCCTGCCGCCCTATCCAGGTAAAAAAGAACAACCACATACCGAAATCGATCTAGCATATGCAGGCCGCCTTTATACCGTTCGTTGACAATTATCCTGCAGTCTCCCCTTTCCTCCTGAATCTGTTCCCAGGTCAAACCGGGCATATAGGGTGTTCGAATAATACCGATTTGATGCAGCTCGATATGTCTGTGTGCAGAGGCTTCGTCACCGTGCAGGTGCTCATGTTCGGCATGCATACTTTCAGCATGTATACCCTTGGCATGCATACCAAGGGCATGTATTTCAGGGGTCGGTGCCGGAGGATGCTCGACATCGGTTTTTTTGAGGTTGCGGCGGAGTTGCTCTATACGGCGTATACTCTCCGCCATTATCCCGCCGATCCTCCCAAACTCCTGCGCGACATTCTCATACCCCATCTCGTGCGATCGCCGGCGCCACTTATCGTTCTCCTGCAGATGTGCCCGGTTATGCTCGAGCCAGTAATCCAGAATCGCAGAGACCTTTTCCCTGTCATTCAGCTCATCAGTCATGTGGTTCATCCTTCTTCACGAGGAGCACATAATTTTTCAGGAGGTTCACCTCTTTCATGTAGTAGCCGTTCAGCACTGTTTCTTCGCCGAACAGGGTTTTTATGTGAATGGTATTGTGGTCGGAAGAGGTCAGGGACGCGGCTTCCTGAATAACGATGGATGAATCCTCGATTTTTTCCGTGTATACTGCTGACAGACACATGGTTTTCTCCTCTTTTGGTAGTTTTATCCATTAAAATACTGGTTCATTCGAGTCAGTGGTACACCTCTTTCAGGGCTTCATGAAGCACTGTATTGAATGTCTCGACACTCTCTACATTGACCCGCTCATCTGGCGAGTGGGCGTTTTCTATAGTAGGACCGAGCGACACAGCATCCATGTCTTCAAATCTTTTCTTGATAACCCCGCATTCGAGACCTGCATGTATTGCTCGTACCTCTGCATCCCTCCCCGTCACCCTTTTATATACCTTTTTTACCCTGGTGAGAAGCGGGGAATCGGGGTCCGGATACCAGGCGGGGTAGCCTTCATCCTGCGCACATTGAGCCGATGCCAGGCCTGCAATGGCGACATGCGTGTCAGCCATCCAATCGAGTGCGCTTTCTATAGAGCTCCGGTGGCTCGCGTGTATATGAACCTGCTGTTCCTCCATGCGCACGCTGGACAGGTTCGTGGACGTTTCAACGAGGTCCGGAACCACCGCACTCATTGCAATCACCCCGTGCGGCAAGGCCATGAGCAGGCGGGTGAGCCTGCCGGCCGAATCCAGGTCGAGCGTTGTTTCGGGGGCTTCGCACTCATCACACTCGAAGCGGGCTGTCGGCTCCAGTATCCTGTACTCCTGACGAACCGCGTTACAGTACACGCGAAAATCTTCCGTAATACGGGTGCTATCCCCGGAAGGTGCGGTTATCACCGCATGTGCTTCTCTCGGAATGGCGTTCGCCTTGTCGCCCCCCGTCAGTGAAGCGAGGCTGATTTCATAGGAGAGCTGTAAGTGGTTGAGAATACGTGCGAGGAGCTTGACGGCATTCGCCCGGCCCAGGTGTATCTCCGCCCCGGAATGGCCGCCCTTCAGTCCCCTGACTGCAATCTTCAGCGCTTTTATATCCCCGGTTACCGGAGCCTCTGCCACCGGAAGAAAAATGTCACTGTCCTTCCCTCCTGCACAGCCGATATACAGCGTTGTACTGTTTTCCGTGTCCAGGTTGATCAGCAGCCTGCCCTGGATCAGAGTAGGATCGAGGTTGAATGCGCCGGTCAATCCTGTTTCCTCATCAACGGTAAACAAACATTCGATTTTTCCAAGCTTGGTTTCCCTATCCTCAAGGAAAGCGAGCATCGCTGCAACACCGATTCCATTATCGGCTCCGAGAGAGGTGCCGTCCGCATGCAGCCACCCGTTATCCAGAACGAGGGTTATCGGATCGTTGTCGAAATTATGGCTGCTTTTTTCATTTTTCTCGCAAACCATATCCACATGACTCTGAAGCGCCACAACAGGTTTGTCCCCGAATCCGGGGGAGGCTTCCCTCCGTATGACGATATTGCCGGCTGCATCCTGCGCATAATCGAGCTTCATTTTTTCGGCAAACCGCCGAATATATCCGAGTATTTCTTTTTCATTCTTTGATGCGCGCGGTATCTTCGATATCTCTTCAAAATAGTGCCAGAGCCTCTCCGGCTTCAAACCCTGTGTTACCCCCCCCATTTTTCACTCCTGAAATAGTTATTGAAAGACCACCGTATAAGGGTCGCTGCAACTGCTGAATGTAAAATAGTGAAGTTTGTACTGTAAGGAAATAGAAACTCTTTTGCCGTGTCAAAAAGGTGTGTTACCCTGCACTCTATTCCAGACCGCCGAACTGCAGGGTATACAGCCGGTGATACAACCCTTTTTTAGATAGGAGCATCGAATGTGTGCCCTCTTCGACGACACTTCCCTTTTCGAGTACGATGATTTTATGCGCATGCTGTATTGTAGAGAGACGATGGGCAATAACAATCGAAGTCCTGCCCTTCGTAAGCCGTACTATTGCATCCTGTATCAGCCGCTCGGTTTCCGTATCGATATTAGACGTGGCCTCATCGAGAACAAGAATCGAAGGGTCAAAGTACAGCGCTCGTGCAAAAGACAAAAGCTGCCTCTCCCCGGCGGAGAATGTGGCGCCGCGTTCCATGACCGGCTCCTGCTCGCCCCCAGGCAGTCTTTTAATAAACCGGTCGATATGTGTGCTCTCCGAAACCTCTCTGAACCTGCCTGCATCGTATGGATTGCCGAGAACGATATTATCTCTAACCGAACGTGAAAAGAGAAAAACATCCTGCATGACCGGAATGATATTTTTTCTGATATCCGAAAAGGGGATGCGTTCAATATCAACACCGTCAACGAGAACAGTTCCCCTCCGCGCCCGGTAAAACCTTGAAAGGAGGCTGATAATCGTCGTCTTTCCTGCGCCTGTTTCACCGACTATCGCCAGTGTCTGCCTCGGGCTGACCGAAAAAGATACATCACGAAGCACCCACTCACCGGGGTTATAGGCAAACCATACATGTCTGAATTCGATCCATCTATTCGGGCCTGATACAGCTTCGTGCGGAGATTTATCGGTGGCAATATCCCCCTTTTTAAGAGCGACGTATCCCCTGCCTGTATCCTCAATTAAACCGGACTGCCCGGGAACATCCCCTGCCTCTGTCCCTCTATCTCCATGTGCCCTTCCCTCAGGTTTATCCACCTCCTTCAGGGCATCCGCCTTGAATACAGACAGAATCTTCTCACCTGCGGCATTTGCGCTCTGCATGATATCGAATTTCTCCGAGAGGTCCTGAACCGGATGAAAAAAAAGCTCAATATAGGCAATGAACATAACGAGCAGCCCGAAGGAAACACGGTCCTGAACGATGCCCCTCGCGCCGAAATAGATGACCACCGCGATGGCGAACCAGCGCATGAAACCGATGATCGGCCTGAACACTGCATTTACATAGAGCTGTCTCAACTGCGCGGTATACACATCCGTGTTGATACCCAGGAATTTTTTAAAGTTGGCTGATTCCCTGACGAATATCTGAACTATTCGTATTCCCGTGATGGTTTCATTGAGAAAGCTGTTTAAATCACCGATCTTCGTCCTGATTATACGATAGGCGTTCCTCACCTGTACACGGAAAAGAATCGTGCACAGTACAAGAAAGGGAAAGGTGATTGAAACAATGAGCGCAAGTGTGATACTCGTCATATACATAATAACGATGATGCCTGCCATCATCAGGATATCCTGAAAAAAGGTGATGAGAACCGAAGAAAAGAGCTCATTCAGCCTCTCGATATCGTTTGTGACGCGGTTAACGAGCCTGCCGATCGGGTTTTTTTCAAAGTAGGACACTTCAAGAGAAAGTATGTGCGTAAAGAGGTCGCTCCGCAGGTCCCGCATTGCGTACTGTGAAAGCCGCATGAGCAGAAGTATCTGAATATAGGAAGATACAAACTGCACGAGCAGAACGGCAATGATGATGAACACAAACCTGACAATACCTCTGATATCCTCTTTCCTGAGAGTCACAATCTCCTGGACCGAAAAGCGGTGCATACGAGACGGTTTGAAAAGGTACCGTGAGTCAGCAAAGGCGCGCGCATCACCCGCCTGCACCATCCTGTTTATCTTATCCCTGAGGTCCCGGTCGATATCGGCCTGGTGAACCAGAATATAGGTGCTTTCCGACAGAACCCCATTCGCATCAAGCTGTTTCAGCTCCCGTTCAGAAAAGTATTTCAGGTCCGCCTGAAATAAAAATCCGTGTGCTTCATCCAGCACTACCGACCTCTTCAACCGTTTGAGGACAAAATCCTTTCCTTCGAGCAGAGACAGTCTGCCAAGGTCCACGACCTTGCCCTGCTTAAAAACAAAACGATCGACAATAGTTTTGAAAAAGAAGGGCACGGCGAGATTTGAGCCCGTGATGAACAGCACGAACACGAGGGCGGTAAAGAGGTATTTCTTATAGGCAAAGATATATCTGAATATGAGGCTGAATACATCCCTGCTGTACAGCCTCCCGTTTTTCTCATCCTCTTCTTGATAGTACTCCACCTCTACACTCCTGTTCAGCGCTATCCGGGCAACTCTTCTTCAAGCTTCTGCAGCTCATAGAGCCTCCTATAGTATCCATCCAGCCGCAGCAGTTCGCTGTGCGAACCGTGCTCGACGATTCTGCCGTCATCGAGTATGATGATTCTGTCGCATTCCTGCACTGTGGAAACCCGGTGAGAAATGATGATGCACGTACGTCCCTCCAGTTCAGCCTTTATATTCTCGAGCACAACTTTTTCCGTTGCCGCATCAACCGAGGACAGTGCATCATCGAGAATCAAGATATCTGGCTGTTTGATCAATGCCCGTGCAATCGAAATGCGCTGCCTCTGTCCTCCGGAGAGGGTTACCCCCCGCTCACCGACGAGTGTTTCGTACCCATCGTGAAATCCACCTATCTCACCGTCGATGGCAACCAATCGCGCGAATCGCTCGATGTCGGACAAAACACGCGCATCATCATCAACTCCGAAGGCTATATTATTTCGAATAGAATCTGAAAAGAGAAAAGGATCCTGCGGCACATAGCCGATACAGCCGCGAAGCACAGTAAGAGGGATTTGATGGATTTCATGTCCATCGATAGAAATACGCTGCCCTGGTATCGGAAACAGGCGGAAGAGAAGAGAAATAAGAGTGGATTTTCCGGAACCCGGCTTCCCCATAATCCCTAAAGAAGTGCCAGCAGGCACATACAGCGTAATACCGCTGAGCACGTTCCGTCCCTCTGCACTGTAACTGAAGGTCAAATCTCTTATATCTATCTCTCCGTAGATCTTCGTTACTCCCGTGTCGACTGTTTTCGATTCAACCACATCGGGTATTGCATCCATGAGCTCGAGTATTCTTTTCGATGAGGCAATACCCCTCTGAAGCAGGGTAAACACCCACCCGATGGCTATAACCGGCCAGATGAGCAGTCCGAGATACATGCTGGAAGAAATGAGCTCGCCGAATGAGAGTGTTCCGGTGATCACGGTTTTACCGCCGACCAGGTACAGTATGGTCAGTGAGAGATTCGCAAACAGAGTGACAGCGGGGAAGAAGAATCCCCATATCCGTATGAGCTGTATATTCCTATCGACGTATTCGTCACAGGTTGCCTCAAACTTCTCTTTTTCACACCGTTCCT
>CAZGJW010000065.1:0-14464 GCA_964525675.1 uncultured Spirochaetota bacterium
CCCCTGCATTTGGGGCCATTGAATGCAGCATTCATCACATTGTATACAATCAAATCTGGAGAAGCTACGGGCTCCCGATAAACAATGCAATAATCGGCAGTTCAAAGCAATCGGATTTTCAAAACGGTTATGAAGAATCTATGTCATGCCTGTTAGATGCGATATCAGGTGTGAATGTTACGCTTTTACACGGGGGGATAAGCCAGGAGCTGACTGCACACCCGGTGCAGGCAATCCTGGATGATGATATCGCAGGGATGATAGGCCGTGTGATGGAGGGCGCAGAGGTAAATGAAGAGACTCTCGCAATCGATTTGATAAAAGAGATTGGCCCTATTCCCGGATTTTATCTCAATTCCGAGCACACGAGAAAATGGTGGAAGAAGGAACAGTTTATTCCAAAAGTGGCCGATCGATCGACCTATCCGGAATGGTTAAAATCAGGGAAAAAGAGCTGTCTGGACAATGCAAAAGATAAAATGCAGGAAATACTGAAGAGCCATGAGCCGGCTCCCCTGTCGGCACGGCAGGACGAAGATATAGAAAAAATCCTTGACGAAGCCAGAAAATACTACAAGAAGAAAGGGTTGATGTAATAGAATGACGCTTGACGGCGGCATTATCAAAACGCAAAGCGGTCGTTTAACAGAAACAATAGCTGAATATAACAAATTGATCGGTTTTTTAATGGTCTGAAAAACTGAATGCCAAAAAAGCGTTGAAACTGGGGAGGCTTTTCAATATATTTGTGTAATCACGAGATAATGGATACAGAGTGCTGAACAGGGGAAAAATTGTGGAAATGGTCACCTTGGAAATAAAGGGTAAAAAAATAGATATTGAGAAGGGTGATAGTATTACTTCGGTTATCGACAGACTCGATCCGAAAGGCAGGGATCAAATCGTTGGGGTACTGATTGATGACAACTTTCATGACTTCCATACCCCCATCACATCACCAGGTAAAGTTGAGTTCGTAACCGTTCAGTCGAAGCAGGGTCTCGATGCTCTCAGGCACAGCACCTCTCATGTGCTTGCCGGGGCGGTGCGCCATCTCTTTCCCGGTGTCAAGCTTGCAATCGGACCGGCGATTAAGAACGGGTACTACTACGATTTTGATTTTCCCGAGCCGATAACAGCCCAGGATATCGAGAAAATTGAAAAAGAGATGGCAAAAATCATCGAGGAGGACCAGCGGTTTAAACGGATTGCAAAAAACCGTGATGAGGCGATAGAGTACTTCACCGAACTGAATGAACCGTACAAGGTCGAACTGATCAGAGACCTTGATAAAGAAGCGGAGATATCCTTTTACCAGAACGGTGATTTCGTCGACCTGTGTCGTGGTCCGCATTTACCTTCTACGGGATATATCAAAGCCTTCAAGTTATTGAACCTTGCCGGTGCCTACTGGAGGGGAGACGAACGAAACCCGATGCTCACCAGAATTTACGGTACCGCATTTTATGACGGGAAAGAGCTTCGATCCTATCTGAAACAGATCGAGGAGGCGAAGAAGAGAGATCACCGCAAGCTGGGAAAAGAACTCGAATTGTTTTCATTGCATGAAGAAGGACCGGGATTTGTCTTCTGGCTGCCCCACGGCATAATCGTAAGGAATGGTCTGCTCGATTTCTGGAGGGAAGAGCACAGAAAGGCCGGATACGTAGAGGTTTCAACCCCCATACTCCTGCGAAAAGAGCTATGGGTACGTTCCGGTCACTGGGATAATTATAAGGAGAATATGTATATTACGGAGATAGACGAAAATCCTTTTGCGATCAAGCCGATGAACTGCCCCGGTGGAATGCTGATATACGGGGAAAAGATACATTCATACAGGGATTTCCCTATGAGGGTTGCGGAAGTCGGGCTCGTGCACCGGCATGAAAAATCCGGTGTTTTGCAGGGGCTGTTCAGGGTACGGAGTTTTACACAGGATGATGCGCATATTTTTCTTCTTCCGTCACAGATCGAGGCCGAAATACTGAACGTGATACAGCTTACCGACCGGATCTACTCGGTATTCGGATTCGATTACTACCTTGAGTTGTCGACCAGGCCGGAAAAATCCATCGGAACCGATGAACAGTGGCAGCTTGCAACCGAAGGGCTTGAAAATGCCCTAAAAAAAAGTGGGAAAAAGTACAGCGTGAGCCCGGGAGAGGGCGCGTTTTACGGCCCGAAAATCGACTTTCATCTCGAGGATTGTCTTGGAAGGCTTCATCAGTGCGCAACAATTCAACTCGATATGGCGTTTCCCGAGAGGTTCGATCTGACCTATATAAACAGTGAGGGCAAGGAGGAACGGCCCGTTGTCGTGCACAGAACGGTTCTTGGAAGTATCGAGCGTTTTATCGGAATTTTAATAGAGCATTACGCAGGACGGTTTCCACTGTGGCTCGCTCCTGTACAGGTCGCCGTACTCTCGATAACCGACGCACATGCCGGCAGGGTGGAAGAAATGGTCGATATGCTGTTTCAAGAAGGTTTTCGGGTCATAGCTGACACACGCAATGAAAAGCTTGGATACAAGATGCGTGAGGCTGAGGTGAAGAAAATTCCGTATATCGCCGTTATCGGAGATAAAGAACTTGAAAATGACACCCTGTCGATACGGCATGGGGGTGGAAAGAATATCGACAGTTTAAAACCTGAGAGTTTTCTTGCATTGCTGAAAGAGGAAGAGTGTTCGAGGAAGTGACCCCTGATCACGGAAATGGTGTAGATGCTGGAAAACATCGCAGCGTTAATACCTCGGCATTAATAAATAACTTGATTTTTGCGTAAATTTTTGTATTATTGTTTGAATATTAGGTGCTATTTTAGACGGGAGAGCAGCCGCACGGAAAAGCACCATGGGAAAAACAAAAAATTTTCCAGTGAAGTACGCAATAAAATACGCTGAAGAGAAGAGGTGAAATTATTAATAAACAGCCGAGAATAAATGATGAGATAAGGGCTAAAGAGGTCCGCCTCATCGATTCTGACGGTAACCAACTTGGGATAGTTGAACTGAATAAGGCTCGGGGAGCGGCCAACTCAAAAAATCTCGATCTTGTTGAGGTTTCTCCCGGGGCAAATCCTCCGGTATGTAAGATACTAGATTATGGCAAGTATCGCTTTGAGCAGTCTAAAAAAATCAAAGAGTCCAAGAAAAAGCAAAAGGTGATTCTTACCAAAGAAATGAGGTTGCGACCCAAGATTGAGGAGCATGATTACCAGACGAAGTTACGGCAGACAATCGGATTTATTAAAAAAGGATTCAAAGTAAAGGTTACTCTCAGATTCAAAGGAAGAGAGATGGCGCATACCGATCTGGGGCGTGAGATCATCAATAGGATGATTGAGGATGTAAGTGAGTTTGGGAGCGTTGAAAGCAAACCCAAATTTGAGGGAAGGGTTATTGTGACATTGCTTGTCCCCAAATCGAAGTAACATTCAACACTTCAACAGCCTTCCGAAAGTTCTTGATTCTCAGAAAAGTTATACAAAGCCCTTACGTGTACTGAATACTTAAAGAAACGGGGATTTCAATGCCAAAATTGAAAACAAATAAAGGCGCAGCTAAAAGGTTCAAAGTAACTGAAAGCGGGCTGATAAAAAGAAAAAAGGCGTATAAAAGCCACATATTAACCAAGAAGAGTGCGAAACGAATCAGACATTTGAGAAAACCGGGTTTCGTCACCAGCGGTGAGAAAAAAACGGTTAAAAAAATGCTTCCCTATGCATGATCCCGATATATCATGCTAATAAAAAATACGCACCGGGTCAGCGATGGTCTACAGAAGTGCCTCGGGGTGCAGGGATAATAAAGCATCACAACGATAATAGAAGTGGAGAAACGAGATGCCAAGAGCAGTATCAGGACAGGTAAAGCACAAGAGAACAAAAAAAATACTTAAAAACGCCAAGGGATATCGCGGCGCAAGAAGCAAGCTGTACAGAACCGCAAGAGAAGCGGTAATGAAATCCGGCCAATATGCGTATAGAGATAGAAAAGCCAGGAAAAGGGATTTCAGAAAATTATGGATAGCGCGAATAAATGCACGGTCACGGCAGTCAGGATTATCATACAGCGCCTTTATTTACGGCCTTGGACAAGCTGGAATCACAATAAACAGAAAATACCTCAGTGATATCGCGGTCAGTGACGACGCTACGTTTGAAAAACTTGCTGGGCTTGCAAAGGCAAAAAAGTAGGCACGGTCTTTTCTTTGAAATTATGCAGGTACGTAAAAATACGCAACCAATGATTTTTAGTGTAACAGAATCAATGCTAAACTTTTTCTTCGATCAACGATTCCTCTTTAACTATTTAACTACAAAATAATGGGGTGCGACAATGGAAGAGAATCAATTAAAAATTCTCGAAGAAAGAATCAACAATGCAATTTCCTTTATTGAAAGTATGAAATCGAGGGAAAAAGCACTGGTTGAGGAGAAACAAAGTCTTGAGACGAAGACCGCTGAGCTTGAAGAAGCTGTAGAAGACAGAGATCTAAAGATTGAAGCGCTGCAGGAGAATCAGCTGTTTCTTAAAAATAAAATAGAAGCAATTCTCGATAAACTGGAAGCGCTTGCGGGACTGGAGGGATATGATGATACAACCTCCGAAAAAACACAATCGAAAAGGGCATATGGAGATAAATCATCAGATGAGCAGGAAACGGTGAATGCAGAAGAAGAAAACGAGGAAGAAACAAGTCGGGCTATAGAGCAGGATACTGAAGAAGAGACCCGCAATACGGGTGAAATCATCATTGAAGAGAATTTGGTTGACTTGAGGACCGACAGTGCTGAACAGTCGGATACAACAGTAGATGAAAGCCCCGGCTTACCGGATGAAAATAAAGCTGATGCTCGGAAAGATGGAAAAATCCTAGGGGGAAAGGACTCTGAAACGGAAAATAGCCTGTTCAACCAGGATGAGGATACAAAGGCTGACAATCAGTCAGAAGGGGAAGACGGAAAACTCTCAACGGATTACAATAATCCCTTTATAGAAACATAAAACGACATAAAAAACTGGAACGCCGGCACAACCATGGGTGAAGAGTACATCACATTTCAGGTTTTGAACGAGCGTTTTACTATCAAAACGGATGTGGAAGAAGAGTACCTGCTGAGCCTTGCGGACTACCTTGAAAAAAAGATACAGGCTATCAAGGAGAAAATCCCCACACTCTCGAATATTAAGGCAGTTATTTTTGCGGCAATTGATATAATCGACGAGCTAAATAAAGAGAAGAAAAAAAAGTTCGGTGAGGATGCGGTACGAATACTAAGCGATTTGTCCGATTCGCTTGCCGCGGTGATTGAAGAACAGGAATGACACAGTATAACAGATGTCATATTCCCATATTTTATTGAATCGGGCACTCGTCCATAGTATATTACGTGTACAAGCGGGCCCATAGCTCAGTTGGTCAGAGCAGCTGACTCATAATCAGCGGGTCGTAGGTTCGAGTCCTACTGGGCCCAGAATTTTTAAGACCTAACTCATTGCCATCAAATGGGTTAAGCCTTTTGTGTTCAATGGTTTGTTCAATGTATAGTCGATCTAAAGATTCAAGAGTATTCTCAAGCTGATTTGGTAGCAGATGACGATATATATCAACCGTCGTTCTATATGAAGCATGACGTAATAATTTCTGAACATCTGGTACCGATGTACGAAGGTTTGGCTTTGCGTATACTTCCAGGTATTGGTTTATAAAATCTTTTACTTTAATATTATTTGGTTTTGCAGCATCTTGATTGTGGATTTTATTGAGTGCTTTAGCACGAGCTTTTACTGCTTCTTCAGCCGTATCAAAACCTTTACTCCATATCTGCTTGCCATGAGGATAAATGTAATAAAACCATTTATTCCGTTTTTTTATTACCCCTTTGTATTTTGGCATTGATAATCTTATATCACTAAATACGTAATGCTGGTACTCTACGTAATTATGAAAGCGGAAATTACCTGCCCTCAGTAAAGACTTTAATAGAAATAATTGAAGCACTGCAGGTTAATCCCGATTATATGCTTAGTCCATTAATCGGGATTACCTTAGATGATGAATTAAATAAGATAATTGAAAAAATAAAGCTTATATATGAGAACGAAGAAGATAGAGAAGCAATTAAAATCCTCATTAAGCGATATAAAATACCTGAAAGAGGGAAAAATTAGTCTAAAATATATCTCGGTTTCATCAACGCGCACCCCTTGTGGATAGGTGCACTAAATATTTCATTATTTACATAACATTTGCTTTTATCCTTCCGTGAGATAAAATAATCTTTATTATAAAACAATTTATCAATTGCCCGATGGCTGGTCCTTATGAACTTTATAACAACGATGTCGGCGATAGGGCTTGGAGTTATCAATTGTTTAGTATACTAGGATGTCTCAGAAGAAGATGGGAGAAGAAGAGGATCAGGGCTGTGTTCAAGCATAACCTAGCAGATAATGTAGTTGAATCGGTAGGTGAGAGAAAACGCCTTACAGTGCTCTTCTCCGACATTTTTTCCTTTACCGACTACTTAGTAAAGCAACCGCTCGAAGAAGCCACATCTAATCTGTGTGAATATTTTACCGAAATGGTAGACGTGATTCTCCGCTATGGAGGTATGATCGACAAGTTTATGGGTGACGAGATAATGGTGGAGTTCGGATTGCCCACCCATTTTCCTGACCACGCAGAACGGGCCTGCCTGGTTGCACTTGAGATGGTACGGTCCTTCAAACGGCTCAGGGAGCGGTGGATGCAAGAGGGCAAAGAGGTATTTAACATAAAAATCGGAATTAACACGGGCGACATGATTGTAGGAAATTTTGGATCAAAACAGATATTTGACTACTCAGTTATTGGAGCTGCGGTGACCCTTGGAGTACGATTAAGGGATATTAACAAGGTGTATCAGACAGCAAACCACATCATTATAAGTGAGTTCACCAAAAATGAGCTAAGCGATAAGATTGTTACAAGGGAGCTCGACTCTGTAAGAGTAAAAGGATTGAATAAGCCTATGGCTATATTCGAGCTCGTTGGTGAGAAGGATTCAATAGTCTTTCCGAAAGAATTTCTTTTACATTTTACTGAGGGACTCGAAAGATATAAGAAAATGGAGTGGGATTGGGCAATCAAGGAGTTCAGCACCGGGCTCAAGATAAAAAATGATGAAGTGAGCAGCATGTACATCAAACGGTGCAGACACTATAAGGAGAATCCTCCTATAGATGACTGGGATGGCGTGTTCACGTTAAGGACTATGTGAACGTTTTTATATCAAATATCACATTGCATAATCCTTCAAAACATAAGCACCTTATACGCTATTATGGGCTGTATTCCAGCAGGACGAAAGTTAGGGCCGTCAAAGGTGGGAGCCTTGCAAGATTCGGTTATAAGTCTAATGCTGCTGAGGATGTGTCTATTTTCGGGTGAAGATCAACTATTACGGAAAGGGACACTACGATGGCTATAAAACAGGCTTTGCTTAGCTTAGAGGGCTTATCGGTTGGCGACGGGTTCGGGGAGAAGTGCTTCTGGCTGGGAAAGAAGGCCATTGCCCGGTGTGAGCTACCGTCTGGAACCTGGCGCTGGACCGACGACACCCAAATGGCCCTTTCGATTGTCGAAGTATTGAGGGAGTACAACAACATCGACCAGGATGCCCTGGCTGAGTCCTTTTCCCACCGCTACACCCAACAGCCCCAGCGCGGCTACGGAGGCGGCGCCCGGCGCCTGCTCCAGCGAGTTGCCAAGGGAGAGGATTGGCACCAGGTTGCGCTACAACTTTTCCCCGGAGGCTCATATGGCAATGGGGGGGGCATGCGAGCTGGGCCCATCGGTGGCTATTTCGCCGGCGACCCGTCGCGAGCTGCATACGAGGGCAAGCTGTCCGCCGAAGTCACACACGCTCATCCTGAGGGTCAGGCAGGCGCAATGGGAGTAGCTGCGGCAGCCGCCATCGCAGCCATGGACCATACCTTTGAAGGGAACGATTTTTTACATGAAGTTGCCAGATTTATCCCTGAAAGCCATGTTCTCGAAGGAATCAAAAAAGCCTTAGATATTCCTCCGGAACAATTAGAGTGTGCTATTCAAACTCTGGGTACAGGCTACCAGGTTTCAGCCCAGGACACGGTTCCATTTTGTCTGTGGGTTGCTGCCCATTACCAGTACGATTACACCCAGGCAATGTGGCACACCGTGACAGGTCGGGGTGATCGGGACACTACATGCGCGATCGTCGGAAGCATAGTGGCGCTTTCCGCCGGCGGGGTTCCCCAGGAATGGGTCAAACACCGTGAAAAGCTGCCAGAGGGTTTCTCTCTTTACCGAACCTGAACTTCCACGCTGCCGCTATCCCCATCCACCACTACCATCGCGCCGGAGGGAATGCGCTCGATCGTGACCTGGTCGGTCCACACAGGGTATCTCGGCAATGATGCATCCCACCGCAGTTATGGTCTTGCATTCGATGTCGATGATCGCAGCTGGGAGCCAGGTCCGGCTTTTTTCAGGCGGTAGAGGGTGTAGGAGCCTACTATGGAGCCCTTGCAGGCGGAGAATACCAAAACTACACCAGCCATCTAAAAGTCAAGTAAATTTCCTATATAGTGGGAAAATAAATTTCCCGGTCTTAGTCCTAAGCAATCCATCTTCCCGAAGGGAGGTTCCGACCGGAGAAGGAGATGCCCATCTTGGTCACCAGGGCCTGACCTTGACCGATGCGTGGGTAAATCGAGCGACCAGTCAGCCTTATCCTCTCACCTTCTTGCATCCTTTCGTCTTCTCCCTTCACATCACCGGCTTCCGGAACCTTCGTCTTAACGCCTCCGCGACCATCTCTTCAAAGGACCGATAAACGGTCTTGAACCCATCCTTGGCTGGTACATAGTAGCACCCTTTGGCGCTGTCGGTCGCCATGACTTTGAAACGTCCCCAGATGGGCGCCACTACCGGGCAGGTATTGGCCCCACTAGCTTCTATAATTTGTGAGCAGCCCATCCGGTCGGCTATTTGTTTATTGCATATAATTGACGCAATATTGAGAATTAAGTAATATGATATAAGTATACTTTGCCTATAAAACGGATCATTCACAGAACACTTGTTCATCAATTTTGGCAACTCCGGGCACCTTTAGCGACAGCATTATTATATTGGGAGAAGCAATATGAAAATCTCACCTAACTACAAGGATGACGATTGGAGAAGATTGAAATTCGATAGGGAAGAAGACTGGATTACAGCAATTGATATCTTTAAAGATCGTATATCTGGTCGATTTCTTATCCCCATATCAAAAATCGAAAACTATGAATATTCGGGCTTTGCAGTGATGGCTTTGGATTGTCTAATGATTGAGACACTTCAACAATTCTTCAAAGGAACCTTCAAAACTCCACAAGGAAAAGGAAAAGAGTATTTTGCGGACTTTCTAACTAACACAAGTTTCAACAACCATTTTGATACAAATATGGCAGAAATGTTTTACTCTCAAATTAGATGCGGTATTCTTCATCAAGCTGAAGTTGAAAGTAATTCCAAGATACGAATAACAACTAAATTGCTTTTGGTGCAATACACTGATGATAAAAAAGGTTTGATTATCAATAGAAATAAATTTCATAGTCGATTGAAAGAAGAAATTAGAATTTATATGAGAAAATTAAAAAATCCATTGAATACTGACTTACGAGGGAATTTTAAGAAAAAGATGGATTACATTTGTCGTATTTTCATTTAATATTTTGTGTATAACGAGTATGGATAAATTTATCTATTTTGCTTACGGCTCTAATATGAATTCTGAAAGATTAAGAAAAAGAACTCCATCTGCAGTAGAAATAGGTCGGGCGAAGCTTCTTAACAAAGATCTTGTGTTTAATAAAAAAAGTACAGATGGCTCTATGAAAGCGAATATTATCAATTATACTGGCAAATCAGTTTGGGGTGTACTATTTGAGATAGATACAGACGAAATGGAACAATTGGAAAAGGCTGAAGAAGGATATGATCGTGTTTACTTGGATGTTTATACAGATAAGAATGAAAAAATAAAAGCGTATGTTTACATTTCATCTGATGTGATAGAAAATGAACGGCCTTACGATTGGTACAAAGAATTTATTTTAGAGGGTGCTCGTGAACATAAATTGCCAATAGAGTATATTGAACATTTAGAAGAAATTACCTCTAAACCTGACCGGCGCAAAGGGATATAACTGCGTATTTGAGATTTCGCTTGGTCTTATTCCACACCAATTCAGCACTTGTTGATTTCTGCAAACCCTCCTCCATTGTAAAACATTAGCTCTTGTTCTAATTGTTTTTGTTAAGTTTACTATTAAAGCAATAATCATCTATCGGAAAACGGTCTCTTCCTTTTTTTATTTGCCGGTTATGTACAGCATAGCTATTACCGGAGAAAAGCCTCCAAAAAGAAAGGGAGGGGGGAAAGGAGGTTTTTAAAAATAGTTATAGAGACACGCCCGCCATCCGGGTTGAGCTGAAAAATAAAGAAAATCCAGATTTATATAGATACCCTCAAGCATAATTATTGAAATAGTAATAAATTAGTAAAACTACAAAAGACGATTTAGTAAAAATAGGCTATTTTTCAGTGATACCATCCGGGCGGGCTTGCTTCCGCACTGACAAGGGGGGCAGGACGCCCCCCGTTCTTCGCTATTCAGCTTTCTCTTTTCACCATCTTGTCGATAGCATACGATCCGAAATGATAAAACCCATTCGATCCCAGAAATACTCCAACAACAAGTATAATAAACTTCGACCAGTCATACGGTTGAACTGAAAGAGTCCTCCAGGGCGCTAAAAGGATCGTCACTATTGCAGAAATAATAAGAGCAGTCTTTCCTTCTTGCGGTTTTCCATTTACCAGTGTTAATATTATAGAGTAATGCAACACGCCGTAATTATGATAAACTTTAGTATTATGAGGAAAAAACGTTGATTACAAAAAACCTTATTGATAAAATAATAAGTGGAATAAGCGAAGTAGAAAAACAATATCAAAGTAATCAAGGGTTGATTCTAAGCGAAAGTGACTTAAAGTGCCTAATATATAAAGAACTTTACAATGTTTTTCCAGAATTCACAAAAACTATGGATAGAAATATAAAAGCAAATTCACTACATACAGAAATACCTTGATATGACGAGAATAGTAAACTAACTATTCGTTCTGTTATAACTATTTTAAATCCAGATAAGATGAGTATAAAGCATGGAAATTCGATTTATCAGAAAAATGAATTTTTTTCGTACGGCCATTTGCCTAGTAAAGATTTTCAATTTGGAGGTGAAGCCTTAGTAATTGAAATAATATTTATTAAAAAGAAAAGAGGAATATCAGAGAAAGATAAAACCTTAAGATAAAACCATAATTAATTAACTTTACCCTTATACCTGAACATGCTATATGAAGAAGGGGTAAATAAGTATCTTACATCTCATATTTTGTAAAGGAACAGTAATTTTCGGGTTTTTATATACAGGGAAGTATATCCGCAATGCGTATATATTATACTTATACCGAAGTTATCTGCCATTACTCTTTTGTTAAATTCACAAGTTGTTTAAGATCTCTTAACGAATTAGGAATGCTATGTATAATTTTATAGTAGGCTTTAGAGTTCCAAGAAAGATAATGGCTGATAAAGATAAAAAGGAAATAGTACATGTGATTAAAAAAAGAGTGTTTCTAGTCATTGATGAAGAAACGATAGTATATCTGATACCAACAACAAAAAAGAGTTGTTTCTTTGTGATTCGAGCACAAATAAGAAAACCAGCTTATACCTTTTTATCCTTATTAAAAGGATACTATTTGATTAATTTTGGTGTATCACCATGGACATACGATGACGGGTGCATGAGTATCTATGAACTTGTGACAGCACCTCGTTTGAGCTGGTCAATGAGAGATTGGATAGCAAACAGTAATCATAGTGATATAGGTGCTGAACTTAGCACGGTATTTGCTAAGACCGGTTTTTTTATTGGGGAGGAATATTTAGTCGATGGAGAATACTACGACCTTAAGTATTTCGTGAAAACTTACTGGAATGACAGTATTCTGATTGAAGCCCTGGATAATTTATATTATAGCTTAAAGCTATTTGATGGGAATATTCTGAATGACTTTCCAACATATGAATTCAGAGAGAATCCACCGAGATTTTCTAATGAATTATTGGACAAATCATATTTAGAGTTTAGGGCGAAATTTGAACTGTCTTTTCTGTGTGCCTACAAAGGAATAGAACGTGTTTTTGGCGTAAACAGCATAAGCAAAAACAATATTGAAAATCTTCTATCGCAATTAGGTATTTCTCCTGACAAGGAATACCAGTGTAAATACTTGAGATTCCTTAAAAAAGTGAAAATAAAAAGCTATTGTGGTTGTCTGCTTTTTTTAATAGATATACGTAATACGGTAGCAGCACATTCCAATAAGAATCCTCCAATAGAAAAAGAGATAAATGTATACGTGTTATATGAAATCCAAGAATACTTGAAAAAATTAATCCTTAGATATATGAATGTTGGAATTTAACAAGCAAATGGAGCAGACAGTTTTATTGTCACGGTTCTTGCATTTCTGAATAGGAAGAGCAAGGTAGTGGTGGTGCAAGAACCGTGACAGTCCGGCGAAGACACCGGATCAAAACTGCAGCTCATTTGGTCGTTCAGCCGACCTGCGGCCGGCTGAACAGGGCTCGCGGGCAAACACCCGCGTGTCGGGCCGCACGCGGCCGAACCCGCGGCTGCAACGGATGCACGTCGGCGAGCAAGCTCGCCTCCTCCACCGCTGATCCGCGAGCCCTGTTATATAGAAGGAGGCAAGCATGAAATATCATTATTTTTCAATATTCTTTACATCTTTACTTTCAATAGTAATAACATCTTGTACTTCAAAAGAAGAAATAGTATACGATGAAACACCACCTGTATTATCAGTAACCCCTGTTGATATTTCTACTGTAATGTTCATAATAGCTTTTGGTGATGATTTGAGACCTGATCAAAAAAACCCTTGTTTTGAATATATCGTTAATGATGCCGCTGTGCAGATTCGAGCAAGCTGTGCCGGTATTGTTGATAATATCTTCCTGAATGATGGCTTCCCAGATTATGAAATATGGATAAAAATTTCTTCCAATAATATGTATTATATCCTACTTTCCGCAGGTAAAAAATACACTTTTTAATCATTTTAACCAACGATTTTTAAAGAAACTTATTTCTGTTTCTCGATGTACTTAGCAGTCAGCTCTTTCATTTTCTCTATAATGCCTTCAAGTTGCCTCAAGTTATGAATACATTCTCTGCATAATTCAACCTGCTTATTTGTTAGATTCCTGGTAACCGTTTTCCCCTTAACTTTGCGGGTCCAAACATTATACGGACCATGGACGGCTTTTTCATCTTTTGCACAATAGCAATATGGTTTCCCACATTTACGATACACGGTGGTTATGCTTCCAGTGCAAATATATCCAGTCTGCGCAAGTTGACCCCTGAGTTTTTGATATTCCTCTGAAAACTGTTCTTTTTGTCCCATAGAATGCTTGACCTTTGTACTGAAAGTAATATATACTTATAGCAACTAAATGTCAAGCCTTTCTTGGGAGGGGAGTATGCAAAAAGATGCCGAAAATCTCCAGCTGGATTCCAAAGCGATTAGTGCCTTGCCCATTATCAATACCTTCATTCAGAGAATTGAGCTCCAGGACCTCCTGTCTCAGTATCTTCCTTCAAATAAAAATCAGAAACTCCCTCATGTAGATGCCATTTTGCTCTTCGTCCGAAACATCTTGCTTGAACGACAGCCACTCTACAAACTCTCAGAATGGGCAGCACATTACGATCCACATCTTGTAGGATTGGGAAACGAAAAACCATCACTTCTGAATGATGATCGCGTAGGAAGAAGTTTGGATGTGCTTTTTGATGCTGACAGAGCATCTCTGCTGACAAAGGTCGTTCTCAAAGTGATAACTGAGTTTGGCATTAATCTTTCTCAACTGCATAATGACTCTACTACGGTAACGTTTTACGGGGAGTATAAACAGAAACGCTCTGTTAAATCTCACATTATTCCAACCATAATATTCCAGAAAGTCTCAAAATAATCCGTACATTAAGAGTCTTGTCTCAAATTAAATGAGATAAAATAAAAGGGACAACCGGGTTAGAAGTTCGCAACTAAAACCCCGGTCGTCCCCCAAAACGAACACCATATTTGATAATCTATTTTACAATAAATGTCAACACTCTTATTGAGCTCGGAAAACAATATCCATGGCCCAGGCTAAAAAGATGTCCTGTATGCGGAGGAATTCGAGTTTGGGGACATGGGTATGTGAGTAGATATTTAGATGGGATCAGCAGTGCTGTTTGGCTCAAGAGGTATCGATGTCCTGATTGCAAAA
>CAZGJW010000066.1:0-14416 GCA_964525675.1 uncultured Spirochaetota bacterium
GTTCCGCCGGGCACCACGGAACAGATAGCCTACCCCATTATAAAAAAGAGGTTCGAAAAGCGCAAAATTGCATCTGAACCTCTATTGGCCCACAGCTATGAAAGGGTAATGCCTGGTAAAAATTATGTTGCCTCGGTCAGGGATTACTGGAGGGTATGCAGCGGCATCAGTGAAGAGGCACGGGTAAAGGTGGTTAAATTTTTAAGTGAGGTTTTGAATACCGATCAGTATCCGCTGACCGTACTCGACAGACCTATCGAATCGGAAACCGCAAAGATAGTCGAAAACAGCTACCGGGCCACTATACTGGCCTTTATGGACGAATGGTCGCTCTTTGCAGAGAGAAACGGCGTGGACCTTAAAAAGGTCGTAGATGCGGTAAAGGTAAGGCCGACGCATTCGAACATTATGTTTCCGGGGCCGGGGATAGGCGGCTACTGTCTCCCGAAAGACGGCGGACTCGGCGTGTGGGCGTACAGGCATAATTTAGGCTGGGAGGACCAGATTTTTAAAATAACCCCCGCAGCGATAGACATCAACGACACCCGCGCGCTGCACACCCCGCAGCTCGTTCGCGACGCGCTTAGGAATATGGGCAAGCCGATCGCGGCTGCTGAAGTTTTGATTCTTGGCGCATCGTACAAGGAAGATGTGGGAGATACGCGCTACAGCGGCTCGGAATTCATTGTGCGGCGGCTTACGGAAATGGGTGCTGAGATCCGCGTGCACGACCCGTATATGAGTAACTGGTGGGAGCTGGAGAAGCAGGATACCTACCCCCACCCCGGTTACAGCAGGGCTCGTTTCTTTCACCGTCAGGATAAACTGAAGCATCTGAGTATAGAGGAGGACATGTGGGGTGCAATGAAAGGCGCGGATGCAGTAGTTCTTACGGTGCGCCATAAACAGTACCTTGACCTCGATCCTGACAAGGTGTTCAGGTCGGTGGGCAAGGCATTCGCTATAATCGATTGCTTCTGTATGCTAGATGATGATCAGATACGAAAGTACTTAGAGTTAGGCTGTGAGGTCAAGGGCCTTGGCCGGGGACATATAAAGCGGATAAAGGAAAGCCTGTAATTCCCGGGTTGGAGGGGTCCTTTACAGGAGAGATCCCTTACAGGAGAGACCATTGCCCTACTATGTTATTCAGGTACGGACAAAAAACGAAAAGAACTATATTCATATGGCGGGTCCGGTCGCTGAGAGTACAGGATCAAAACTCGTCTGGCCCAGGCGAGCTCTTAAAATAAGAAAAAGCGGGACCTGGCGTGAAACGATTGCGCCGATTTTTCCCGGGTATGTTTTTCTTGAATCAGCGGATATTCCGGTTGAGTTGTACCGGGGAATGCGCAGAATACCGGGGTTCATCAGATTTTTACAGAGCAATCAGAATATCACACCGTTAACCAAACAGGATAGCGAGCTTCTACTGCACTTTCTCTCGTTTGGGGAAACGGTCGATAAATCAAAAGTATTTTTCGATGTTAATAATAAAATATGCGCGGTATCCGGCCCGCTGAAGGGGCTTGAGGGGAAAATCGTGAAGGTTGATAAAAGAAAGGGCCGCGCAAAGGTAAAACTGGATCTCTGTGAAAACTCATTCCTGGTGGATTTAGGGTTTGAAGATATAGAGAAAGTCGCGGACTGACTTTGTGAGAAACCCGGCGGGTGTTGATGGCGGCACCTGTGTACCCGTAAAAATATATTCATGCCGTATTGACTATTAGCGGCGTGAGATATACAATATCTGAAAAACCTGTTCGAGGTGTTCATGCTTGGTATAGATCTCAAAGTTTCCTATGCCGGAGAAAATGAAGAAGTTGTCATTGTAACTGTATCGGGGTATATCGATACAACGACCGCACCTGAATTGGATAAACTGCTTGAAGAACAGTTTGCCCTCGACAGGTACAAGATAATAGTTGACCTTGAGAATGTTGATTATATAAGCAGCGCCGGGTGGGGAGTATTTGTGAGCGGTTTGAAGGATATACGGGAGCACAGCGGCGACATCGTGTTGACACATATGGCGGCAGGCGTGCATAATATTTTCGAGCTGATGGAGTTTTCTTCTATTATAAAGGAGTTCGAAGACGTCGAGAAGGCGCTCGTTTACTTTTTGGGAATCAAAGCGAGCGATGCAAAGTTAAAAGCCGCGCTTGAGCAGATAAAATTACGCGACCCTATCCTGGAAACCGGACAGTCCGAGGCTTCAGTGGCGAAAAATAGACAACCTGCTGCCCGGCCAACTTCTGCTGAAGTTCCTCATATTACGAGCGCAATGACCGACAAGATGAAACTGACCCGCGATAAATTTGGAAGGCGTCTTGTGCGGCTGGTTATCGATAAACCGTACCTGCGTGTGAAAGACATGGTCAAAGCTCTCCGATCCCCTGAATACGGCCGGTTGAAGTGCAAAAAACGCGATGTGAAGCGCGAGCTGAAGACCCTGGGCCTGTTCACAGAAGAACAGAGGTATAACCTGGCACTGAAAAGCAAGTCATCTACGCAGTAACCTTTCCAACAACCAGCTTTTTCGGTCTGACAACCAGCCTCTTCATTCCGATCACCGGGCCTCTCCGGCCCGAAAACCCCAGTTTCAATATTAAAAATTCCTGCACCGCTCAGTGCCATCGGCAGCACCATCTACTTTCCTTTTATTCTATCCCCCCTCATTTAATTTCCAGCCCGCAATTTGTTGAAAATTATTTTACAAACAGAACAAAATAGTTAAATGTTGTTCTATATGGAAAAAAATTTATTAAAAAAGATTTATCATTGAAAATCAGGAGTTCAGCAGAGGTCTCCCTCGCAGAGGTCTCCCTTGCAGAGGTCTCTTTTGTTAAACCTTGGGAAATCTTTATGTTGGCAACGACCAGTAATTGACCTTAACGGCTTGCACTTTCATTAAAAAACAGTTACATTGTAATACAATTAAATACATTGGAGGTATCGTATGAGCAAAGCTATCTCTGTAAGAATACCTGATGAACTAGCCTCAAGACTCTCTGAAATTGCTGAGGAAACAGAGAGACCTAAATCTTTCCATATACAAAAGGCGCTGCAAGTTTATTTAGCCGAATTAGCAGATCTCCAGATTGCAGTAGATCGACTGCATGATACAACCGATACTGTTATCACGTTAGATGAAATAAGGAAAGAAATTGAGCTATAAGATTGCCTTTAAAAAGTCAGTGGGGCATGATTTGAAGAAAATAGACCGGGCTCAGACGGATAGGATTTTAAAGAAAATTGAAGAGGCCCTACCTGAAAAAGCAGATCAGTTCCCAGTTCTTACGGGAAATTTCGCAGGCCTGCGAAAGTTTCGCGTTGGAGACTACCGGGTCATTTTCACCATTGTTGAAGGCGTGGCTCTTATATTGAGAATCAGCCATCGACGTGAATCTTATAGATAGAAAACCATAAAGGGTTAGTCAGATAAGATCAGTATTAAAGCAGGAATATGCACAACCCTCTAACATTTTTGCAAAAGTCCCTTTTTTCCCTCCAAAAAAAAATTCAAAAAAGTGTAAAAAAACAATTGACAAGTTTCTAAATTCCTGTATTATTAAGGGAAATTGTGGGGAAAAGTGGTGAATTTTCCCACAATGTGGTATATTGTACTATCAAATGCCCGTTTTACTGCGAGGTGCAGGGAAATTTCACAGGGATTTACTGCCGGCCGGGTGCAGCCGGGGCCCGGGCCCGGGGGAATTCGGAGACGCGGATGTTTATAGGCGAGTACCGACATACGATTGATGAGAAGGGCCGTATTGCAATTCCGGCTCGTCTTCGGTACTCAAAGGTGGGTGATGAAGAGTACTGGATTTCGACCAAGGGCTTTGATCGCTGCCTCTTCGTATATCCGAAACATGAATGGGAAGCGATTGTCGAAAAGATAAACGCCAACCTTTCGCTGACAAACAGGGACGAACGGTCGTTTCTGCGCATGTTTATTTCGCCTGCCAATGAGCAGGCGGTGGACCGGCAGGGAAGGATCGCGCTGCCGCAGAGCCTCCGTGAGTATGCGGGCATACAGAGGGAGGCCGTAATTTTAGGCGCCATAAAGAGGATTGAGATATGGAGCGTTGAAAGCTGGAACCAGTACAGGGAAGAGAAGGAGAAGAGTTTCGACGCTCTCGGTGACAAGATTGCAGATCTGGGTTTATAGGGGGGATCATGTATGTCCATAATCCTGTAATGCTGGAACAGGCGCTCAGATCACTTGACATCAGGCCGTCAGACCATGTTGTCGACTGCACATTAGGCGAGGGCGGTCATGCACAACATTTTCTCAAAAAGCTTACAAACGGCATGCTGCTTGGGATCGAGCAGGACGACGAGATACTGAAAAGGGCACAGGCACGGCTCGAATCCTTCGGCAATCTGTTTATTCCTGCCCATGATAATTTTTCCAACCTTAAAAAAATAATCGAAAACAATTTTTCAGGCGGTATAGACAAGATATTTTTCGACCTCGGCATCTCGATGTATCATATACGCGAGAGCGGCCGCGGTTTTTCATTTTCAGTAGATGAGCCGCTTGACATGCGGCTTGACAGAACAAGGGCGCTATCCGCTGCCGATGTGGTCAACCGCTTCAGCAGGAAGAAGCTCTCGGAAATCATCTGGGCATACGGTGAGGAGCGTTTTTCGGGCCGCATTGCCCTGCACATCCTGGAGGCGCGGGAGAAAAAACGAATCACCTCATCAATCGAGCTCGCCGATATTGTAAAAAAGGCGGTACCGAGAAAATACTGGCCCAGGAAAATTCATCCGGCGACCAAGACCTTTCAGGCTATTCGAATCTTTGTAAATGACGAAATCGAGATACTTGAAAATGCCCTGCGGGACGCGGTAGATGTGCTGAAGCCGGACGGACGAATTTGCGTCATCAGCTTTCATTCACTTGAAGACAGGGTTGTCAAATCTGTTTTCAATGACCTCAAGAGAGACTGCCGCTGTCCGCCCGATTTTCCGGTCTGCGTATGCGGAGGCAAAAAGATTATCAAGGTTCTGACCAGGAAGCCGCTTATGCCCGATGACCGGGAAACCGATGAAAACCCGTCTTCGCGGAGCGCCCGGCTCAGATGCGCCCAAAAGCTCGACGGAGTCAATCATCAGTCTCAAAAGGAAATGAGATACAGTGCGTAAGGATAGTGAAAGCATTCATAATTCAATGATAAAGAGAATGCTGAGAATCACCTGTTTCTTTGCCGTCATTTTCACTCTTTTGTTCTGCGTCACGTGGCAGAACATAGATATGTATCTTCTGAACAGAAAGATAACCGAACTGACCATAAAGCGCAACGAGCTTGAAAAATCCATCTACCTCAAGAGGATGGAGCTATCGACACTGCAGTCCAGACAGAGAATAAAGAGGATAGCTGAAGAACAGCTGGACATGGAACCGGTCACCTACACGGATGTAAAAGTGATTATATACTGAGCAGCCGAAGGGAATACAGTGGTTCCTTCTAAATATACAGAGCTTCTGCGCGGCGTCCGGATTAACTCTGTAAGCAGCAGGGCCGAGTATGAGCTGGGGGCGGTTTCTTCAATCTCCACAGATACGCGTTCTTTGAAAAAGGGAGACCTGTTTGTTGCGATACCCGGCGACCGGTTTGACGGGCATCGTTTTATTCGCGCTGCAGCGGAAAAGGGCGTGAAGGCGGTGCTGTTCAACACTGCACAGAATGCGCCGGTGCGAATGCACGTAAAAAAATATCCGGCGGTTTTATTTATAGGGGTCGGGGATACCAGAAAGGCATTCGGATCGATTGCCAGAAATTATTCCGAAAGGTTTTCGGTCAGCAAAATCGTCATAACCGGCTCTGCGGGAAAAACAATGACCAGGGCACTGATTCAAAGCGTTTTTTCACAGAGATATAAAACCCTGGCGAGTATTGAAAGCTACAACAACGATATCGGTGTGCCGAAGACCCTTCTGTGTCTTGACCAGAACACCGATGTGCTTGTCCAGGAAATCGGCACGAATCATCCGGGTGAAATCGAGTATTTGGCCGGTCTCGTGCGGGCCCAAAACGCGCTTATAACCAATATCGGCCCCGCGCACGTGGGTTTTTTCGGCAGCGAAGAAGCCATAGCCCGGGAGAAAAAGGCGGCCCTTTGGGCCATTCCCTCTGGAGGGACCGCGTTTTTAAATGCGGATGACCGCTTTTTCGATTTTCTGCGGGACGGACTTGCTAATCGCAAGGTTTCAGTGAAGACATTCGGCCTGACATGCGGTGATGTGCATCCGGAGAGGGTTATCGAAACAGGTATCGATAAAACGAAATTCGTTCTGTTGGGGCAGACCATAGCGGCTCCGGTTTTAGGGAGTCACGGTATTGTAAATGCAGCTGCAGCGGCGCTTGTCGGGCTCCACTTCGGCCTCAGTGCCGGGGAGATACGGGCGGGACTCGAATCGCCTGTCATGGAGCGGGGAAGGGGGTCGGTATTCAAGAAAAAGGGGGTGACGGTCATTGACGAAAGCTACAACGCCAATCCTCTCTCCGTGTCTGCTGCACTGGAGTATGTAGGAAAGATTTCGGTAGCCGGAAGAAAGGCCTTCGTTTTCGGCGATATGCTGGAGCTCGGTGATGAGTCGGAAAGGTATCACCGCGCGTTGGCCGAACAGGTGCTGAAAAACGGCATTGATGTGCTCTACACGTACGGCCGCTTTGCAGGGATGACCGGCGAGAGTCTGACGACATCGGGCCGGTTGAGGGTTCTGCGGTTTGAGGATATGGGGGAACTGATTACCGAGCTCAAAGGGGATACGTCAGAGGGTGATCTGATCCTTGTCAAAGGGTCCCGGGCCATGCGGCTCGATCGGGTGGTACAGGCGCTTGCAGGTGGGTAGAGCGGGTTTTTAACTGGGAGGGGAACTTTGTTTTATCATTTTCTGTATCCGCTGTATGAGAAGTTCTTTGCATTTAATGTCTTCAGGTACATAACCTTCCGCTCGGTGTATGCGACCGTCACTGCGCTTCTCATATGTTTCATCTTTGCGCAGCCTATTATCAAAAAACTGCGTCAGATCGGCATCGGCAGGCAGGTCCGCAAGTATACCCCGAGCCGCCACGAGAAGAAGGCGGGCACCCCGTCGATGGGCGGTATAATCATACTGCTTTCGATTCTGGCGTCAATCTTCCTGTGGGGGAACCTGGGCAATCCCTATACTATTCTGGTTATGGTCGCAACGGTGGGGTTCGGGATTATCGGGTTTTTCGACGACTACCTGAAGTTCGTCAAAAAGAGCTCCCGCGGACTGCATGGCAAGATTAAACTGATTACCCAGCTCGTTGTCTCGACAGCAGTTATGCTCTTCATATACTTCGGGCCGGAACGCGGGGATAACACCACGCTTCTGTATGTGCCCTTTGTAAACAGGCCGGTTCTGGATATGTCGTACTTCTATATCCCCTTCGGGATTTTGCTTCTCGTGGGCACGACGAATGCGGTCAATCTCACAGACGGCCTCGACGGATTGGCCATAGGGCTGCTCATTTTTGTTTCGGCCGCATACGCGGGGTTGAGCTACCTCTCGGGCCACGTAAAGATCGCGAACTACCTGGGTATTCCCTACATACCGAACAGCGCCGAACTGACTGTGTTCTGCATGAGCCTTCTTGGCGCGGGTGTGGGGTTTTTGTGGTTCAACGCCCACCCGGCAGAGGTTTTCATGGGCGATACCGGGTCGATTTCATTGGGCGGATCGATCGGCGTTATTTCACTCCTCATAAAGAAGGAGGTGCTGCTCATCGTCGTCGGCGGTGTATTTGTCGTGGAAACGCTTTCCGTCATCATACAGGTATTTTCGTACAAGGTATTCGGAAAGAGGGTGTTTTTGATGTCGCCCATCCACCATCACTTTGAGCTGAAGGGGTGGTCGGAATCGAAAATAATCGTCCGTTTCTGGATTGCGGGCCTTGTGTTAGCGCTTATTGCGCTGAGCACATTAAAGATACAGTAGTTTGGATAAGATCGAGCAAATGGATATCAACCACACCAGTGAAATCAGACCGGCCGTCTTTGTGAGAAGGGGAGAGATCGATTACGTGCTCTTCGCGGTTGTGGTTATTTTTTATGGACTGGGGATTATAATGGTGTTCAGTGCCGGTATCGGCATACAAAAATCCGACGCCTTCTACTTTTTACGAAAACAGGTCCTGTGGGCTGTTCTTTCATTTACCGCATTCATAATTTTTACGTTTATGGATTACAGAATTATCGAACGGAGAATCAAGGTCTTTGTATGGGGGATTATCGCTTTACTCGTTTTGCTTCTGCTTCCTCCTCTGATCGAGAGAGGCCTCGTTCACACCTCACGGAGATGGTTCCGCTTTTCATCGGTCGGGTTTCAGCCGTCCGAGTTTGCCAAAATCGTTCTTATTATATACCTCGCTTCGATTCTTTCGAAGAAGGGAAACAAAATCAACGACTTTTACAGGGGATTTCTTCCCCCCTTTATTATAACCTCCGTTACCGCATTTCTAGTTTTTTTGGAGCCGGATTTTTCGACCGCATTTTTACTCTTTTTTATTGCAATACTGATGTTTTTCATTGCCGGAATCAGGAGCATCTCCATTATATCGCTCGTTATCGTTTCGATACCGGCGCTCTTTCTCATGGTGAATGAACGGGGGTACAGGAAAGAGCGTATTACCGGTTTTCTCAACCCGTGGGCCGACCCGACCGACAAGGGGTATCAGATCATCCAGAGCTTCAAGGCGTTCGCCCGTGGCGGCTTTGCCGGAGCGGGCCTGGGAAGGAGCGTTCAGAAGATCAAGTACCTTCCCATACCCCATACCGACTTTATCTTCGCCATCTGCGCGGAGGAGCTGGGATATATCGGCGTGATTTTAATTATTTTTCTGTACATGGTCATGGCATACAGGGGTTTCAAAATTGCCTATTCACAGCCGGAGAGTTTCGAGTTCTTGCTCGCATTCGGAATCACCTCTCTCATCGTCTGGGAGGCGGTGTTCAATATTGCGGTTGTGACCGGGCTTCTTCCGTCAACGGGAATATCCCTGCCCTTTCTGAGCTACGGCGGATCGAGCCTCTTAGCGAATTCCATAATGATGGGGATATTGCTCAATATTTCGAGGAAAACCGCTGATTCGAAGGTGATAGTGCAGGAAGACCAGCGGAGGATCGGGTGATACAATTACAAAAAAGTGCAGTGCGGCCGAAAAAGCGTGTCCGCGCCGTTCTTTTAGCGCTGATTGCCGTGCTGATATCTCTGCTCATGCTGAAACTTGGAATGCGGGCAGGGCTGTCAGTCATACTTCCGGTAAAGAAGGTGCAGATTCACGGCACTCGGTATGTAACGGAGGGTGAAATCATCCAGCTTTTGAGAATAGACGCGTCGACATCGATGCTGTTCTTCGACCGGGAAAAAGCAGACGATCGTATTCTTCTCGACAGGCGCATCAAGCGGGCCGCCGTGGTGAAGATGTACCCGGATACCCTGCGGGTGTACATCTCCGAAAAGGATGCGGCAGCCGTTATTGCTGCAGGCCAAAGGTATTACGCTGTCAGCGCTGATGGGGTTGTGCTGAATACGGCGAAAGACCGGGATTCTGAAATGCATCCTTTGATTACACTAAATTCGATTAATGACGATATTAAAACTGGGAATGAAATTCAAAATATCGTTGTGAAGAATCTCATAACGGCTCTCTATGAGTTTAAAAAAGAATATCCTGCATTCTCTGCGCGTATCGATACTGCAGCTGTCGACGAATCGGGCGCGTATATCTACCTGTCCGGCGGCAGGTACCGGGTGTATATGGGAACGGACAGTACGGTGAAGAAGCTGATCCGGCTTCGCGCCCTTGTTCACGTGCTGGAGGATACGGGAGATTTCGATAAGCAGTACAGCGGGACGACTGACATTGACATGAGTTTTTCACATGCTGCGGTGAGGAGGGAGAATAGCGATGAGTTATGATGATGAAATCATTGTGGGCCTTGATATCGGAACCACAAAGGTCTGCGCAATCATAGGGCAGTTAAACGAATACGAGGGGCTTGACATCATCGGGGTTGGCGTATCGCCTTCGAGAGGACTTCGGAAAGGTGTGGTCGTGAACATCGAGTCCACGGTGAACTCCGTTGCAACCGCGGTTGAAAAGGCGGAGCTCATGGCCGGTGTCGAGGTGAAATCGGTGTATTCGGGAATAGCGGGCGGACATATAGAAGGAATCAACTCCCGCGGTGTTGTCGCGGTTTCTTCGCGGAGCAAGGAGATTACCCAGCTCGAGGTGGAGAGGGTTATCGAAGCGGCGAAAGCGCTCGCCCTTCCGATGGAACGGGAGGTTATACACGTAATTCCGCAGGAGTTTGTCGTGGATTCCCAGGAGGGCATCAAGGACCCGATCGGCATGAGCGGGGTCAGGCTCGAAGCGGAGGTGCATATCGTTACCGGCGCTGTCGCATCTGCGCAGAATATCGTGAAAAGCGTGAACAGGGCGGGGTATGCGGTAAATGATATCGTTCTGGAGCCCCTTGCATCCGCGCTTTCGACTCTGAAAGATGATGAGAAGGAGCTCGGTGTCGTTCTCATCGATATCGGCGGCGGCACGACCGATGTTCTGGTGTATCTGAACGGCAGCATCTGGCATACCAATGTAATTGCAATGGGCGGCAACCATGTAACAAGCGATATTTCAATCGGCCTGCGAACGCCGGTGAATGCCGCAGAAGACATCAAGAAGGAGTGGGGAGTCGCCGTATCCGAACTGGTGGAGCCGGATGAGATGATTGAGGTGCCGAACGTGGGAGGACGAAACCCCACGCGGATACCGCGCCAGATACTGGCAGAGATTATACAGCCGAGAATGGAGGAGATCTTCTTTCTGGTGAAAAGTGACCTTGAAAAGAAGGATTTCAAGGATGTTCTCTCAGGCGGTGTAGTTCTTACGGGCGGCGCTTCGCTTCTGGAGGGAACGGACAAGGTAGCAGAAAATGTGTTTGAAATGCCGGTGCGGGTGGGAGTGCCGTCCAATGTCGGCGGGCTGATAGAGGAGGTTTCCTCTCCTGAGTTTGCAACCGGCGTCGGCCTCATACAGTACGGTCTTAAAGCACGCCCCGAGAGCTTCATGGAAAACAGGGGGGCGGGGCTCTTTGCGAATGTAAAGAAAAGAATGGGCAACTGGCTCGGTGAGTTTTTTTAAATCAAAGAGAAAATGATGGGGGAGGGGACTATCATGGAATTTGAAATAATCGACGAAAATGTACTTTCGAATAAGATCAAGGTCATCGGTGTCGGCGGCGCCGGCTGTAACGCCGTCAACAGGATGATCGATGCCAGTTTGAGAAATATTGAGCTTATCGCCGCCAACACGGATCTCCAGTCGTTGAATGCCAACAAATCGCCTGTCAAACTGCAGATCGGTGCAAAACTCACAAAAGGATTAGGCGCAGGTGCGGACCCCGAAGTCGGGGAAAAGGCCGCCCTCGAAGACCGGGATAAAATTATGGATGTCCTGCAGGGGGCTGAAATGATTTTCATCACCGCCGGAATGGGCGGCGGAACCGGCACGGGCGCAGCGCCGATTGTCGGCGGTATTGCAAAAGAGCTCGGCGCTCTTACGGTCGGCATAGTCACCAAGCCGTTTCACTTCGAGCTCGAACGTAAAATGGAAATCGCCGAGGAAGGCATTTCAAAGCTCATCGAAGTTGTCGATACCCTCATCATTCTTCCGAATCAGCAGCTCCTCGAAATCATCGACAGGAGGACGTCTGTCATAGAGGCCTTCAGGATCGCCGACGATGTCCTGCGCCAGGGCGTGCAGGGTATTTCCGACCTCATAACGGTCCCCGGAGAGATAAATATCGACTTCGCCGATGTGAAAACGATTATGAACATGTCCGGTGGAGCCCTCATGGGAACCGGAATCGGCAAAGGCGACAACAAGGCGCTCGAAGCAGCTCAGCTTGCCATAAACAATCCCCTGCTGGAGGATGCAACGATCGACGGCGCCAAGGGGATTCTCGTCAATGTGACGGGAGGTACTGATTTCTCCCTGTTCGAATATGACGAAATAGTGAAGCTCATCACGAACAACGCCTACAGTGAGGCTATGATTATCGCCGGCATGGTTATCGATAGTTCCATAAGCAATGAGGTACGGGTCACGGTCATTGCAACCGGGTTTTCCAAAACTGAGGTAACGAGTGATTCCAGGGACGGGGTGAAGAGCTTTGAGGTGTATCCGCTCAAGGATTTCGAGCCGAAAAAGCAGAAACCTCCTGTGCCGAGGGAGCTGCCGATTATCAGCGGGAGCAGTTTCAAGAAACGGTACAGCGGGGATGATTACGATATACCGGCGTTTTTAAGGAGAAAGGCTGATTAAAGAGGCCGTCAGTGAAAAAGCATTCCAGGAAAGGTTTCTCTATTCATACCATGAAACGGGCCGATTCAGGGCTGCGGTATGTTTTCCGAGCCCCTACTATACGGGAATGAGCAATTTAGGGTTTCAGAGCCTGTTTCACCGCACTGCATCCTTCCACGGTATCCGCCCTTCGCGTTTTTTTATGGAAAAAAATGAAACACTTTTTTCACCAGACCTTGACCGAAGTGCCGGGGATGGGCGGTATACACTTGCCGATTTCGATGTCATCCTCTTCACGGTTTCCTTTGAGCTCGATTATATACAGATTGTCCGTATGCTAAGTGCCTCCAATCTTTCGCCCCTGCGAATTGAAAGGGCCGAAAAGAGTCCTCTGGTGATAGCCGGCGGCATTACAGTTACGGCAAATCCGCTCGTGTTAGCCCCGGTCGCTGATGTCATCTGCCGCGGCGACATGGAGGTGAGCATCGACAGTCTGTTCAGCGCGCTGATTGAGCACTCGTTTCGAAAAGGCCCTTCTCTCTTTGAGACACTCGCATCTTTACAGGGTGTTTTCATTCCCGCTGTTTCAGATTCTCCGCCGCCTGCCGCCCAAATTGAAAAGATCGAAGAGCCGGCCCATACGGTGATTATATCCAGGCAAACGGAGTTTTCGAACATGTTCCTCATCGAGATAGGCAGGGGATGCAGGAACAGTTGCACATTCTGCATGGTTCGCACATCTCCACTGAGGAGTGTCTCTGTTAAGGCGGTGCTGAAAACAGTCGCAAGTGCCTCTGGTGCCGAAGGTGCCCCTGGTACCCCAGGTACTCATAGTAATTTCAGCAGGGTAGGGCTTATCGCGCCTGTTCTCACCGATCATAGAGACCTCGCCTCAATCGTCCGCGGGTTGAACCGGATGGGAATGCGGGTTTCTTTTTCTTCGCTCAGAGCGGATGACTTTACACCGGAAACGGCTGCCCTTCTTCAGGAAAACGGGCAGACCACCGTGACCTTTGCCCCTGAAACGGGCTCCTCTGATCTCAGAAAAAGAATCGGCAAACGTCTTACCGATGAGGCCCTTTTTGACGCAGTTTCGCTGGCGCAGGAGTACGGGGTTCGCAGGTTTCGCTACTATGTCATGTACGGCCTGCCCGATGAGCATGAGGAGGATTTTGATGCCATTGTCAACCTTGTTGAAAAAACGCTTATCATTCTCAGGCCCTCCGGTTCGGGGCTCCACGTGAGTATCAATCCTTTTATCCCGAAGAAGAAAACTCCTCTTGAAGGGTTTTCGATATATCCGATAGACTACTATAGAAAATGGAAGGCGTTTTTAAAGGAAAGGCTCGGCGCAAAAGAGAGGCTGAGCCTTCGGATGGAGCCGCTTCGGCATGTGCAGCTTCAGTACTACCTGTCTGTCGGGGATGAAAAAATCGGCGGGCTTTTGTGCCGCTCTGTCAATGAAAACAGGATGCAGGCTTTTGTCAAATCAGCGGAGAGGATGGTATCGGACCGGTGAGCGACGAAACGGAAAAGTGCCGGATTTTAGTGAACCGTTTTCTTGATCATCTCTACATTGAAAAGAATCTTTCGAAAAATACGGTAAACTCCTATAAAACCGACCTGAACCTGTTTATCGCCTATCTGGAGGGGGAGCGAAGTGTCCGGCACGTTCAGGGGCCTCGCAGTACAGCCGACGGGAATGATAAAAACACTGCCGGTAACACCCATGATTTTCGGGGAAAATCGGATGCAGGCATCTTTGAGATCAGCCGTCTGACGCTCATCGAATACCTCTCCTTCTGCAGAAAGTCGGGTCTTCATCACAGAACGCTTTCGCGCTACATATCAACGCTCAGATCCTTCTATCGGTTTCTTGTCAGTGAGAATGCAGTTGTGCATAACCCGACCGTTCATATACCGAATCCGAAAACAGTGCTGAACCCTCCCGAGTATTTAACACTCGAGGAGGTGGAGCTTCTGCTCACTATGCCGGACCCAGCCACTGTGTTAGGCTGCAGAGACCGGGCAATACTCGAGCTCATGTATTCCTGCGGCCTGCGGGT
>CAZGJW010000067.1:0-14316 GCA_964525675.1 uncultured Spirochaetota bacterium
TGACGGATATTCAGCATCGCTTTCAGAAGTATATACATTTCGCCAATCATGTGCATATTACGCACGATTACTGCATGGAAGTTATTGTAGTGCGGGGGGAGGAGAGGGTATTGCGTGACCTGACGAACCGAATAGGTGGGCAGAAAGGCGTGCATATGGCTCTTCCCTCATTTTTTTCATTCGATCTCGATTGATGTGTGTGAAGTAAATAGGCATTTAGATAAGCCGCGATCACAGGGCAATAGCTCATTCTATAGACTCATGATAAGAACCTGTTGTCATGACGAACAAATAAATGGGGTTGAAACAGTGGTTGCATGGCTGAAATTGAGAGGCTTTGAAAACAATAATAAAAGAGTGGAAAGAACCGCCTTTCCCGGGGAAACAATGCCATGTCTGATGCTGAAAAGAGAATAAAAGATCTTGAAAAGCAGGTTCAGCAGCACAGGGAGGAGGTCGAACGGCTTCTTCGGGACCGCAGGGAGTACCTCAGGATCAGCGCACATCAGCTGAAATCTCCGCTTGCGACTATTATTTTCAGTGCTGAAACCCTGCTTGGCGAGTATGCAGGAAAGCTGAACAACAAACAGCTTCGCGTTGTAGAGTCTATCAAGCGGGGAAGCAGGGACCTGCAGGACCTCATCATGGATATCCTCGAGCTCGAGCGATTTCGAAGCGGCGAGGTCGAGCTCATGGATGTTGATTATTCAGAAATTTGTCTCGAAGCGGTGGATGAGCTGAGAGAAAAAATCAGGGAAAAGGGTATCCATTTTGTCAGTGATATTCCCAGAAAGTCCCTGATTGTCTCTGGGAACCAGATCGGGCTTAAAAATGCCGTGTATAACCTCCTGGAGAATGCGGTGAAATATACATCTCGCGAGGGGGATGTCATTTTCACCGTGCAGTACAGTGAGGATAGCGGAGAAATTCTGACCCGTGTTGAGGACAGCGGCATCGGTATACCCGAGGAAGCGCGCGATAAGATATTCGATGAATTCTACAGGGCTGAAAATGCCCGTCTTTTCGACAAGAAGGGAACGGGATTCGGCCTTACCATCGTCAAAAAAATTATAGAGATATGCGGCGGTTCGATACGTGTTCAAAGCAGGATGAACGAGGGGACCGTTTTTACCTTTACGCTGCCGCTTGTGCGGGTGGAGGAAGCAAAAAAGGAAGGTAAGTCTGAAAAAAGGTTCAGGAAGAGAATCGTCGTCATCGGTGGTGTTGCCGCCGGACCGAAAGCGGCTTCACGCGCGCGAAGGCTCGATCCGGAGGCGAAGATAACCGTTTTTGAGAAGGGGAATTTTCTTGCCTATTCCGGGTGTGCGCTTCCTTACTATATTGCCGGAAAGCTGAAACATCAGCGAGAGCTGTTCAAGTTTTCCTCAGGATTTGAGAATGCGACAGAATATTTCAGGAATGTGAAAGGTATAGAGATAAAAAACCTCTCCGAGGTGATAGAGATAGACAGGAAAGAAAAGGTAATACACTACCGTGATATTCTCACGGAGCGTACGTTCACCGAGCCATACGATATTCTCATCATCGCGACAGGAAGCAGGCCGTCTTTTCCGAATAACAGAGGTATCGAGCTGCAGAATATATTTGTCATGCAGGGTTTAACTGATTCCGAAAGAATAAAGCGTTTTCTCTCCAATAACCTTGCAAAGGATATCGTCGTACTCGGAGGTGGAAATATCGGTATTGAAACTGCGGAAGCATTAACCGCTTCCGGAGCACGTGTGACGATTGTTGAAAAGGAACACGATATTCTGCCGTTTCTTGATTGGGAGATAGGAGCTCTCGTGCGGAATCATCTCGAGCTCAATGGCGTACGGGTTATTGCAAATACCGAAGTAAAGGAATTTATAGGATCAGAAAGTGTAGAGTCCGTGCAGCTCGATGGGTACCGCCTCCCCGCGGATCTCGTAATAATCGCTACGGGATTCAAACCCAGCGTTGAATTGGCAGAAAAAGCAGGGTTGAAAATCGGGCCGACCGGTGCGATTGCAGTCAATGAGCACCTGCAGACGAGTGATGAGTCCATATATGCGGCGGGAGACTGCTGTGAGGTCTTTCATGTGGTAACCAAAAAGCCTTTTTATCTTCCTCTCGGATCGATTGCCAACAAGCAGGGGAGGGTGGCCGGTACGAATGCTTCTGGAAAAGAAGCGGTTTTCCCCGCTGTCACAGGCTCAATCATTATCAGGGTTTTTGAATTCCATATCGCAAAGACGGGACTGAATGAGAAGGAGGCTCGTAAAGCAAGGTTTCATCCCGTGTCGGTATACGTTCCCGATTTTGACAGGGTTGAGTTTATCCCTGAATCACAGATGATATGTGTAAAGATGATCGCCGATGAAAAATCAAGAAAGCTCCTCGGTGTCCAGATCGTAGGCAAGGGAGATGTGGCAAAGCGAATTGACGTTGCGTCGACTGTTATTGCCCATGGCGGTACAATAGATGATATTGCGTCTCTCGATTTAGGGTATGCGCCGTCGTACTCCAAAGCTATAGACAATATCATTGTCACAGCCCATGTAATGCAGAATAAACTCGACGGGGTGTACGAGGGTATCACTGCGATAGATGCACAGGCGATAATTGAGGCGAAGAAGAGCTGCACCTTCATTGACGTACGCCTGCCACGCGAATTCAAAGAGGAGAGAATTCCCGGTGTCGAGCTCATTCCCCTGGAAAGCCTGAGTAGGAGAGTAGATGAGATACCCCGCGACCGGGGTATTATACTGATCGATGAAACGGGAAGCAGGTCGTATCAGGCTTCTCTTATTCTCAAGGCGCAGGGTTTTAAGAATATCCGTATACTTGAAGGCGGGCTCAAGATGTGGCCTTTTCAAACGGCGCGTGAGTAACCGCCTGTGGCTATGAATGACCGAAGGTTATCAATGACCTGTGGCTATAAGCATTCCGATCTCTTCCCTTTTCGCGTGTACACCATCAAGTACTTTTACAATGTTTCCCTGTGACATAACGGCTATGCGGTCGCTCAGCGCCATTATCTCATCGAGGTCTTCGGAAATCAACAGAAAGGATGTGCCCGTTTCCCTCAGTTCCATGAATAGTTCCCAGGTGTTTTCAATCGCCTTTGCATCGAGTCCCTGTGTCGGGTATGCAGCGACGATGAAGCGGGGTTTATGCCAGGTTTCCCTCCCCAGTATGAGACGCTGTATGTTTCCCCCAGATAGGATTCTGGTTGGTGTTTTCCACAGGTCCGACACAATAGCGCCGGATCGCGCGATGATTTCCTCTGTATGATTTGTAATATAGGGAATATTGAGAAACGAACGTTTCGAAAACGGCGAAGTTCTGACGTCCTTCAAGACGACGTTCTCTGCGACGGTCATTGCTTCAATCACACCGACCTCACGCCTCTTTTCGGGAATATGCGCTATTCCCGCCTTGATTATTTTTTGTGGTGAGCTGTTCGTAAAATCTTTTCCCTCGATTAGCACTCTTCCGCCTGAAGTGTGCCGCAACCCGGTCACCACTTCAGCGAGCTCACTCTGGCCGTTTCCCGAGACGCCCGCAATACCGAAAATTTCCCCCTCCCTGATAGAAAAAGACACACCACAAAGCGCAGGTGCCTCATCCATTCCCGCTGCTTCGAGATCTTTCACCTCGAACACGACCCGCTGTGAATGCACGGCTTTTCGCTTGAGCTGTGCTGGCTCGTGTTCTCCGAACATGAGTCTGACCAGCTCATCTTTGTCTGTCTCGGATGATTTTCTGGTTCCCATGAGCTTTCCGAGTCGGAGCACGGTAACGCGGTCGCCCATCTCGAGGGCTTCCTCGATTTTATGGGTTATAAACAGGATACCGTACCCAATTTTCGCCATATTGTGGAGAACTTCAAACAGATGCTGAGCATCAACGGAAATAAGCGATGTGGGCTCATCGAGAATAAGAATTTCAGGATCATGGTACAGGACCTTGATGATTTCGGCCCGCTGCTGTTCTCCGGCGGAGAGGTCCTCGATCCGCGCTGTGGGATCGATACGCAGATTAAATCTCTTCGACAATTCGCGAACCCTGTTTTCTACTTCGCGGAGTGGGAAGGAGAAATCATACCCCGACAGCCCGATTGCGATATTTTGGGCCACGGTAAAGGGTTTTACAAGAGCCAGCTCCTGGTGCACCATCCCTATGCGGTGCTTCAGGCCGTCTTTTGGAGATTTCAGATGCACCGGTTGGCCTTTTACATATATCTGTCCCTCTGTGAGGCTGTAAAACCCGGAAAGGCAGTTTGCAATAACGGTCTTTCCGGCACCATTTTCTCCAAGGAGTGTATGTATTTCGCCCACGCGCACATCGATGTTGATATGATCGAGGATGAGATGCTCCCATACACCGGGAAATCCCTTGCAGATTCCCTCTCCCCGTAAAATTACTCTGCTATCGTCCCGCATGGTGTTGTCACTCATACCTGCAGCGCTCCTTATCTTTCTTATTCACGCATGTACGGTGTTCCCATTGCAGCGGGGAACCTGACTCTTCCAATGACACCGGCCACAATGAGCAGTGTCACTATATAGGGGGCCATGGAAATAAGCTGCCACGGAACAACCTTCTGAACTGCGGGCATCGTGGAAATCCACACCGCAAGATTATCGAAGAATCCGAAAATAAAACCTCCTAACAGAACCAGAAGCGGGTTCAGTCCGCTGAAAACAACGGTTGCGAGCGCGATAAAACCCCTGCCTGCGGATATTCCCTTCGTTACGGAGCCCATCCACGCCACGCTGATATAGGCGCCTGCAAGGCCGGCGAGAGATGCCCCTGCAGCGGTAGAAAAAAGTCTGAGCAGATGAACATTGATACCCGCAACATCCGCAGCCTGCGGATTTTCACCTACAGACCTGATTTTGAGGCCGAGTTTCGTCCTGAAGAGCAGGATCCAAACAATAACCGGTAGTGCAATGGTCACCAGAATCATGGGGCTTATGTTGCCGATTGCAGTGGGAATATTGACCAGTTGGCTCTCCTTGGGTACCGCATGATGCCCGGGGATACCGAGGTGTATAAGCCAGAACGATACCATGCCGATGGCGGCGAGATTGATTCCAACCCCCGTAATAAGCTGTACGCCTTTGAAGTAGGTGTTGATCAGCCCGAAGATGAGGCCCATTGCAAACCCGGTTGCAAGTCCGGTAACTAACCCCATGAAGGCACCCCACGCTTCTGCGCCGAGAGCGCCCGTCATTGCGCTGAAAAGGATTATGCCTTCAAGCCCGATATTGAACAGTCCTGCAGACTCACCGATGGTTTCTCCCGTGGCTGTGAGGGTGATCGGGACCATTGCATGGAGTGACCCCGTGAATATTCCGATAAAAAGGTAGGCCAGGTTCATTCATTCCTCCATCATATGCCCGGCTCTTTATTGCCGGGGTACCCGTTTTACGGGGTTTGGGTCTTTTTCTTTTTAAAAATAGAAAAGATGCGTGACAGCTCGGGAATTGCGAGAAAAAGTACGACTACTCCTTCCAGTACGCGGACCATCTCGAGCGGGACCTGGGCAAAGAGCTGCATCATCCTCCCCCCGGCTAACAGGCCGCCGAAAAAAATTGCGGCGAAGATAATCCCTGCCGGGTGGTTTCTTCCGATCATTGCTACAGCGAGACCGTCGAAACCGAGATTCTGTATGGCAGGCATACCGCTGTACACCGCGTATGTGGGAGGGCGGCCCATTACGTGTACGGCCCCTCCGAGTCCGGCGGTTATCCCTCCCATCACGAATACGGAGAGTAGCACCCTCCATTTTTCAATGCCCGCATATCTGGCTGCATCCTGATTGTAGCCCATGGCCCGTAAGTCAAAACCGATGACTGTCCGCCAGACAAAAAGCCATATGAGAGCGGCTGCAGCAAAAGAGAGAAAAATGCCGTAGCTGAGGCTCGTCCCCGGCACGAGCAGGGCGAAACGTGCACCTCTGGCAATGCTGATGGTTTTCTCAGCTCTCTGGGGGTCGACGAGCACCCTGGAGATGAGGTAGAAAGATAAAAAATGTGCGACCCAGTTGAGCATTATTGTGGATATAACTTCATGGACCCCCCTGGTAGCTTTCAAAACGACAACAGGCATACTCCAGATAATTCCGGCAAGTGCTCCTGCAAAAATACTAAACACAAAGGAAAGTGCAGGAGGAAGTCTCAGCAGGGTTATTGAAACAGCAGCAAGTGCACCCAGGTACAGCTGGCCTTCGGCCCCGATATTGAACATGCCACCCCGAAATCCGACAGCAAAGGTGAGCGCGGTAAGTATCAGTGGTGTGGCATTTGCGACTGACTCTGAAAACCCGTACAGGTCACCGAATGCACCACTGAGAAGAGCCTGATACGCGGTTATCGGATTGTACCCGTACGCCAGTATGATGAGTGCACCGACGCAAAAACCGATAATTCCTGCAGTGATCGATTTTCTCAGCTCTTTTGTTCGTTCACGCGTGACCCTCTTCCAGTCCTTCATCCCGGGTTATTTGTCCTTTGCTGTACATTTATCAATCGTACTTTTATCCGCTTGGTGTCCTGCATGGTGAAAGGCAGGATTTTCGTAAACTACAACTTCTCAGTTTGACGTGTCGGGAAATCAATTCTGCACAGGACGTTTGCGGGAACAAAGAAAGGTGGGCAGTACTACTGCCCCCTTCGGTTTCTGAAATCTAGCGTGTCAGTGGGTATTTCGATCTGACGGCCTTCATCTCTTTAAGAGTGTTCGCCGTTGGAACGCTTACCTTCCCGGATATAATCTGTGTTTCCAGATCGTCCACCGCCCGCCAGATAAATTCCGGAATATCGTTTCGCATGCGCTTCCAGTTGGCAGTTATTCTGCCCTTGTCCTGTGCGGTGATCTTTTTCGATTCAATACCGAACTCCATGAAGGTGTCGAGGTCTTCATACTTGCTCATGGCAACACCTTTTGAATCAAGACCCATGACAACGAGTCCTCCTTTGAATGTGCCGTTCACAACGGCCTTGACTGCATTGTAACACCCGTTATCGACACGCTTCAGCATGCTGGCAAGAACCCGATAGCCGTCTCCCATCCAGTCCTGATTTGCATCCACACCAATCATAAACGGCGGGCCTGCTTCTTTTCCCTTTGCCTCTATTGCCTCGGTAACGGCCTGCAGATCTCCTATGCCGAGCGGCCCGGCGACATTGTAGATAAGACCGGCCCCCTGGGCGAGCATTGCTTTGGATGCTTCCTTTCCTTTTGCAATATCGTCGAAAGTGCCCGTATAGGTGTACAGAAGCCCAATATTCGGATTCTTTCCCTTTACCTGCGCGTACCGTTTGTTTCCCCAGTCGATGCCGTACCGAAACCCGGCTTCGAAATGGTACAGCACCGGGATTTCAATTCCGAGCACACACCCCACGTTGGGATAACCGTAATGAGCCGCGGTCATCGCTGCGAGGGCTCCGACGAGTGCCGAGCCTTCGTTTTCATTGAAGACGATGGACATCACATTCGGTAAATCGACCACGGAATCAATTATCATAAACTTCTGATCGGGGTACTCCTTCGCGACCGTTGAGACTGCATCGGTAAGCAGGAACCCGACCGCAATGACAAGATCGAAGCTGCCCGCCCTGGCCGCATTTCTTACATTGGGAAGGTAATCGGCTGCGGAGGCGCTCTGAATTTCAACCATCTTCAAACCGAAATCTACAGCCGCCTTGTCTGTGCCCTTGAACCCCATGTCGTTAAAAGCCAAGTCGCCTCGTCCGCCGACATCGAGCACAACAGCAACATTACCTTTGAGCTTCGCATGCGCTGTTCCAGGTGCCACTAACAGACCAAAAACAAATAGCACTACAACAACGGCGCACATCAATGACTTTTGTTTGATATTCATGTGCAAACCTCCTTTCAGGAATTAGTTCTTTGTACAACCTCTTATGACGAATCACAGTATACCAAATATAAAAAATATGCAAGTACAATTGATGTTTTTTATGGGGCCGCGTGTGGCTTGACGAGCTGAATTTTCGGATTGACCGTGTCTGTTTTTTCCTGTACAATCTTAAAACAGTGGGAGGATAGCATGGACGATGTGATTCTCAAGGCAAAAGACCTGGATGGATACCTCACCGAACATGACAGGGGAAATATAGAACTGGTAAACGGGATGTATGAGCAGGCAATTGCCGTTTTCCAGGTTCTTTCCAATGTTCGGGTATTGCAGAGAAGAGAGAAGTCGATAAATGAGCTTATCGACCTGTACAACAGAATGGGCGACATGATGCAGGAGATAATCAGCGGCGAAGATCGAATACACGTGTACTCTTTTGAGACGCATGAGTCCATACACGGTGAGGCATCACGCCTCATTGCAAAGCTTCGTGACGAGAAAACTGAACGCCCTGAATTCATCTACTATATTCAGCGTGCCTATGAGCTCCTGTTCAACTTTGCATTCGGGAACGTGAAGCACAAGAAAAAGAACTATATCGTGGTGAAGACTCCGGTCGATGTCCCGGTCGAGAATTACGCAGTCCATAAAATTCCGGATATCGATGACCGTGTCGAACAGAGTGTAATGTGCGTCATGCTCAGGGGAGCGCTTCTCCCATCGATGATCATGTCGAAAGAGATCCAGGAATATTCTTCCCATAACTACCTTACGCCATTTGCTCTCTTCAAGATAGCGAGAGACGACACGAAGGTAGAATACAATATGGAGTATATTCTCAATCTCGAACGATCATACTTCAGCATTGAAGAACTCGACGGAAAAGACCTCTTTTTCGCAGATCCCATGAACGCAACGGGCGGAAGCCTGGTGACGATCGTAAAGTACCTTCTGGATCAGGGTGTGAAGCCGCACTCGATCAGTTTTTTCAATGTGATCTCGGTATTGAAGGGTGCGCTTCGTATTGTCCGGGCTGTCGAAAATGTTCATGTGTATACACTCTGGATGGACCCTGTGCTGAACAGACTTGCCTACATCCTGCCTGGACTCGGCGATGCAGGGGACAGGATTAACGGGTACGATGAAGCCGGGAGCCCGAGGAATATCCTGCGGCTCGTGGCAGATTACGGGGCAAACATCGCCCTGCTGTACAGGGACCAGCTGAAGAAAATCGAGGAAACAGTATTGGAATAGTGGTGTGATGCTGCCCCGGAGAGGAGAGACAGATGACGAAAAAGGTTCTTGTGCCGATTGCCGACGGCAGTGAGGAAATAGAGGCTGTATGTATTATTGATGTGCTCCGAAGGGCAGGAGCGGTGGTTACCGTTGCATCTGTCGGCAATCTCCAGATAACAGGCTCCCGCGGAGTCAAACTTGTCGCCGACAAGCGTATAGCCGAGTGTACGGACAAAACCTACGACTGCATCGCCCTCCCGGGCGGTATGCCGGGGGCTGAGAATCTGAGGGATTCTAAAGAGCTTATTGGCCTGTTGAAGCGCCAGGTAGACGAGGGCAGGCTGTTTGCCGCGATCTGCGCTGCGCCGATGGTCGTGCTCAAGCACCACGGGCTTCTTGGAAGGCGAAGGGTAACGGGCCATCCGGGTTTTAGTGATGCCCTTGAGAACAGGGAGGAGGTCGAATCGAGGGTGGTTGTGGACGGCAACTGTGTGACAAGCCGCGGGCCGGGTACCGCAATCGAGTTCGCCCTCACCCTGGCGGAGCTTCTCTTCAGTAAAGAAAAGGCGGATGAAGTTGCAGCCCCGATGCTCGTGCGGAAGTGAAGACTTGCTGGAAATTACTCATACGGTGATCGGCATTATGAAGAATCCAGGCGGCTAACTGGTTGGCTCAGCTTACGTGTGAAGGAAGCAGGCGATGAACTGGCCGGGTTTTTTTTCCTTCAATTCCGGGACTTCTTTATCGCATATGTCCATCTTATAGGGACATCGCGGATGGAACCTGCATCCTGAAGGGGGGTTGATAGGGCTCGGAACATCTCCCATGAGAATTTCCCCCTTTTTTCTGCGCCTCGGGTTGGGAATGGGTATTGCTGATAGAAGCGCTTCGGTGTACGGGTGTTTCGGGTCGTCAAAGAGCATTTTTTTAGGCGCCATTTCAACAATTTTACCCAGGTACATAACTGCAACGCGGTCGCTGATGTGTTTTATGATACTCAGATCGTGTGCAATAAAGAGAAGGGTTATCCCGAATTCCTCCTGTAAATCCTGCAATAAATTGATGATCTGCGCCTGAATAGAAACATCCAGAGCAGAGACTGATTCATCTGCAACGACAAATTCAGGGTTTATAGCAAGAGCCCGTGCGATTCCGATTCGCTGCCTCTGGCCCCCGCTGAACTCATGGGGGTACCGAAACCTCTGATCGGGTGTGAGCCCCACCTTCTCCATTATTTCTATTACCTTCTCTTCTCGTTCTTTTTTCGGTACGCTTCTATGCACTGCCAGAGGTTCGGCAATTGCTGATTTCACTGTCATTCTCGGATCGAGGGAGCCAAACGGGTCCTGGTAAATGATCATCATCTTGCGCCTGATATGCATCATCTCTTTTTTTTTCAAATGAGTGATTTCTCTGCCGTTAAAATAGATGCTGCCTTCAGTAGGGTCCAGTATCTTCAGGATAACTTTCCCGCACGTTGTTTTGCCGCAGCCCGACTCTCCAACAAGCCCGAGAACTTCTCTCTTTTTAATAAAGAAGCTCACATCATCCACAGCTCTCACAGCCTCTTTTCCCATAGGGCCCGTCTTTCCTGTCCAGAACCATTTTCTCAGATTTTTAACTTCAACCGTTTTCTCCAACCTGACAGCCCCCTGGAGTTCTTCTTAATATAAATGGCAATTTACGAAATGATTGGTATCGATTTCCTTTAATTTCGGAGATTCAGTGACACATTTTTCAAAGCAAAAATTGCATCGTGGATGAAATGAACATCCTGAGGGCATGGCCAAAAGATTCGGGACCAGACCTTTTATTGTATCGAGACGTTTCACGTTTTCGTCCAGCCGTGGTATGGATTTATTCAGTCCCATCGTATAGGGGTGAAGCGGGTTGCTGAACAGTGAGTCTATATCGGTATACTCAACTATGTGCCCTGCATACATCACTGCAACATCATCACACATTTCTGCAATCACACCTAAATCATGGGTTATCAGCAGTACCGAAGCGTTGAATTTAGCCTTCATTTCATTGATCAATCTCAGGATCTGAGCCTGAATGGTTACGTCAAGTGCGGTTGTGGGTTCATCGGCGATGAGCAGCGCAGGGTGGCAGGCCAACGCCATTGCGATCATTACTCTCTGCCTCATTCCGCCGGAAAGCTCATGTGGGTAGTTGTTTATCCTCTTTTCTGCATCAGGAATTCCGACAATCGCAAGCGTTTCTATTGCCACTTTTTTTGCCTCTGCCTTTTTCAATCCCTGATGCAGGGTGATTGATTCCATTATTTCTTGACCGATAGTGAATACAGGGTCAAGTGACGTCATAGGCTCCTGGAAAATCATTGAGATTTCGCCCCCTCGAATCTTTCTCATTTCCCTCTCAGTCAGATTCAGGAGATTCTTTCCCTTAAAAATTATTTCTCCTCCCACAATCTTTCCGGGAGGATGTGGAACCAGCCTCAAGATGGAAAGAGCCGTAATACTCTTCCCGCATCCGGATTCTCCGACGAGTCCCAGGGTCTTGCCCTGGTTTATAGTAAGACTTATTCCATCAACAGCTTTTGCCGTTCCCTCATGCATAAAAAAAGAGGTTTGCAGGTTTTTTAAATTCAGCAACTCTTTCATATTCTGCTCTATGTTTTCAATCTGGGGTCAAGAATATCCCGCAGGCCGTCTCCCAGCAGGTTGAGGCCTAACACGGAAAAAAGAATGGCTATCCCGGGAAAAGTGGCCACCCACCATGCGCCGCTCACTATATAGGAGTAACTTTTAGAGAGCATCGCTCCCCATTCAGGAGTTGGGGGCTGGGCTCCGAGGCCCAGAAAACCCAGCGCTGCACAGTCAAGAATTGCCGTCGCCAGCATCAGGGTTCCGTATACAATTACCGGCGCAACGCTGTTCGGTAGAACATGACGGAAAATAATCCGCAGGTTTCGTGACCCGAGCGCAGTCTGCACTTCTATATACTCCATTTCCTTGATATAGAGCACCGAGCTCCTGATTATTCGTGCCATCTGCGGTGTGTATACGATGCCGATAGCTATCATTGCTTTGCTCAGCCCCTGGCCTATGATGGTCACGATGACGATTGCAAGAAGCAGCGCGGGGAATGCAAACATAATGTCGACGAATCTCATGATCACCGCATCGACCCACCCCCCGAAATAGCCTGCAATTATTCCAAAGGTAATGCCGAGTATCATTGCAATGCCAACGGCAACAAAACCTGCACTCAAACTGACCCTGGTTCCGTATATGATTCTGCTGAGAACACACCGTCCGAGGGCATCGGTTCCAAGCGGCTTGCCCTTCAGGCCTTCTGCGCTCCAGAAACCTGGTTTTAATTTATTGGCAAGATCGGGCGGTGAGGGAATGGGGTTATTGGGCGCAATGACATTTGCGAAAATTGCACAGAGGATCAAAATAATGAGAATTGCAAGGCCGAACGTCGCCGACTTGTTGTACTTCAGCCGTCTTATTGCTTCTGTGGCTCTGGTTTCTTTCTTCTTCTCCATGGTATCCCGCTTACTTATACTTGATTCTTGGATCGATGAACACATAGAGTATATCCGTAATCAGATTCACGATAACGAACATAAAAGCAAAAAAAAGTACACACCCCTGTACGGCAGGGTAATCTCGCATGCGTACCGCATTTATTACGTATCTCCCTATTCCTGGCCAGGAGAAAACTGTTTCTGTGAGAATTGCGCCCGCGAGGAGTAGGCCGAAATTCAATCCTATAACCGTAATTACGGGAAGCATCGCGTTTCTCGCCGCGTGTTTATAGATAACCAGCCGTTCCGATAGGCCTTTTGCACGCTCCGTACGAATGAAATCCTGTCTCAACACCTCCAGCATACTCGACCTGGTCACTCTGGCGATGGTTGCCATTGGGATGGTGCCGAGAGCGATCGAGGGAAGGATTAAATAGCGGATGGTGCTAATAAAAGCAGGGATGTTCCCGGTTATGATGCTGTCAAGCAGGTAGAAACCGGTGATTCGTTTGAAGGGAATAAGTGAATCGATACGCCCGCTTATGGGGAGCCACCGCAAAAACACACCAAAAATCATCATGAGCATAATACCAAGCCAGAAAACGGGCATAGAGACTCCGAAGAGCGCGACTCCCATGGTGGAATAATCGAGAATAGAGTACTGCCTGGAAGCTGAGATGATCCCTGCGAAAGACCCGACAAGTATGGCGATCGCCATTGCGAAGAAGGTAAGCTCAACAGTATTGGGAAACCTGTGAAGTATTTCTTTCGTGACGTATTCATTTGAAACAATGGAGCGTCCCATATCACCGTGCAGGACCCGTTTCAGCCAGATCCAGTACTGCGTTGTAAGTGGTTTATCCAGTCCGTATTTTTCTCTTATTGCATTGATTGTCTGCACCGACGCATGCTCGCCTGCCATGGTTATTGCGGGGTCTCCCGGTGCAAGCTGTATTAATGCAAATGAAAGAATTGAAACACCCAGCAATACGGGAACGAGCATGAGAAGGCGCTTGGTGATATACCATTTCATTTATTGGCACCTGTTTTTTTAGGCATTACGAATAATACGTAACCCTGAAACTCAATTTTTTTAGAGTTTTTTTCGACCGCGCTGGTAATAAAAAAACGTGCCCTCCCGGACACATTTTGGGCGAGGTGCAGTAATCTTCGCTTCTATAGGTAATAACCATTAAATAATTGAAAGTATTTGATTTCGATTGACAAGTTTACTTGCCTATTATTTATCCGGCAAAAGAGCTTCAGCCCTTTTGCCGGAAAAAGATTTACGCACAATACATTTTCTTACTTTATCCACACAGGATAGAAGAACTTTCTCGATGTGGGATGCAGTGTGTATCCCTCCACATTTGACCTGAACACCACATTCTGATTGGAATGAGCGATATATACCCAGTTTGCACTTTCGTGAATTCTCACCTGTGCTTCCTTGTAGTATTCTGCCCGTTTTTTCACATCGTATGTCTGCAGTGCTGCAGTAAGAAGCTCCTGTGTTTTTTCGTCGGTATAGAAACCGTAGTTACCGGCTTTACCTATAGAACAGGCATTTTCACCGTACAGTACATTCATAAAATTGTCCGGGTCACCGTTGTCACCGGTCCAGCCGAGAAGACACATCTGATGTTTTCCGGCTTCTGTTTCCTGCAGATATGTCCCCCAGTCGACCTGGTAGAACTTTACCTTGATACCG
>CAZGJW010000068.1:0-13980 GCA_964525675.1 uncultured Spirochaetota bacterium
CGAAATATTCAACCTTTCTCCAGCAATTCTTTTTCCGGAGACAGTTTTGATGTTTTTGTCAAATTCCTCTTTGATGTTATGTGGTTCAACGACTATATTCTTCTCTTCGATATTGACGATGAAATCTGCCTCCCATATTACTCTGAAATCAATGCCGTCTATGCTACTCTCTGTGTGATGATTGCCGACAATATAGCACACCCTCTCGCAAATATCAGGCCGCACCCCGATACCTTTCATCAACTTCCGGGCCACCGCAGGTCCCTCCTGCTCCTGATACTTCGCCTCGAGAGATGAGTACTTCTTCAGGGATTCCGGAATACCGATATCATGAAAGATTGCACTCAATCCGATCACATCTTTCAAGAACCCGGTGTTGACCCCCTCACCTTCGGAAATATGTTCGGCAACAGAGAGCACCTTCACTGTATGCTCGACAAACCGTTCCTCGCCAAAATAATCCCTCATCACTTTCAGTGCCTTTTCTTTATACATGTCTTTTTCCATTAAATTTCTAGAGAATTGTTCACCTGGGGTGATTGACAAGGTAATCGTTCAGTGCATTGTACCGGTAGATATTTCTCCCGTGGACGAATCGGACAGGATGCCTTTTTTCTGCAAGACCGAATGCCTTCATTAGCCGTTCGGCTAACTCGCTCGTACAGTCGATCTGCCATGGTACAAGGTCTGTATCTTTCTGACTGATGCACAGGGCGACACGCTTTTTTTGATTCAATCTCCTACCCTTAAATCAAGCCTGTCGAATTAAACGCAGGCCCCGGTTCAATTGAGTACCCCTTACAACACTTTATTCAAACCCGATGATTGTTTTCAGTCCTTTACCGCTCATGGCAAACTCAAACGCCTCCCCGATCCGGGATATATCAAACTTTTTGCTGATAACCGATTTCATATCGATCTGGCCGCCTTCGATGAACCTCATTGCTCGTTCGTGCTGGCTGATCGAAGCGCCTGTCGTGCCGGTAACGATGATACTGTTGTAATGAATGCGGTTTGTATTCATCGGCACGTGCTCCCTGCCTTTCGGAAGACCGCCGAAGAGGTTGATCCTTCCCATTTTTGCCGCAAGCCCCACAGCCTGCTGCTGAACATCGGGAGCAGGGCAGGCTGTTATCACCACGTCGACACCCCGTCCCCCTGTTTGCTCCATGACAGTTTCGACGAGGTCATGTTCCCGGGTGTTAATAATGACGTCCGGCTTGAATTTCTTCAGAAGCTCGAGGCGTGATTCAACAATATCGGCGACGAATATACGGCGCGCGCCCGCACGCCTGTTGACCTGGAGGTGAAGCGCTCCCATGGGTCCTGACCCGACGATCAGAACATCGTCTCCCGGTTTGGTTCCCACGGATTCATATGCATTGATGCAGCACGAGAGGGGTTCGGCAAGCGCCATCTCTTCAAATGAGACCGAATCGCTGAAAGGAATGAGGTTCCCCTGCAGCACCGCCTTGACCGGCACCCTGAAGTATTCTGCAAACCCGCCGTCAAAACTTATACCGGTTGCTATATACTCCGGACACATGTGGACCTTGCCCATCCTGCAAAACTCGCACACACCGCAGCCCACGTTTGATGCAACACCAACCATCATTCCCGGCCTGTACCTCATCACCTGCGAGCCGACCTCCGCGATTTCACCCGAGAACTCATGGCCGAGTATCCGCTCTTCGCCTTCCTTTATTGCAAAGTGTCCGCTCTTGAATATTCTGAGGTCGGTACCGCACACTGCAGCCGCACGGACCTGTACGAGTATCTCATTATCACCGATTACAGGCTTTTCAACCTCCCTGCATTCGATCTTTCCGACCCCGCCGTATACTGCCGCCTTCATGAATTCTTCTCCAGTTGTTGTCTGATTGTCATGGTACCCTTGTTTAGATCAACCAAATACCTTCTTTTCAGCGGCCTTTATGTTTTTAAGGCCCTCTCCTGCAAGAAAGTCCGCACTCGGCGCAAGCTGTCTCCAGATGGCGCAGAGCCGCGCAAGCTCCTTTATGTCAGGAACGAAGGACTCGATCGTGATCCACCCCGTATAGTCTATATCCTTCAGAGCCCGGTATACCTCTTCCCACTGAACGAGCCCTGTACCGGGAACCCCACGCTCGTTTTCGCAGGCATGAAAATACCCCAGATACTTCCCGGTATTTTTAATAGCATCGTAGAAACTCTTCTCCTCCCTGATCATGTGGTAGGTATCAAGGTGCACGGACACGTTCGGCTCATCCACATCCCTGCAAAACTGCACGCTGTCCGCAGCAGTATTCAAAAAATGGGTTTCAAACCGGTTCACCGCTTCCACTGCGAGTTTGATACTCTTTCCCTGGGCGTACTTTGCCGCTTCTTTAAAATTATGAACCGCCCATTCCCATTCTTCATCAGTCCTCGAGGTGCCGGTAAAATAGCCCCATGCAGCGTAATTGACGCCGCCGATCACAGAGTCGCCGCCGGAAATCTCATAGGCAACGTCTATACTTTTTTTAAAAAACTCGATCCCTTTCTTCCTTACTTCCGGATCTTTCGAAATAGCATTCGTGTCTTCAGTAAGGGTTATAACAAAATTGACGCCCATATCATTATCCTTGAGCGCACTTTTCACCTCATCGACCGGAAAGCGTTCGGGATGCCCAAGGTGCAGCTCAACTCCGTCAAAGCCGAGCTCCCTGGCATGCGAAACAAGTTTGACGTCCTCTTTTTTAAAATCACCTGTCCACAGCAGCAATTCCAGACCATATTTATGCATCGCAATCCTCCTCCTGTATTTTTATACTTTATTTCGGCGGTCAATCTGTAACCAGGTGGTTATCGGCTGCACACCTTGAAATAGGGTGTGTTAACCGGGGCATCCCAGAGCCTCTTTGTTTCATCATCTGCCCTGCAGAGCGACAGGGAGAAACCCGCCATCTCCTGCGTCGTTATGATATTGCCGATAAGCGGCCTGTACGGATTTATACTCTTCTGTTTCAAAATATCCTTGAGCCTGTCGTACAGGATGAACATCTCCATCAGTGTTGTGGACCCCGACCCGTTTATAAGCACGAGCACATCGCCTCCACTCTTGAATTCACCGTCTGTAATTACTTTTTCAGCAACGATATCCATTATTTTATTGGCTGTTGTCATTTTCATGGGACCCTCGGGCCCGGGTTCGCCGTGAACACCGGGACCGATAACAAGTTCATCCTCCGCGAGTGTAAAGAGAAGCTGTCCGGTCGTGGGTATTGTGCAGGGCCTGAGAGCGACGGCGAGAGTTCTGGTGCTCGCGTTGACCTCTTTCACCTTTTTAATGATTTTATCCCTGCTTTTTCCCTCCTCTGCAAGAGCGCCGGCAACCTTGAAGCTGAACGTCATACCTGCCATTCCTCGTCGGTTCTCTTCCTCGCCCCTGGGAGCGCTCGCGATGTCGTCGTACAGCAAAACACTTTCGACATCAATACCATCATCGTGCGCCATATCCACCGCAATACCGTTATTGATCACATCTCCCTCGTGATTTGCAATCAAGACGAGAACGGGGGTATGGCCGCTCGCCTCCCAGGCGATCTTTATTCCTTCGTATATCCTGTCGCCTCCCGCGCATGCAAAAATACCGCCAGGAATCTCTACATCATGCATACCGTACCCCAACATGCCCTTATAACCCGGCTCATGTCCCGCTCCCTGGCCGAACACGATCTGCACCTTTCCCTTTTCTTTCGGCTTTCTCCGGATAATGATGTCATCTGCAGCGAGCTCGAGGATATTGCTGTATGCAGACGCGAGACCTCTGATAAGCTCAACGACGATGTCATCCGGATTGTTCAAAAACTTCTTCATTGCCATGACTCTCCTCCTGTGTGCATAAGCTGTATGAGTTTTATTTCACTGCTACGATTGTCCGTTTAGATTATTTCGTCCTATTCATGCTCAAGGATATGTTTCGACCCGCAGGTCTCCGTGGCCCTTGTTTACAAACCTCTTTCACATTCCATGAGACTGAAAATAATCAGCCATAGTCCCTAAAATCAAGGCCATGCTCGCGGCACCCGGATCCTTGTACCCCAGGCCCCGCTCGCCGACATTCTTCGATCTGCCTTTCCTGGCGACCATATCCCTTGTCTTTTCAGCCCCCGCCGCCGCGGCGTCCGCAGCCGTACGGAAAGCATCGGCAAAGCCTGCGCCTCTTTTGGCGACAGATGCGAGGGCTTCCACTGCAGGCTCGAGAGCATCGACCATAGTTTTATCACCCGGCTGTGCGCCTCCACGCTTTTTTATCTTCGCGAGTGCTTCCGCAAGCATGCCTGAAAAATCAGAGAGAGAAAGTTTATCTTTCTCTTTCAGATTGTTATTGTAATACACCGCCTGTCCGGTGAAAAAGGTTCCGAATACGGCGCCTGCTGCGCCGCCGACTGTTTTTATCAATTCGAAGCCGCATTTTTTCAGCATCTCCCCTGTATCGAACGATGCATATTCCTGCAGTTTATCATTGAGGCTCTTGAACCCTTTCGCCAGACTGAATCCATGATCACCGTCGCCGATTTCCGTATCCAGTTTTGACAGCTCGGCTTTCTTTTCATCGATTTTCTGATACAGAATTTTGATCAGCTCGACAAGATTTTCTTTCGTAATACCCGCTTTCTCCGCCATTCGTATGCCCTCTCTATACCTTTGATGTCAGACGTATCCCCCGTTTGATGTGGAAAAAACAGGGACGCGTTGAATCCATTATCCCTATTCTGGCCGACATGTCAAGAGGTGAAAGAGATTAAAATGAGTTTCAGCAGATCGTTTTTTACAGCAGGGCGGAAATGAATTAACCTCAAAGATCCTCAATCTGCTTTATGGTTTTATCCATTAACATTCCATTATTTTGTATCAGATTTTTAATGCTCAACTGGCTTTTTGTGTTACAATTAACCAGCTTCAGAACAGCAAACAGGAGGGCTGATTCCATGGAATCGGAAAAGCTTTTGTCTTTCGGAACAACCATATTTTCCAAAATGACGAAACTCGCAAATGAAAGGGGCGCAATCAACCTGTCCCAGGGCTTTCCCGATTTCGATGCCCCCGAGGAAATCATAGAGGAGGCGGTGCGGGCAGTACGAGGCGGGTTCAACCAGTACGCACGGTCACAGGGCCATATGCCGCTCGCAGAGGCCATTGCGAGTAAAATCAGGCGGGATTATGGAATGGGATATAACCCGGAGACCGAACTGCTCATTACAAACGGCGTGACAGAGGGCATTGCCAGTGTGTTTCTCGCGCTGCTCAACCCCGGAGACGAGGTGATTTTCTTCGAACCGCACTACGACAGCTACCCGGTATGCGCTGCGCTGGCAGGGGCGCGCTGTCGTTTTTACACCCTGCGTTTTCCTTCCTTCGGTATCGACGGTGACGAGCTCGAAAAAAACTTCAACAGTCGAACACAAATCCTCTTCATCAACACACCGCACAACCCCACGGGAAAGGTTTTCTCGCGGGATGAGCTTGAGATGATCTCTAGACTCTGCATAAAGCATAACGTTACGGTGGTAACCGATGAAGTATACGAACATTTGACCTATGACGGTGTCTCCCATATTCCGATAGCCTCCATGCCCGGTATGCGCGAAAGAACACTTACGATTTCAGGAGCGGGTAAAACCTTTTCGATAACTGGCTGGCGGATAGGCTGGATTACCGGCCCTGTCGCTGGTATTCGCGCCGTTCATACCGCACACCAGTATATCACCTTCGCGCCTGCAACCCCATTGCAGGAAGCACTCGCATCCGTTATCAGAAGTATCGGCGAGTCCTATTTCACGAATTTGAAAAGTGCGTATCACAAACGACGGGGCATACTGCTCGAAGCCCTTCAGGACACCGGATTCAACCCATCCGTGCCCGCGGGCACGTATTATATACTCGCTGATTTTACCGGACTCCACAAGAAAGGTGACGTCGATTTTGTGCACTTTCTTATTGACAGATGCGGTGTTGCGGCCATACCTCCGAGCGTTTTTTATTCGAAAGACCCGGATGAAGGAAAGAGCCTCGTTCGCTTTGCCTTCTGTAAAAGGGAAACAACGCTTAAAAAGGCCGCAGAAGCGCTGAAACTGCTTGGAACGAAGTAAAAATGAAAGGACCGTCCGGATGTATGGCTTTTGTCTATTCCGGAGGGTACCGTCTGTCCGGTTTCCTGTGCTTGGTCCCGCCGTGCTTCACGATCTCGAAATTTATTCCCAGGTAGGGCTCCGTATCGAGGTAGTAAAAAGAGCTCCCGTCAAACTCGCCGCTCTGTATCACGGAAATTCCTTTTTTTGCATACTCGTCTATGACCTGCTGGCAGTCGTCAACCCACTCTTTTATATGGTGGAGGCCGTCTCCCCTGGTCTCCAAAAACTCTTCGTAAATATTCGGACCGGTCAACGGCTGTATTATCTCCAGCTGCCTGTCACCGACCCAGGTGAAGGCAATCATCGCAGACCAGTCCGACGGTTTTCCCCTGTACGTAATATTCTTCATCTCAGGCGGTCCGTACCTGTAGATATCCCACGGCCCTGCATCGAAGATTTCGTAGTACTGTTTTACCGCTCGATCGAGGTCTTTAACAACGATTCCGATTTGAATGATTTTTCTTTCCGACATACGCCTCCCTCACTATTGTTGAATTGTACTTTCTCAAAGCCTGCCCGATGATACCGGGATACAGGTTCTGTACGTTTTTATATTGCCCGGTCATCCCTATTGTACCAGCAATCATGAGTTCTTCAAGAAAATTATACACCGTGCACAGGCAGGACATTCGTTATGCGCATAAGTGTGTACGCGAAAGCGAAAAACCCCGTCCGTATTCTGTGTTCGGCACCATGATGCGCCCTTAATTATTTGAAAAATGTCGATAAAGATACTATAAATAAAGGCAAGGGGACAAAAAATGCATATAAAACGGGGGTTTGGAATTTACCTGGCTGCACTATTCATTACTCTCGGTATTATTCTGGTAAGCAGCTGCGGAGGAGGCTTTACGGTAACCTTTGTCGATACCCTCAGACCGCCGGCAAAAGAACCTGTAAAGAAGAAACCGCCTGAACCGGTAGTAAAAGAGAAACCTCCGGCAACGGCTGAGGAACCAAAAGTCGAAGAGCCGAAAACTGAAGTTGTAGTGTCTGAAAAAGAACAGGCTGCAGGGGAGGAGGATAAAGAGACATCTGCTCAAGAACCGAAAGTAACCGAAGCGCCGGAGAAATCCGTTTCAGAAGAAACTAAACCGGTTGAAGTCGCTGCCGAAGGTCCTGCAAGGACCGAAGGCCCTGAAGGGACCGGAGAGCAGGAAGAGGCCGAAGGTCCTGAAGGGATTGGAGATTCTACAGGAGAAAAACCTGCTGTCTCCGAAGAACAGAAACAAAAGTCAGAGACCGTGAAGAACAAAGAGGAAGTATCTAAAGAGAAACCATCTGTCGAGAAGGGTGAAGAACAGAAGATCGCAAAAGAAAAAGAGAAGAAAAAGACCGATGAAAACCAGAAGACAAAACCGCCTGAAATAAAAAAGGAGGTCGTTACCATTACAGGGATAGTCAGCCTTCGGAAAAACACCTTTTACATCACAGAACTCGAAAGTAAAAAGCTCTACAAGCTCGTCGGTCTGAAAAAAGAAGATGAGGCGATGCTCAAAAAGCTCATCGGGAAGCAGGCGGATTTCGAGCTCAGAATCGTTTCGACCGAGGCGAAAAGGGCCTACAATGCACAGCTTGTGAAAATAGCAGAGGAAAAACTGGATTCGAAGGGCGAAGTGGAAGACACCTCTCCAAAAAAGGAGAAGAAGAAGTAGGGCTAAACCGACTGGATAGTAGTTACGAATACTCTTTCAAATCGACCGGCCTGCCCTCTTGGGCCGACTGGTCTGCTGCAAAGATCACCCGGTGAGTTTCGACCGCATTCTCAAGGTTGTTGTGCGGGTCTCTACCCGCATCGAGGCACTCGGCAAAGTATGAGAACTGCTGCAAATACGGGTGATTCGAAACATCGCCGCTGTCGATGAGCTGAACATCGAGCCTGCTCCACCCCTGGATGCCTTCGATCTTCTTGCTGTAGAACTGATCGTTTTTTATTGAGCCGTGGCTTCCGATCATGTTCAGGTTGAAGGTATACGGCTGCATGCAGTCGGTGACGCTCGAGACCTTTCCGATGATGCCGCCCCGAAATTTGAGCAGGGTAACGATGTTCAGGTCGTAGTCATAGGGCATGTACACCTCGTGCGGATTCTTGTTGGAGTATGAAAAGACTTCTGCCACCTCATCATCGATGAGCCACAGAAGCATATCCAGGGCGTGGCAGCCCGCGCGAAGAAGGGAGCTTCCCCCGTTCTCTTTTTTGACCTCCCATCTCTGGTTGGCATACCAGGGCCCGATACCGTGATAGTAATCCGCCTCTCCATAGTACAGGCTTCCGATCAGCCCGCTTTCGATAATCGACTTCATCGCCTGAGAAGCGCCTATGAAACGCACCTCGAAACAGACCGAGGTCTTCACACCGTTCTTCTTAACGGCTTCGAGCATCCTGAGTGAATCCTGGTAACAAAGGGCAATCGGTTTTTCGATAATAACATGCTTTCGGGCTTCAGCGGCCCGTATGGTCTGTTCCGGATGCAGAAAATGCGGTGTGCAGATATCGACGATATCAATCGAATCATCCGAGAGGAGCGCATCGAGATCGTGATATATCTTCACCCGGACACCGTATTGCTTTTCAATATCCGCAGGTTCGAGATCCCGCCGCGAAACGATTGCAGCAGGCTCGTAGTTTTGGAGCTTCGCGAATGAGGCCAGATGGGCGCCTGCAACCCATCCGAAGCCGACTATTCCAACCCTGTAGGTTTTCATCTCATCTTCCCCATGCATGAGACATCATGACTACACACCGTCCCGATACGCGATCTCCCCGCCTAAAATCGTCATCTTGGCATTGAAATCCGGATCAAAAACGGCAATGTCGGCGGACTTGCCGACCCGTAGACTCCCGGTCCCGGCCTGAATCCCTAAAAGAATCGCTGGATTCATTGTCGCCCAGAACACTGCCTGTTCCAGCGGCTCGCCGATAAACTGCGAAAGCCGTCTAACCGCCGTGTTTAGCGTGACGGCACTGCCGGTGAGATTCCCGTCTAATTCGGGATTGTCCGGGTATATCATCCGGAGTACACCCTCTTTCACGAGTGCCTGTCTCCCGTCCCTGAAAGTCACAACAGTGCCGTCGGGCCTGCCCGCGCCGACGAGGGAATCGGATACGACTATCTTTTTGTCATGAGGCTTGATCTTGTCGACAAGCCTGAAAAGGGGCTTCGGCACGTGTACGGGACATCCGATCAGCTCGACGCTCACCGCATCGTTTATCAGCACGGCGGTTTCCATCCCCGGCTCCATGGTGAGCGCTTCTGTTTCGCTTTCCCTGATGCCGAGTGTCGCGTCAAAGAGGTGGGTGACATGCCGGGCGCCCGCCCTGATTGCTTCGAGCGTCTTCTCGTAGGTTGCCGCCGTGTGCCCGATAACCGGGACAATACCGTTCAACGCAAGTGTCTTGCACAGCCATATCGCGTTGTCGAGCTCCGGCGAAAAAGTAACCGTTTTAACGAGATCACCGGTCTCGTCGAGCAGCCGTTTGATATCCTCCTTTTTGGGAATGCGCAGGTACTGTTCGGGATGTCCGCCCTTGCACTGCGATGCAAGCCAGGGTCCTTCGACATGCACACCGTGCACCATCTTTCCAACCGGGCTTTGTTCCCGTGCCCGGCCTATCTTTTTCACCTGTTCAATGATTGCGCCAAAGGGGCTCGACAGGGTGGTCGGTATAATTTTCGTTACACCGAACCGGAGGTACTGCTCGAACCCCTGCATCATGCTCTCGACCGTACCGCCGATGAAATCGGCATCGAAAATCCCGTGTGTATGAATATCAATAAGCCCGGGGGAGACGATATGTCCCTTGACGTCTATAGTTTCTCTCGCCCGGGGGGTTCCGGACCCCTCTCCGATAGCTTTGATTAAACCGTCTTCAACAAAGAGGTATCCGTCAGTCAACACCCCTGATTCGGCAAAAATACGGCCGTTCTTCAATACAAGGGACATTCTTTCCTCCGTATAGTTCTCATAAACTCCATTCAGCGTTTCATCCCGGCATAGCCTCGATTCACTTTCCGCCGCTTAACCCCTGCATGATAATGTGCTGGTGAGCCGCATGCTATCCGCGACTCGCACGCGGAGCTTTTTCTGATGTGACCCGTCCGGATAATAAAAAACCAGGTGCTGTAGAATCCCGGATAGTTATTCGTATCTCAGTTTACTTCCGGCACGAGCGGACCTGCTAGCTCTTTGATGAAAAAGAGTTTTCCGGGAAGTTCGGGCATGACACTCGAAGGAATCCACATGTCCGGTCCGTATTTCAGGGTAACCCACAGCGCCATACTCTGGTAGATCATCTTTCGAGAGGGAAGGTACCCGTCGACACCACCGATGGTGTAATCGGCCTGCAGAAAAATACCGGGGCCGATCGTATTCGCCCGCGCCGGCACAAGTGTAATCCTTCCTTTGAAGCTCGTAATGGAGTTCTGTATAATCGTGAGGGGGTGCAGCTTCGCCGCTATACGGTACGTCGGTTTTTTCCATTCATCTATGTCCCGGTAATCCGCCGCGAAATGGGGCTCCCAGAAGGCAATATGAAACACCCATCCGATACCATATATAAGAACGAACTTTGCGCCTTTCGCCCTGAGGTCCGCAATCTCGTCCGCATATCGCGGCATCTCATCCCTCGTGGCAAAATGTCGCTGCTTCTCGGGCACCGTTCTGACTCCCAGCCTGCCGTAAAACGCCGCCTCCATGGCGTTTCTAAATGCGCCCGGGTTGGATACGGGAAGTGTGTTGCCGTCACTGTCGCTCCATTCATCCATGTTGAACCCGTGCACGTGGGAGCAGTCGATATTCCATATATTCAGAAACTCCGCGGCCCACCGGTACATCCCCATGGGACCGGCTGAAAGAATAACGATGACGTCCCGTCCCTCATCTTTCGCCTTCTTGATCTGCAGGGCTATTTCATGGCCCATCAGTGTATTGAAATCCTGGAGGGTTTCGGCACCGACCGGTGTAAAATCGGGATGCCACCACTTTTCACGCGTATACACATCTTCAGGCTTCATACTGCAGCAGTCGTCGATTTTTTTAAGGTCCCAGGCCTCCGGATAGAAATCCTCGAACATGGATCCATTGATCGTCGAGATAAGATCGATTTTTTCCATGTGCACGCTCCTGTTCGGTGAAGCTTGTTCGGCATATCCGGGGTATTTATGATCGTTCGCCGGTGTAGTTGCTGATTGTAACAGCAGCAATGATAATTATCCCGATCACAACATCCCGCATGTACGGATTGACATTCATGATGATCAGCGCGTTATCAAGGAGCCCGATGAGTATGACACCCAGAAAGAAACTCAGGGCGTTTCCCTTGCCGCCGGTTATTGCGACCCCGCCGACAATAACAGACGCAAGCGAATCGAGCGAATAGGAATCTCCCGTCACAGCCAACGCAGAGCCGACACGCGAGATGAGTATCAGTGCAGCAAGCGCATCCAGGAGGCCGACGATCACGTAGGCGGTGAGGGTTATCCTGTCGGTGCTGATACCCGATACATATGCAGCCTTCCTGTTCCCGCCGATTGCATAGAGGAACCTGCCGTATCGCAGAAACTTCAAAATGATATGGGTGACGATGACGACCCCGATAAAGAAGAGTATGGCGATCGGAATAAAGTTGAGTATCCTGCCGCGACCGAGCAGCTCAAACCTGCCGAAGAGCATGTAGGAAGCGCCGCCGCTTATCAGAAGGGCCGCTCCCTTGTATACCGATCCGAATCCAAGCGTGATTATAAACGATGTCACCCTCGATTTAATCACCGTAATCCCGTTTATCAGCCCGAGTAAAAACCCGACGGCAAACGAAACAACGAAAGCCATGGGAATGGCAAAAGGAGCAAGCCACGCATGCGGATAATCGGCGGGGAGTCCTCCGATTTTCTGTATGATCATGGCAAGAATAATGCCGATGAGAGAAACCTGCGGCCCGACCGAGATGTCTATCTGCCCCGATACGAGCAGCATCCCCACGCCGCAGGCAACAATACCGAGCACCGAAATCTGCTGAAAAATGTTGATTATATTCACGATACGCAGGAATTTCGGGTTTACGATCGTTGCCACAAGGGCGAGCACAACGATCAGTATGATGAGCATGGTGGACTGTGTGATTTTCTTTTTCTGTCCTTCTCTTGAACGAATGTTGATCTTCATCTTCAATCCTCTTCAGCAACCTTTTCACCGACACCGAGCGAATACTTGAGCATGTTTTCCTCGGTAATCTGATCTCCCTTGAGCACTGTCACAAGCTTCCCGAAACGCATAATCCCGACCCGGTCGCAGACAGAGATGAGCTCCGGATTGTCCGACGATATCATGATGATTATCTTTCCCTCTTTTGCAAGATCGTCCATGAGCCCGTAAATCTCAGTCTTGCTGCCGACATCGATACCGACCGTCGGCTCATCAAAAATAAGAATTTCAGATTCGGCAAAAAGCCATTTCGCGAGCACTACCTTCTGCTGATTACCGCCGCTCAGGTTTATCACCATCTGGGAAATGGATGGCGTTTTCACGTTAAGCGCCTTCGAAATATCCCCTGTCTCATCCCGCTCTTTTGAAAGGTTCATAAATGCGCCCTGGCTCTTTGCAAACCGAACCATACTTATATTTTCAAAGACAGGACGAATAATAATGAGCCCGTCGTCCTTTCTGTCTTCGGTCAGCAGGCCGATGCCTTTTCTGATGGCATCGTTCGGGCTGGTCGGCGTAATGTCCCTGCCGCAGTACACAAGCCGTCCGGAGTCTCTCTCATCGAGGCCGAACATCATTCGTGCGAGCTCGGTTCTGCCCGATCCCACGAGCCCGCCGATTCCGAATATCTCCCCCTTCTGCACCGTAAAGGAGACATGATCGACGGCTCCCTGCCTGGAGTAATCGATCATCTCGAGAATGTTCCCCTCCAAACCTGCAGCTTGAACAGCACTTCTCGAAAAAATGGATGCGCTTTTCTTTCCGATCATCTCTCGGACGATTGTATTCATGTCCGTTTCATTCACGGTATGAGTGTTGATTTTCTTGCCGTCTTTGAATATGGTCACCCGGTCGCAGATTTCAAATATTTCTCCGATATGATGGGAAATATAGATAACACTCAAACCTTTCTCTATATGCTTCCGGACGATGTCGAACAGCACATTTTTTCCGTGCCTGTCCAGAGCCGCGGTCGGCTCATCGAGAATCAGAATCTTTGCCCTGTGCGAGAAGGCCTTGGCAACACTGATGAGCTTTTTCTGCACTGTAGTGAGGTCGTTCAGTTTTTTTCCCGATTGGATATCGATGCCGAGCTCCTCGAGAAGCCTGTCCGCCGCGTCGATACAGGTCGCAAGCTTGACAAAACCGAATCGTGTTTTCGGCAAATCGTAGAGGTAAATGTTTTCAGCAACCGAAAGCTCCTCCACAAGCTGGTTTTCCTGGTGTACAGTCTGGACGCCAAGCTCGATCGAGGTGGGCGGATCAAAATGGGTGTACTCTTGACCATCCAGAAAAATATTTCCTGAATCAGGCTGGATAGAGCCTGCGATTATTTCGATAAAGGTCGACTTACCCGCCCCGTTCTGACCGACAAGCGCCTGGACCTCTCCGTATCGAAGGTCAAAATCAACCGCGTCGAGTGCCTGAACGCCTGGGTAGCTCTTGCTTACCTGCACAGCCTCTAATATATTCGTCGTCTTCACACCTTCCTTCATTAGATCGACTGCATATTGCATAAAACTACGGGGTCTCTTTTCGAAAAGAGACCCCTGAAAACATCGTTGATTCCTAACCTGTGTTACTTTTTCCGCAGTTCCGGTTTATACTTTCCGGTCTTAACGAA
>CAZGJW010000069.1:0-13884 GCA_964525675.1 uncultured Spirochaetota bacterium
ATTGTGTTAATAATATCATTTTTGATTTTAATAAACTGGGAAACGTGCGATTCAACAGATGTGCCTGTTTGCAGGCTTGTTACTATGCCGGCATCCGCAATGAAAGGAAAAGAACGATTTTCTTTAAAGGCCTGAGCGATTTCATTCTGTACTATCTCATCGGATACACTCTCTTCGCTGCCGGTCACGAACCGGCACAGACTGGTCTGAAGAGTGAGCTTTGTATCAATAATCATATATTACCTTTTATGGTTTTATCCATTAGAATTCTGGCCTAGCGAAGCGATGTCTTTTCCTTTTGTACCAGAATTTCGAATACAAATGACTATATTATACTACATTGCCGTAATATTACATACTTTAGGTAAAAACCATTAGGTAAGTGATAATTTTCAACTTCTAAGATTGACAAGTTTACTTACCTATTTTTCAGCTTCTATCATAGGTTTCTGTCAGTTTCTTGAGTTTTTTAACAATATTCTCTTTAATCCTGGGACCCGGAAGCCGCCATTTCCAGTTACCCTCGGCTGTCCCCGGTGTATTCATACGGGCTTTCCCCCCAAGACCCAGAATATCCTGCACAGGGAAGATAACATAGGATGCGGTAGAGGCCATCAGCACCCTCAAAAATTCCCAGTGTGCTTCCTTTAATTCTGTATCCTTAACACCGGCATACTCTAAAGCGAGCCTCCTTTCTCTGTCAACGACACCGGGTAATTTCTTTTTTGTAAGTTTCGCTTTGTCAATTCCCTCCTCAAGCCAACCTTTAATAGTGTTATTATCATGTGTTCCCGTATAAGCAACACAATTACTAATATAGTTGTGCGGTTTATGCACAAGCGAAGATTTATCACCGCCAAAAGCAAATTGAAGAATTCGCATACCCGGAAATCCGAATTGATCGCGAAGCTCTCGTACCCCCGGGTCGATATTCCCCAGGTCTTCCGTGATAATAGGAAGCTGGGGGAAATAATCAAGCAGCGCGTTAAACAGGTCATCACCCGGGCCCATCTTCCACACACCATTTCTGGCGGTAGCCTCTCCCGCGGGAACTTCCCAGTAATCGGAAAAACCCCGGAAATGGTCCAGCCTGATCCAATCAAAAATTTTAAAATTGTGACCCATGCGTTTAATCCACCAGTCATAGCCCGACATTTTTAAAGTATCCCAGCTGTAGATTGGGTTGTTCCAGAGCTGTCCGTCTTCACTGAAATAATCCGGCGGAACACCGGCAACAACCAGAGGCCTTTTATGCCTATCCAGTTTAAAGAGCTCAGGATGCGCCCACACATCAGCACTGTGATAGTTAATGTAAAGCGGCAGGTCTCCAATTATCTGGATCTTTTTTTGATTGCAATATCGCCTTAGCCGGAACCACTGTTTGAAAAATAGATACTGGAGATATTTAATTTCCAGTATTTTCTCTTTATATTTATTTTTAAAATCCTGCAGGGCGTTTTTTTTCCTATCTCTAATAACCCGGGGCCACTCATTCCATATTTTACCCTTGAAATGTTCACTTAAAACTACAAATAGTGAATAATCATCAAGCCAGAATTCATTATCTTCACAAAAGAAGTTAAAGTGATAATCCTCATCCAATTTTTTTATTATTCTTTTAAATAGTTTGTTCTTGTAATCCCTCACCTGCGAATAATCCACGGATCCGGCGGGAAAGAGAGGTGGGGGAGTGATATCTTCTTCTTCTAATAATTTCTCCTTTGCAAGTAAGGAAGGCGAAATAAAGAGGGTGTTCCCGGCGAAAGCCGAGATACTGCTGTATGGTGAATCGCCGAACGTGCCCTGAGTGGGATTTAATGGAAGTATCTGCCACAGATGCTGACTGCTACTATTCAAAAAGTCTGCAAATTCATATGCGGCCGACCCAAGATCACCTATTCCAAAAGGAGACGCCAATGATGAAATATGAAACAGCACTCCGCTCTTTCTCTTTACAAGCATCAATTAAACACTCTCGGGTACAGACAGGGTTCAAATAATTTTCTATACCGGGACCTTATTTTTCCGACAGAATTTCGATTATTTTCTTCGCGAATAAATTACAATGGCCACCCGTTCTCGCAGTTATGAGATCGCCGTCAACTACTATATCTTCATCAACATAATGCGCGCCCATATTTTTACAATCACCTAAAAGATTGTTGTGTACAACAGCTTTTCTCCCTTTTACTGTTTCAGGGATCGGGGATAAAAGCCACATACCGTGACAGATTATTCCCTTGATGATACTCTTTTGAGCAAATGCTCTTTTTATGAATTCACAGGCTGGAGGAAGTTTGTTTATATCCTCAGTATATCTCAGTCTATCGGCTACCATCCCCGCGGGAATTATTATTGCGGAATAACTTTTTAATGTATTATCATCCATGTTTTCAAAGCTTTCGTTACAATCAAATGGCACCTGATATTCATGCCCGTAAAATGTAATTTTTTCCTGCCCCCATAATCTTGTTAAAAAATGCAGGTCAGCCCTCTCTTCTGGGAAGCGTAGCATGTAATAAAATATTTCATTTTCATAATAATCACCTTCAAACAAAATACCGATTCTTTTACCTTCTAACTTCATCATTCCTCCTATAATTTACAAGGTATAAAATTTTGCTATTTCAGTATAAAAAGCTCCCGGCTTGTTGAATCCAGTATGGACTGTTAAAAATAGGCAAGTGAACTTTCAATCTTAAAAGGTTCAAGCCAACGCTTGCCTAATGGTTTTTACCTTAATTTATCAATACTTAAAAAACCATGGAAAATTAAAAGACCGTTGTTTTTTAAAAAATCTGGTACAAAATATCAGTCTTTTAATAGATAAAACCATAATAGTAATTCTTCTAATTCTTCACGGGTAATACCCTGTTTTTTAGCCATCATTAAATGATTTTCAAAAGGTTTTCCATGTATCGGCTCCACAATATCAACAGTGATTGCCATTAATACCTTTGTTCTTTGATCAATGAGAGGTGTTCCATACGCCCTGCCTGAAGTATCGAGGCAAAGCCGGGCAAAAGCTGGGTTCATTTTTATTCATAATTTAGGCAAAATTTTGCATGACCAAAGAAGCTATAAAACTCCATGTAAAACTCAATGCACTTAGTAATGCATCACCAAATGAGCTTCAATACGAACTCAGTTTTAGCTAATTTGAACAATAATGAGAGTGATTATATAATAAAAAATAGGTAAGTACAGTTTTTATTTTGAATAGTCTTTGATCATTTTCTATGATTAATTATGAACTTTCAGATTTTAGCAGGAAATTACAAAAAAACAAATCAGGTTAACCGATATATTTCACCGCCAGCATTGTGATGTCGTCCGATTGAGGGGCTTTTTTAACAAACTCCCTGACATCCTCTCTTAAACCATTGAGGATATCGTTTACATTTTTTCCTGTCAGTAGATTAAGAGTGTTTTCAAACCTGTGGTTGGAATATTGCTTCGATTCAGGATCCATAGCTTCATTCACACCGTCGGTATACAAAAGGATCGTATCATCTTTTTCCATTGTAATTTTTTCGGTAGTATACTGTGATCCGGGAAAAGCCCCGAGAACAACACTCTTTTCTAAACTCATAAATCGGAAAGGTCATGGACCCCGACGTATTCATATCGATACATGTCACCTGTTTCTACCACCAGAAGAGCGGTGAACTCTTCACTCGCATATATACAACCCGGGACTGCTATAGATCTCATACATGCCGCCCGATCGACCTGCGTACCATAGGCATTGCGTCTTTCTGTGATCGGATCTATACCGATAAATACCGGGCCCGCGTGCAGGGCAGCGCGGATATTTATACTTTTTTCAGAGTCATCAAATCCCCACTTTGTTCCCAAAATGACATCCATCAGCATCGATGCAAACTCAAGTGCGTCCTTTGCTCCGTTAAAAACGGCATGCATGATATCTCCCCATAAGGAAAATATCTTTGGCTTTCCATCAAGTTCCTTTAAACGCTCCGAAACTGCCTGAAGTATGTCGTACATAAAATAAGGCGTGCGCTCTTCTGCGGCCTTTCCGGGCCCAATTATTTCTGCGAACAGGATACACTGCATAGAATGGATGATTCCTGGTGGAATACCTGCACCGGGAAGCTCTGCATACTTTGCTTCTCCTTTCTGCTTTCCTGAGCCGATGGCCGGAGGATTGAGTCCGGCGGGATCTATTATCCGAATTTTTTCTTTGTGCGGCCACTGGCTGAAAAGTTCGCTGGTGCTTCCCTGTTTTGGATGCTTTGCTGTAGAGCCTAAACCCACAAGAAGCTCAGGTTCTGTAAGAAGAAGGCGAGCACGAAGTATACTCATTCCCATGATCACAATGTTCAAAAAAGAAAAAAGTGAATCATTCCCAAAATATCCTTCTTCGGTTATGTATTTTACGGAGATCTTTTCAATGATCGCGAAAAATCTTTCCTCCCACTCATTGCCCGCATACGAAACGCTCGTCTTCAGGAAATCCTCGGCACAGAACGGCAGATAAACATTCACTTCAGCACCCCGCTCGATCATTGCCTCAATAAATAGTATATCCGCCCCGATTTAGGGGCCCACGTATATCCCTGGGTATCACCTAGATACGATAGCAATCCTGACATATAGGATTATTTTGTTGCTGCCGGTGACAGTGCTGTGTTATCTTTGGAATAGAAGATCGCCAGGTAAAAGGGAAGTTATTATACCTCATATATAGTATAGTTTCGGTAAAGGAGGAATCTCATGAGTTTTCGCGATCGGATGGAAAAGTTCCTGCAGAAGAGCGTCGAAACCTCGAAGGAAGTTCTGGGAAGGGCGAAGGAAAAAACAAAGGAGGCGGGAGAAAAAGGGGCACTGAAAATCAAAATCAAGAGGCTTGAGAACCAGGCCGAAAAAAAGTGTACGATGCTTGGATCCAGAGTGTACGAACTTCTCGTTGAAAAAGGGCAAAGCACCGTATCGAAGGGAACAGCCGATATAAAACCTCTGCTCGGTGAAATAAAAGATCTTGAAAAAGAGATCGAAGATAACGAGGAACATCTAAAGAAGCTGTAGCAAGTTCAAAGTTTACCGACTGTCTGTGATATGGCCTCGTTTTCGAGTTTCTCAACTTCCTGCTTGTAGTAATCCATGTAGGCTGATGAACGGTCGAGCTGTTTGAATGAAAGGCGTGCAGTCTGCACGCCTGACCCGGACGGGTACAGGAATATTTCATACATATTTTGATATACACGATAGTAGGGAACATTATTATTTTCGTTTTCCCCGTATTTCTCCACAAGCTTTTGCGCAAGCGATTCATAAAGCTTTTGAATAACCCTCGACGATTGATTCTCACCGAGCGAGAATTGAACGCTGAAAAAGATGAGCTTTTTTTCTGCATCGAAAAAAAGGGCTGTCTTCTCGCTGTAGAATTCCTGCGATTTCTCCAGGAGCAGGTAATATTTACAGAAAAATGAGGTGATTTCCTGCTCTTTAACCTTATACCCGTTCGACCCTGCCGAGCTCACAATACTGTTGTAGCTTTTATTAAAATCAATAAATGTGTAGGATGGAGATTCCTGCGCACATACCGATAGGGCAGGTATAAAAAACACCAGCACAACCACGATGAAGAACATCCCTCTAAATAGACCCGGGGCATCGTAGTATAAATGTTTGTTTCCCGTTTCCTTCTTATTCATACACATGGCTTTACCCGTTTTTTCTATCTTTACAGTGTTCTCATACCTATTTATCGGTGCACCGGTATGAAAAATACAGTACGGAAGGTGATTTTTATAATATGTCGTACCACTTGATCAAATCGGGATGAAGCGCCCGCACCTCCTCGTTCGAAGGCACAAGCCGTATACCAATGCTCTGAATGCCCGAGTATTTCAGGGTGATTTCACCCTCATATTTTGCCGTTTTATCAGGATATTTTTCGATGAAATCGAGCGTAACGGTCTCATATGCCCCGTCTTTTTCAAAAAAATAGAAAAATTCCACATTGAAACGCCCGGGATCAGCATCATCCAGAAATACATAACACTGTGTCTTTATTGTATCGTCGGTAAAAAGAACCTCCCGTTTTTCGATATCCATGAAAACATCCTTGATGAATACCTTGTTCCACACCGACTGCATACTGGTCGCATTTTTCAGAATAGCTGACAGATACTTTTTATCTCCGGTGATTTTTTGCCTCGCTTCTACTGCAGGCAGGTAAAACTTCTCAGAATACTCCCGGAGCGTCCTGGTTATGTTGAAATCCCTTATGATAGTGTATATCGATTCCTTCATCATCTTCACCCATTCACGGGGAATATCACTTGCATCCCTGTCGTAGTACAGGCGGGTAAGCTCCTTTTCCAGCAAGGTGTAAATCTGTCGGGATTCTATCGTATTCCGCGCTTCGAGGCTGTCGTCGAGACGCCCGGATCGGATTGCCCACCCGTTTTTTTCATTGTAACTTTCCGGCCACCAGCCGTCGAGAATGCTGAGATTGAGCACGCCGTTCATACCTGCTTTCATACCTGATGTTCCCGATGCTTCATAGGGCATGAGTGGCGTGTTGAGCCAAATATCCACGCCCTGCACAAGGGACCGTGCTACATTCATGTTATAATTCTCCACGAACACAACACGGTTTTCGAGTCCCTCATCTCTTGCGAAATCAACAACCTCTTTGATCATATTCTTTCCGTTTGAATCGGCAGGGTGCGCTTTTCCGGTGAAAATAATCTGAACAGGCTGCTCTTCATCCAAAAGTATCTTTTTCAGCCGTTCTTTGTCCTGCATAATGAGTGTGGGGCGCTTATATGCCGCAAACCTTCGTGCAAATCCTATGGTTAAGTAACGCTCATTGAAAAGAGCGGATGCATCCCCGCTTCCGGATATTGCAAAGCCCTTTTGTGAATAATTCTCTTCCATAATCATCCGTATAATACTGATCAGTTTCCTCTTCGAACTGAGGTGCGCCTCCCAAAGCTCCTCGTCGGGGATGTTCAGCACCTTCCGAAGTGCAGTCTCATCTTCAGAGAGTGCATAATTTTCTCGAGTGATATATCGATTTAAAAGCTCCATAATTGCAGGAGAAATCCAGGAATGATGCACACCGTTTGTTACATGAGTAATGGGAACTTCACATTCAACCATACCGGGAAACAGGTCGCGCCACATCCCCCTCGACACCTTGCCGTGCAGCCTTGAAACACCGTTGACATATCTGGAGAAACTCATGGCAAAAGCGGGAAGCCAGAATGTTTTCTTATCGTGAAGCATACCGTACTCCATGATACGTTCGAGCGGTACACCGAGCTCCTCAACCTTTTTACTGAGATACTTCTGAACCATTTCAACCGGAAAATTTTCATTTCCTGCTTCAACCGGAGTATGGGTGGTAAATATCGTGGTATTTTTTATCACCGCATACGCCTCGTCGAATGACAGCCCTTCGTTGACCACAAGTTTTTTAAGGCGCTGAACAATGAGAAACGCCGAATGCCCCTCGTTGAGATGGTACACATCGGGTTTGATGTTCATTGCATCGAGCGCTTCCATACCGCCCAGACCAAGCACGAGCTCCTGCTGCATACGTATATCCCTGCCCGCGTCGTACAGATGGTCTGTAATCCGTCGATACTCGGGCGCGTTTGCCTCTATATTCGTATCGAGCAGAACAAGGCGTGTCCTGCCCACACGGATGAACCACACCTTGATCAGCACGGGTGTGTCGAGTAATTCCACCGTTGCATATACCGGCTCTCCATCGGTTGATTTGAGCTCCTTGAGCGGGAGGTTGAAAACACTGTTTTCAATATACTCTTCCTCCTGCATACTGTTGATGTTTATCCGCTGGTTGAAATACCCGTACCTGTATAAAAGTCCGATACCCGTTATAGGTATAGCCAGGTCAGACGCCCCTTTCAGATGATCGCCTGAGAGTATTCCAAGCCCACCGGCGTAGATGGGAATGGAGGAATGAAGTCCGTACTCCATTGAAAAATAGGCGATCTTTTTGTCTCTGAAACGTTCACCGTAGGCGGTCTTCTTACGCGAGTATGTATCGTACCTCTTCCACGCCTCTTCCACATCTTCCAGAAAAGCGCTGTCTTTCGAAAGCTCTAAGAGCCGCTCCTCTGGCACTGAATAGAGAAACCGAACGGGGTTGAGGTCGGTTTTTCTGAAAAGTGTGCCGTCGATCCTGTCGAAAAGCTGCACTGTTTCTTCATCCCAGAGAGACCACACGTTGAATGCAAGTTGAAACAACTTTTGAAGAGATGCCGGATATCTTGGATATACGTATATATTTTTTATTTGCATGACCGTTCCTTAAAATGTATTGAGTCGGATGAATATACCATTTTCTTCAATGACGGACAATGTAAAAAGGCAACAACAATGAAATATCATCGGACAGGCGGTAATGCCTGAACAGCAGCACATGACAGACCAGCGGCTTTTCAAATCTATTCTTCAATGCGACGGCTGCGGGAAATGTAAGCCAATCATGAGCGTATATGATGTCGAAATCGATATACCCGGCAGCCCGAGCAACCATCGTCGCATAGTGAAAAATGGTTTTTTGAATATCTTCCCACGAAATGTTTTTCAACACGCCCACATATCCGCCTGCAGCACCGGCAATCTGCATATATTCAAAACTGTTTTTTTCAGGTTTGTTGTAATCGGGAGCGCTACCGCCATATGATCTTTATAGGACTGCACAAAATCTTTATCTGGTACTGATGATATAGCGAATGGTCCCACGCACGTTTCTGTTGTCCGCGATTGGATTGAACCGGAGTTTTCTTACCGCTTCAAGAACTACGGAATCAACATCGGAGTAGCCTGAAGATTGCTTTACATTGAGGTTTAGGGTATGCCCCTGCGGTGTCACCTCAAAAGAAACCGTAACCGTCAGATTGAGCCCTTCTTTCTTGACCCACTCAGGAATTACCGGCAGTGTTGGAGATGACAGAAGCATCCTGCCGCGTCGGTCGTCCTCCCACTCAATCTTCGGTGCACCGGTAGATGGTGTACCCGTTACTGCAGTCTTCTGCTTTGTTTCCACGGTGGAACCGGTTTCCGTTTTCTTGAGTGCCTCCTCGAGCCGCTCCATATCCAGGGAAAGAGGTTTTTCCTCCGCTTCAACAGGAGGAAAAGAAAACTTCTCCTTCGTGCCCTCTTCAGAAACCTGCCCTTCACCTGCGGCCTGAGGTGTAGTCCCGGATACCGCCTTGCCGGTTGTTTGGGTTGAAGGCGCAGCCTGCTGTAAGGGTCTCGCTTCCTGCGGCGCCAGACCCCGGGTAGGCGCTTGAATCCTGCCGGAGGGTACGTTCACGGCCTCTTCAACCGGCCCCTCAGTGCCCAGCGGACGCTCCTGCACAGGGACAGGAAGAGGCCCGACCGTCTCCTGAGGTTTCGGCAGAAGGTTCTCAGGAGCCTTTGCAGCCTCCGACTCGTACTCTTGAGTAGTCCTCTGCACAGCTTCAGGCTGCTCTTTTGTCTTCCGCACGACATCTGTTGTTTTTTGAGCGACCTTCGGCTTTTCTGTTTCAAGCCTTTGTTCCGGTTGCAGAACAGCTCTTTGGGTGGCAGCAGCCTGTACCTCAGTGGCACGCATCTGTTCGGCAGATTCGTACAGTGTTACGGTTATGGGGCCGCTGTACTCGGGCAGTTCCTCCGGATGAGGCCGTATTCCGTACTGAAAGGTAACAAATATGCAAGCATGTATAAAAAGCGCGATGGTGATACTGAGCGCCATCCTTCTCTGATTCTGCCTGTGCGCTGTATGTATCCGTTCGATCATCGCATATACCTTGAATCACCCACCATTCAAAATTATTGCATATTACAGCCCTGACCATTACAGTCGATCAACGCCATTATAAGAACACAATTGATTAATGCCGACGTACTCGTTTACTGCATATCAACATCATGGCAAATCGTTACCGCCCGCCCCCTTCACTTTCCTTTGTCCTCAGATTTACCCCCTTGAACCCGTTCTTCCTGAGCACATCGAGCACTTCTACCATCAGCTTGTAAGAAACATGCTCATCCCCTTCGATGACGACGGCCCGAACCTCCTCCCGCTCCTTCTCCGTAATACCGGCAAACCGCGCATCGAGACCTTTCAGGTCATACCTCTCCTTGTTGAGATATAACTCGTTTTCCGACACAACGGTCACCACAAGACGCGACATCACCACAGGCTCTGATGTTTCCGACCTCGGTAGTATGAGGCTGATCCCCGGTGTGAGTACGAACGTTGACGATACCATAAAGAATACGACAAGCTGGAATACGACATCTATAAGCGGGATAAGCTCAACGTTGGTTCTGGTTGTTAACAGTCGCCTGAATCTCATGACGATATACCTCCGAGAAGGAGCACAAGCTCATTTACACGGTTTTCGAGCCGTATGATCGAGTGGTTGACCTTGCTCACTAGGTAGTTGTAAAAAATAACTGCAGGGATCGCGACGATTATGCCCGCAGCGGTTGTCAGCAGGGCTTCTGCAATTCCCTTTGCAAGCATTCCCGGGTCCCCGACGGCGCCGAATTTCCCCAGGACGCCGAATGCCCGTATATTACCGGTAACGGTGCCAAGCAGACCGAGCAATGGCGCGATATGGGAAATCGTGCCCAGAGCGGGGAGATGTCTCTCCATTTTCGGGACCTCTAGATTCGCTGCATCCATTATCGCCTCTCTGATGGTTTCACGTGGGTATGCCCGGTGCTCGATTCCAACCTTCATAAGATTGGTCACCGGGGAGGGGTTGTTCTCACAGATCGCGAGTGCTTCATCAAAGTGCTTTTTCTGCAGTGTCGCCTTCAGCCTGCTGATCATCTTCTCCTCATCGATACGTATCTTTCTGAAATAGAGAAGACGCTCTATGATTACCACCGCTGCAATGATCGACAGGAACATAATGAGCCACATAACGATGCCGCCTTTTTCGAGTATATCGACCATACCGAATCTCCTTAAAAAGTAATATGTGCTTTTACCACTATCCCCAGACCTTTATCTATAAAGGGATACCAGCTGTATCTCGGACCGTCAAGCGCAGGATACAGTAAATCATCCGCCTCTGCACTGAACATAAGAGAATCGTTTACCCTGTAAAATCCTTCGATGTTTACGATCGGCGCCTGCACGAAGTCGTTTATACCAGTATTGAAGACAGAAGAAACAATACCTCCCAGTCTGCCTGAGCTATTGCTGATATTCGCCTCGAGGCTGAAGGAGTTGCCCGGATAAAAGTTCGGTCTATCCAGTATTTCTGAAGTCCAGCTCACATAGGCGGAAAAGGTTGACGAAGGTATCCATCGGACTCCTAACTCCGAGGTGAGCCGACGCATATTTTCCTGCGTAACGGGGAAAAGCCCGGTCAGCGGATCGGCAGCCTCCTCTACGGAGAGCATGGCACCGCTGTTCATGAATGTGAAGCCTCCGTACGCAACCCAGCCCTGAAGGAAGTTCAAATGCGAGTTGATGGTGAAGTACCATCCGCTGTTGTCGCGAATGCTTCCCAGGGCATCGGCAAACATGAAATCATCGAGCACATCCGAAAGATTGAACTCCTGAATCCTGTAGCCCCCTCCCGCGCTCAACGAAAAAAGATCCGTCGGATACGTCGTAATGCTCAAATTAAACGGCACCTGATGTTTGAGGTCTTCGCTCCAGAACCAGCTAATATCTCCCCGCAGACGGGTCGTGTCGCTCAGGTCGTATCCGAACAGCCCCTTAACCTGCGCCCTGTTGAGCTGATAGGCACTCTGCACCCCGCCGTCCCGGTACGAGTAACGAGGCGAAAGCCCGACATACCCTCTGCGCAGTGCGTAGGTTCCCTGCAGTGAAGTTGTAACCACATACTCCGTTGATTTTTCAGACCCGGACTCGGTGGATCCCGACAGAAGCCGGGTCGTAACGGATGTATCCAGATAACCGTTTAATGCAATCTTATCATTCAGAGCATAATCGACCGTCGCACTGCCTCGCGCCAAACGGTCGGTTTTCGAATAGAACGAACCCCTGTTCTGAAGCCCCTGCTCGACATCATTGAATTCGCCCGATGTTTCGGTTTTCAGGCGCTTCTTTCCGAACTTCAGAGTACCGGAAAGCCTGTCCTCCCTCATGTTGTACCCGGACCCAATGGGCTTTCCTGAAAATCCGTCGAGCACCTCATGCCTGAATAGGAGTTTTCCACCCGGCGTCTTGTCGAACTGAAACAGTGAAAACGAGCTCAGCAGATGGTTGAGTGTTCCTGCACCGATAACACTCTCGGCGATGAATGTCCCACCCTTTTTACCGGAAACCGGGGCCGGGCCCATCTTCGGAAGCTGAAAAGACGACGACGGCTCCTCTATCTGAAGTTCCTCGGCCTCTGGAAGCGGCACTTCGATCTCTGGAGGAACGAGCTCATTCTCCGGAAGTTTGGTTCTGACATTTTCAACACTCAGATCCTCTATCTCGAGAACCACACTCGGCAGAACGATTTCCGGCTCCGACGGTTCCATCTCCTGCGCCGTCAAAATAATCACGGGAAACAGGAAAAAAACAATAAAAGAAACAACTGTGAAGAGTACTGTAGTTCTTGTCATCTTACTTGCTCTTTTCTTCGAGAAGCTTTCTGCCCTCTTCCGCCCAGGTCGATGCCGGAAAGCTTTGGTTTAGCCTTTCAACAAGTTCTTTAAACTCTCTTGATTTACCCGCGAGCTTCATCATCTGGGCGGCCCTGTAAATTGCGTACGCCATCAAATCGCGGTTCTCAGGATAAATGAGAGACGCATTGAAAAATTCCCTGCCGGCACGTTCGATATCACCTGTTTTGTAGTAGTATTCCCCGAGCAACACACCGGCCTCCTGTCTTATTTGAGGACCTCCCTTTTCCATGACCCTGCTCAAAAGCTGGAATGCACGCTCGATCTTGTCCGTTTCTTCATTGATATAGAGCCGGGCAAGCTCTACCATTGCATTCCTTCCTTCAACAGTATCCGCACCGCCCTTTTTACTGATGACAGCGGTAAGCTCTGCCTCACGTTTATTCATACCGAATAACAGGTACCGGATCTCCTCCTGGCGGAGGGATGCATTCACACTTTTGGCATACGTCGGGTACTCATCCTCCAAAAGGGAATAGTACTGCAATGCCCTTCGGTACTCACCGAATTGAACGTACACCTCCGCAGCCTCCTTGAGGGCATCCGTCCTGAAGGAACTGTCGGGAAAGCTGCCGATTAATTTTTCCCAGAGCAGTGCCGCTTCACGGTCCTGCCCGAGCTTCTGTGCTGAATACCCCTCCCAGTACAGCGAGGCATCGACAAGGTCGCCTTTCGGAAACTGATTTCTGTACTCGTGAAACGCATTCTTCGCATCGGCATAAAAACCGCCCGAAAAAAGAGCTTCGCCACGCCGGTATAAGGCCTCCTCTGCGAGAGGGCTTTCCGGATATTGCTTCCACAGCCGGTAATATTCCCCTGCCCCGGCCTTCGTTTGACCCTGTTTCAGGAGGATCCCGGCATTTGCAAACAGTGCATCGTCTGCGTATACGGATTCAGGATGTTTCTCGTAGAGTTCTGAATACACCTCCGAAGCAGGTTCGAGCTTACCAAGATTTGCAAGGCTTTTTCCGCTCAGAAAAAGTGCCTTCTGCGCGAGTTCTTCCCCTGCTGCGGGAGTTCCCTCAGCTTCTTCAGCGAGCCTTGAAAAAAGGCGTGACGATGTGTTATAATCGTTCATGCTGAAGGAGCACCACGCTGCAAGATACAGGGCGTTGAAGTAGAAATCAGAGTCCCTGAAACGGGCTATGAAGTCCTCTGCAAGCTGCCTGGCATCGGCAAACCTGTCCATTCTGTACAGCCCCCACGCACGGTAGTAGAGCACAGATGGATAAA
>CAZGJW010000070.1:0-3509 GCA_964525675.1 uncultured Spirochaetota bacterium
AATTGTGATAAATCCCCAGCACAAGCAGCCATTCACCTTTGGCATCTAAAAGACGGAAAATATACGGATGAAATGAATTATTAATATCTTCTAGATCCTCAATGCCAAATAACGGTTTTAATTCTTTGCTTGCATAATCAAAATATGATACGCCTAGTAAAAATGTTCCGAAATAATCTTTTCCTTTTTCTTTGTATCTTTCAGTAAAAGCAGGTACTAAAAATCCATTATTGTTTTTAAATAAAATAGAAAATATTTCCTTATTATCTATTTCAAAATCTTTCCCTCCAATATTTTTAATAACTTCTCCATCATAAATGAAATCTTTTTTTTCTAGATACCAATCTTCACTAAACTTTTTTATCACAAAAGATTCGTCTTCTGGAAAAAAATAATTATCTATTGAAAAATAATTGTTATAATATACACCCTTTATTTTATTTATTAACGGCACCCTCGAATAACTAATACCTTTTTTATTAAAATCTGAAAATTTAATGTAATTAACACTTTCATAGGCGTATTTATCATTATATTTAAAAGATGTAATAAACAATAAAGCAAATAGTACACTCAAAATTTTTTTCACTTTAATCATAATTTAATTTTCCATGAATTTTAAAAGTTGCGATAAATCCATTGTCAATAATACTGAATAATTGGAAAAACTAAGATTGTAATCATAATTACCAAAAAGATCTTCATACCTCTGTCCCCTAATTGGATTGGGATTATTCTTTTTCCACTCATCTTTAAAATCAAACCTTCCATATTCCTTGGCAGTGTCTAAAAAATTTTCAAACTGTTTAGATAATCTTTTACTTTTCCATACTGTCAACGGAACCGGTGCAAACTGATCATCGCCGCTTCTCCCATAGTTCACATCCCACCTCTGGCCTCCAAGCGTCTGTACAAATATGTGTGATGACCCACCTCCAAGGTTGTCCCACGACCATACCGGCAAAAATCCCTTCCTGACCATCTCATCAACCGCATCATTGAACTCTTCGGCACTCATCCCCTTCATATCTACTAACTCATCCGCTCGTGTGAAGTACTCCTTCCCCTCCCCCCTCAATATAAATTCATTTATATCTTCAGCAAGCTTTGTATAATACAAATCCGTGTCAGCTATTCTCTCGTACTTGGACTCTCCCTGCCTCCGCGGATACCACTCGTCCTTCACATAATCAGTGTTCCCAAGCATCGCATATGTGCCGGCTATCACATTCCCACCAAAATAATTACATAACGCCGTGCCACTTCTCCCCGGCAAATATACGCTCTCTTTACCGTCAGCCCCCACAAATCGCACAGGGTCCTTATTCTCCTTCGCCCATTCGCTCTCTCCACGCAATCCCTCAAATACATCCCCGAATATCCGCTCAGTCAAGATGTACGGGTTTGCAATTACCTCCTGCAATCCCGCAGCCGCTCTTTCTATACTTTCAATCAACTCTTTCTCAGTACTTCCTGTAACTTCCACATACTCTGCACCATTCAAACCGGATTTTACCATCAAACTATCGGTATACCCGTACCGCTGTAACAGCACACCACCGACTCCTGTACTGACTCCGCTCTGTAACTGCGATAACAGAAAATACCCCTCAATATCCGTCATGGTAGAAAGATCATCCCGAATTATTATTTCAGTTTCCTTAACCCTGTCATATTCATCCCGGGTTAATTGCCTGCCCAGCGCAATCTCCTTTACAATGTCCGAATACCCCTTCGCCATAACACCTCTTTCAATGAGCTCTTCGATCAACCCACTTCCCCTCGCTTCAATTGCCCCTTTATACATGCTCGCTATCACGGCTATCATCTCATTTTCGGTTCCCTCAAGCTCAGCAATCATCCCTCCGACATTCTTCCCTCCCATGAACTGACCCTGTGCCTCCTTGAATCGCTCAAACCCATCCCCTCCATACTCAAATACCGCATAATAATAATCCATTGCTCCATCAGCCACGTTAAACCTTTCCTTCAATCCTTCCCATACCTGCAGACTGAAATCGACACTTTCCATTCTATTGCCAAGCATACTTTCAGACGAATCGAGAGCGGACCTCAGCAGTGTATCACTCTCTACCGCATTTTCTCTTGCATTATTTTCTGTAATCATATATTCTGCACGACTTTCTCTGCCCTTTCCATACAATGCTTCATACTCATTTTCAGAGGCGTAGGCGATGTAGCTCGTGTGCTTTGCGGCTGAGTTCAAATCCCACTGCAGCAGCCCCGTGTTATTTACAAAAACATCTTCACCACCATCATACAGTGAAATCCCCTCAGTACTATAATCAAATCCAGAAAACTCGCCCCTCTCCAGCAGGGCTGCGAGAGCCGCAACCCCCTCCGCATTGATTGCATCGGAAGCATACCTCATCAGGTTCCCTGCAGTATAGTTCTGCTTGCCTGCAACATCTCCTTCCACATACTGCCCTTCATACAGATCAACTCTCTCAAGGCCGGCCATGGTTCTGCTCAGGTTGTAGGCCGCAAGATTCAGACCCCCGGTCGATACATCCCAGGAAAACCCATCATCACCACCGAGCGTCAGGGCAACCATCCCCACCTCATGCCTTACGCCAAAGTCTGCGGTGTTCAGCGCATTAAACGTAAACCCGTCGGAAGTCCCTGAAAGATTGTTGATCGACTGTTCGGTCAAACCACCCAGCAAGTCGCCCATGCGTTTCATGTCATAATTAAAGTAGTCTGCAATAATATTCCCGCTCCCGGTATCCTCAAGCACGTTATAGTTATACCCGCCATCACTCCAGCTCGCACCGTGCATAACGTCAAAACTGCTCGCAACATAGCTTCCTCCGAACGTGCCGAAAGAGCCGGCAAGCCCCATACCGAAGCCTGTTTCGAAACTGTCAGGACTCCACCCCAGCCTTTTCGAACCGTCGAGATTAACAGCATTCACCATACTGCTGAATGCCGAATCTGCAATGAAAGCCGTACTGTCTATACCTGCATTCGTAACCCTGCTCCCGAACCCGGAGCCGAGATCTATCCCACCCTTGATCCCTGCAGTCAGACTGCTCAATCCGAATGAACCGAACGAGGCTGCGGTGCTTTTCAGCATGTCGAGCCCCGCCTCATCCCAGTCGATCTTTCCCTCCAAGGCAGTGGTTGACGTAGTGAACGTATTCCACCCGACCTGCACTGCAGTCTGTGCCAGAAGCGAAGTACCTGCAGTGGCAATCGCTGCCGTTACATTCCCGATAGATTTTAAAGACGGCCCGCCCGGTATAAGCGGCTTGTCGAAAAACCCGCTGTCCTCCTTTGCAAGCGCCTCCGCCTCGGTCACAGTGTAGCGCTGATACTCGAGCATAATGCGTCCTGTTTCAAGCGGCTTGTTCTGGGTGTAGCTTATTTCACCGACCAAAAGCATCTGGTACTCCGAAAAATTTTGATCCCCTTCTGTTTCCTCCTCCCCTTTCCCTCCAAAAACCGAGGCCAGCTCACCCATGAGCTTTCCCACAAAACCTGAAAGT
>CAZGJW010000070.1:3609-6555 GCA_964525675.1 uncultured Spirochaetota bacterium
CCCTCCAAAAACCGAGGCCAGCTCACCCATGAGCTTTCCCACAAAACCTGAAAGTGCACCAAACAATCCAGGGCTGCTGTTTTCGCGGACATACCGCGCTGTATCCTCCTCGGTCGGCAGACGCCCAATATGCTCCCTGTATATATCACCGATTGTCTTAGCGGTTCCGAGCACTTTTTCTTTCGCATGCCGAAGCCGTTCCACCTCCATCATCACGAAAATCTTCATGTTCGTGCTGTTGCCGGCAGATTTCAGCTCGTCTATCCCGGCCAGACGGAACATCTCATGTGGTACTATATACGATCCGAACTCACGAATGCGTACCGTCTCCTTTTTTCTGCCACCCAGCAGACTATAATCAACAACAAACTTCTTCTCATACCCACCCGCCTTCTTTGAAAATCCCACATCCTCACCGGTCAGAAACTCCTCGAGCATTTCGCTGTTCGCCCGGTCAAGTCCACGTATTCCTGCAAGGATCTGCTCACGTGCTTTTTTCAACTGGTAATAGAGCCTTTCAGCTTCCAGCTCCTTTTTTTTATCATCAAAGGCCTCGATTCGAGTTCGAAGACCTTCGATTGCCTCCTCCACACCTGCACTTCTCAACCCGGCGTTTCGTAGCCTCCCGAATGTCCTGTTTGCGAGAATTTCATAATTGGTAATCCACTGCGGGATTGAAACATCTTCTATGTATTCATTCTGCAGAGCTTCAGCTCTAATTCTCATGTCCTCCATATCCATACCGGTATCATCGGCAAAAAGCAGTACTGCCTGCTCAAGTTCATCAATTCTATTTTCCCCGTCAACACGCTGACCGGACACATCCTGAAGCCACTGCTCTCTCGCTTTGACGTACTCAACCTCCTTTTCATGCCATTTTTCTCCGGCAGTTGAGAAGCGTGTTCTCATCTCTCCGATCCATTTTCGGTAGGCTCCTTTCAGCTTTACCATCTGTTTATCCCAGGCCTCTATCCCGTTCAATTCACCCCGATCTATCTTTTCAAAAAACCTGGCCTTCTCTGAAACCATGCTCCCAAGCTGGAGATCAAACCTGTACCTTTCAAGCGCAACACTGTCGGCAATATGCGTACTCTCAGTACTCCTGATATCGCTCAGTATATCGATAAAAAGATCTTCACCGAACATGATGCTGAAGTAGCCGAGATCAGAAACTTCTTCAAAAAGTTCCTTCTTCCTCTCTGTCTCGGACTGAGCCAATTTCCCTGCCGAAAAATCAAAGGCCTCAAAAACCGCGCCTTCTTCCACGATATCTTCAAAGCAGACTACATCCTCCTCCTCTATTCCGTACTTCTCCTTCAGCCTGGAAAGCCCCGTTCCCCACCGTTCAACTTCATCAGCAGTTAATTCCTCTTCATCAATACGCCCGGTCAAAACTGTATAGACGAGACGTAACTCACCGGCTTGTTCCTTTCTCCTGGCAAGCAAGAGAAGATCACTATATTTTTCATCTACGCCACCCGGCTCGAACTCGTCCCATGCTCCGGAAAAATGCGACAGGTACTGCTCGAAAACTTTTCGTTCCTCGCCGGTCAATCCGGCGAGCCTGTTGCTTATCTCCTGCCGGGTTACCTCCTCTTCAAGCGCATACGTCTCTTTCTTTGATACACTTGCAGTATACCGCGAAAAACTGTTTTCAAAAAAATCCTGATAACGCTCCTGATACCTTTTTTCCACATCCTCGAAGAGGGTTTCGAGTGCAGAAGATTGGTCTCTCACGTAGTCTTTCAGTTCGACAACCATCATGCCGATACTCGGCTCGATCGTATTATTGAATACTTCACCTTTGTCTAACGCGATAAAATCTCTCAAAAAATAGATGTACTCTTCCTGCTCCGTCCTCGTTTCAACACCGGCATTTTCCAACCCCTTGCTCATAATTTCATAGGCGAGTGAACCTCTGGTCAGGTTCACTGAGGTATACTGCCTGTCGATTCCCTTCAACTGCTCGATCCTCTTTCTTCTTACTGCAATTTTCGCATCAAAGTCTGTCTTCAGTTCTTCGGGAGTGTCCGGATCTTCCCTTGACTGAATCATCGCATCGACCTCTCCTTCGAGCATACGAAGCTCATCATCTATCAGAGCATGCAAAATCCCCAGGATGAAAGAGGCCTTCTGGGCACGGTTGACAGATTCCTGTTGAGCCGCTAGCTCGACTGCAAGATACGCAAGCTCATCCCCGGAAAAGGCATCCGTCGTGTCACCTGCCTCAAGAACAAAGCTCTCTCCCTGTATCTTCATCTCATTCAGCAGCTCAAATCGCGCCTCGGCAAGACCGAGCTTTTCAGCATAGTCCAGAAGCTGGGTTTTATAAAGCGCCGTTTCATTTTGCCCGGTATCATCTGCAAGGTAGATGTTCTTTGCGTAGAAATACACCTCCTTCGCCTCGAGATAGTCACGGTATAGATTATCCACAGTCTGTTTTTGCAGGTTCACATCCTCCACGATCTCATTGTATGTCCCTCGTGCAGTATCGATTTCTGTTTCTAATTCTTTTACTGCAGACTTCAAACGCTCGACCTCGCTTTCACGATACGATGCCGCCTCCTCCGCCTTTAAAAGGGCTTCCGCCAGGTTGCCGGTCGCAATTTCCGCCGCCCTCACCGAGGCGATGAGGTATAAAAGCTCATTATCTGAAAATCGATCGTCCATAATATATGCAGCATCGCTGGTTGAAATCTGTGTGGTATAGTATGACAGAAGATCGGTTTTACTGTGCAGATCCAACACCCCTTCGCTGCCTATTGTATCGATTGTTTTAAAGGCTGGGTTGCTGAAAATATCGAGCGAGTTGAAATGGTCGATAGGTATACCGTAGTGCTCGAGGGCACCGGCAAGCCGCTCACCTTCCGTACCGGAAAGTGCGCTGAGCCCGGCAAGAGACAGGAGGACCTGCACGAACCTGTTTTGAAACTCTATGTAGCTATT
>CAZGJW010000070.1:6655-13872 GCA_964525675.1 uncultured Spirochaetota bacterium
CGGCAAGAGACAGGAGGACCTGCACGAACCTGTTTTGAAACTCTATGTAGCTATTAAGGCCGTAGGCTCCCGATACATAGGTCGGCGCCGTTTTGACTTTTCCTGTGTTTTCACTTCCAAATGTGTACTCATAATCACCGTATCCCTCAAAGTATACCCTGTCAAGGGCATTATCCGGGCTGGTATTGCCCAGTACAACCGTATTATAGGCGCAGCTCACCTCATCCGGTTTTGTATCCTCTTTCAGACAGGACATGTCCAGGTTCGGCTGAAATACGCCTCTGTTCTCAAACATGACCCCCCTGTAATCCTCCCACCTGCCGCGAGCAAGCTCTTCAAGCCTTTTTTCCATTGCTGTCCTGAAACCTGAATTCGACATAGCAGTGTCAAGGACAGCCTCCGCATGAAGGAGGGCAGATAGGATATCGTGAAACGAAGCCTCGAGAGGACTTCGAAATACGTACAGCTCTCTTGCCTCATCGAGGCTGATTGTGTTTTGAAAAATACTTTCTGCGAGCAAAAACTCCTGATAACCTGGATCGTAATTTTGGAGAAAATTACTTTGAAATTTATCATCGAAGCGGGCAACAAAAAATGTTCCGGCGTAATCCCAGCACGCCTCGTCAACGTACCTTGCGCGTAATAGATCTTTTTCTCCATCCGTGAGATCTGAATCGGGATCCATCCCCTCTCCATCAGACCCCTCCAACATTCCTTCCCCCGGGTTAGTCCCTCCGGAATCACCTCCTGCGATGTCAATCGCCTCGATAAAAGAAATGAACGCATCAAAGGAGGCCTTGTTTTCATAAATATCATGCGTATCTTTGTAGTCCCTGATCGCAAATTCAATACGGGAAAGAGCACCTGCCCAGGGCCGTGCATACTCGCTGAACACAGTACCGACTTCCGCATCCCCGCCCTGATAGATTTGGGCCTCCTGCATTTTACAGCTGAAAAGAAGGTTTGTTAAAACAGTACCCGCGATTTCATCCCTCTCTTTTTTCCGTACTAATAAAGACCCGACTACATCACTAACAAGCTCCTCTTCGATAAACCTGTACAGCCCATAAAAGTCGGTACTGCTACCTAAGAGGTTTTGCCTGACATAGTAAAAACAAAGCCGCTCTATACGTTCAACCGCCTCCGGGTTTCCGCTTTCAAAGAGTTTTGCAATATACGCACTTCCAAGAACCGCGCGAAGCGACGTCATCGTCGAATGTTGCAGAAAATCACCGAGCACTTCGGTGTACTCCTTCTCGCGCAGGTACTCCTCCCTTGTCTTGAGTTCGAGAAATAGATCCGCCTCCAGGTCTGAAAGGCCCTTAAAGCGCACCTCATCGAGCATCAAGGTGAAATAGCCCTGAATATCATACCCTGCAGCCTGCTCGAAAAGACGAAGCTCAGCCGTCCGGGCCTGGATATCCTGAAAAAACGCAGCACGCTCTTCCGCCGAAAGGCTGGAGCAGAGACGTTTTATATCATTATGCCCGTCTTCCTCTGTATAAAGTAAAAACTGTGTCATGTTCGTTTTGATACACCCAATTTCCTGCTCATCAAATCCGTATTGCCCGGCATGTTCCACAAGATCACTGAAGTACTCTTTTGTTTTTTCAATAATGCGCATCGAGAGGGCCTGATTATCATTTTCCACCTCTTCGAACACTCTCTCGTTGAGCAGGTAGATACTGGAAGCGCAGAAATCGGCCATGGTCTGCAGAAGGATGTTTTGTTTCGCATCGAGCATGCCGTTTTCAAACCCCTCCATATTCAAAAAGAGAGTGAGTAATGCCGTATCGAGATTGTCGTGAATGGGCTGAATCGAGCTTTTTTGTCCCGAATAGAAGCCCGCATCAAGCCTGGATATCGCCTCCTCAACCGCATCGAGCCTGGAAACAGCATCGATAACCGAAAGCGCCTGTTCGTATTCTGTATGAAAGGCTTGATGTGGTGAAGGAGATGTCCCCCCGGGGCCGCTTCCTGTATCTGTAGCGGTATTATTTTCATCAGCGCCTGTAGGGTCATCACCCAGCAGGTCTTCAAAAAACCTGCATACGAGACTGGCTTTTTGAGAATCAATAAAGTACAGTTGACGATCATCATCGGAAATAACGGGCAGAACAGTATAGAAAAAACTCTTGAGAATGAGAAAACCGTTCCTATCTGTCTCCCTGATGTGGACAAGGTATGAATCTACAAAATGAAAGAAATCCTGCCTGTTTTCAAAGTCTACGAGCAGGCCATCCAGCCGTTCCCAGTAGTCCTGCCCCGGATGCCCATCCGTCGGCTCCGAAGGGTTTTCTCCCTGTACCTGTACGTATTCTCTACAATCCTTCAGGTACACCCTGAACGCATTTTCCAGAAGCGCAGTATACCGGTTCAAAGGATTATTACTATGTTCATAGTACTCGGTATAGGCATTCTCCCGGGCATCACAGAACAGCGAAAAAAGTGTGTCGATTCCAGAAATCTCCCTGCCTGCCAGGTCAATAATAGCCGCCCCTGAAACGGTTTCGCCGGCAGACATGCTGTCTGCGATATTCACAAGCACGGCTTCCAGGTCATCCATTTTCCGAAGAATATCACTGAAAAGTCCGCTTCCTTCTATATTAAAGGCCAGGGATCGAAGGCTGCCGACCGTCTCCTGCAAACTCTCTTTTGTGTATTCATCAGCCCAGAAGAGACTGTTAAATGCGTCCTGCATGCCAAGCATGCTACTCAGAGACTTCCGGTTTTCTTTATTGAAATACGCATCAATAATCCTTTCATAGGCCTCCTTCGACCCGGCAAGAACATCGTGAAACAGATTTACCGCCGCCTCTTTTCCCTTTTCTTCATCATATGACAGAAGCTGCGCAAGATTTGCATTCTTCATCTCGTAGGCCCGGCTTACCTCGTAAAACATGGTATGCACCAGCGTTTCAAGCCTTGCGTCCGCGATCTTCATATTCGTCAGCGTGTCGAGGGCTTTCCGGAGTTCCAGCTCGGCATTTGAAAACTCATCACGCGCTGTCTCAAGCCTGGCTGTGAGAAGCGAAATCTCATTTTCTGCATCTTCGAGATTTCTGATGCCAGGATGCCTGTCATCGTGTTCGAGAAGAAGCCGGTACTCCTCGAAAGCATCGAGGTACGCTTCCTTTGCATCCACATACCGCGCCTCGGTCTCAACGGCGCTTTCCCGTCCCGCTCCGTCAAACACATATGACAAAACAGCTTCTACGATACTAAACTGCTCTTTCCAGAACGATCGGTCCAGGTATGCAGTATACAACTCTTTTTCCAGATCGCTCAAAATGACACCGGGTTCGTCGTTTAAAAAATAGTCGTTAAAGGCATTGTCATCTATGAGTACAGCATTTTCGAGAAGGGGCTTTTCATCAAACTGCGCGATAATGGCATCCTGCACGGCGAGCATTCTTTCGAGCATCTCTTGCTTTTTTTCCCGCAGGTCATCGATGACACCTGCGTAACGATTCGCATCCTCCGCCATCCTGCCGAGCTCGATATCCTGAACCAGAACGGAAAAATCTTCGGGTGATTCATCGAGGTAATTAACAATATCTTTTCTCCATCCGCCGTCAGTTTCGAAAAATCGAATATCAAAATACCGGGCCTCCCCGATTTCATCTTCGTATCTTGCGACAATTTGATCAGACCCGCCCTTTATCGCCCTGATACTGAGATCCCACCGCCTTATGTCTGCTGTAATTTTTACCCGCAGGGTAAATCCATCATCACTCTCCTTTTTTGAAACCAATGCATATGAATGCCCGAGAATACTGTCTGTTTTAGTGACCGAATACCCGTGCTCAACTTTCAAAAAATGGGTCTCAAGCTCAAAAATATCAGTAAGGCTCCTGTCCTGCTCCCAGAACTTCATCTCTCTATTGCTAATCGGCCCGGTGTCACTCCCACCGAATCCGAGGTCCCGGGATACGATCCTTTCAACATAGCCTCCGAGCGATGCATACGAATTATTACTGAGATCACAATCATCTGGAACAATAGCACTCATGCTGTCTTCAAGCATGAACTGAAACTCCCCTAGATACCCATCCACCTGCCCGACCGAATCGGACCCTGACTCAAGTGCTGTGCCGATAGTATCGATATACGCATCGAAACCGCGTTCGGCATCTTCCCTGTACAGAACAAGACTTTCCATGAGAGCACGACGTGCATCCATATCTGCTGCGAGGTTTTCATCCCAGCGCACTCGTGCCTCTTCAACCGTCTCGTGGAAGGCCATACTCCACTGTTCCCTTTTTCTCTGCAGGGTCTTCAGGGCAGACGACCAGGCTTCAATGCCCTCGTCGTATACCTGTCTGTAGTTTTCATACCACTCGTTCTCTCTCCTTAAAAGTTCAGCAGCAGCATGCGCCCATAGCTCGAGACCTTCCTCGTAGTATACCTGCAGCCTGTCCGAAAGCATCCGTGCATCCGCCTCGTCCAGTACATCCTGCCTTAATAGCTCTTCCAGCCTCGAATCAACGCTCTCATCGAGCTTTTTTTCCACACCGTACTCGATCTCCTGCGCAACCCGTCGTGCATGCTCTGTTTCCATATCAAGCCGAAGGGATCCGCTGTCCGAAAAGAGCATGCGCGATACCCTGTTCGTGTAGGAGCCGACGAGCCTCGCAAGAAATGCCTTTTCTTCATATATGCTGTTTTTTCTTTCCGTTTGAAGTGCGCTGTACATGTCAGACGGATCGATGTTTTCCTCCGGATACCAGGCTGTCATAATCCGCTCGAGCTTGTCGTATTCAGCGGACACCGCATCCTCCAACGCCCTTTCTGAATCCCTGTATCGGTCGATCAAATCATCATTGAATTCCTGAAACAGAGCCGCCTTTTCTTTGTCCACCCCCGTACTGAAAAACTCTTCATACTTTTTCGAGAAAGCTTCGATAAGCGTTTTACGTAGCTCTTCGACACTACCATCCGCCACATACGCATGCTTTGCAAGAAACGCCGCCTTTGCCATGGATAGTCTTTTATCAGCCTCATCCTCCCATTGATCGAATGATTCATCAATATCCCCATCTCCTGCCTCTCGTGCATGCGCCTTTAAACGCTCCCTGTCCATCTCCCACGAGGCCTGAAGCACATACATCCTCTTTTCAAGCTCCCGGGTAAAGCCGCTGAAATCATTGGCAGTGTCCGATACACCGATAGCCGTATCGAGTTCTCGACTGTAAAAATCCAAATACTGTTCAATATCGCGCTCCTGTGCATATAGCGATAACCCCGAAAATAAAAGGAGGAAAATGAAGACAAATACAAAACCTTTTGTAATAAAAAAATTCATCTCTCTATCACTCCACGAACAGGTGCATATCGAGCAGGTATTAACGGAGAACAATCATTTTAAGAAACAGACAGCCAAATCACTGTTAATGATGAAAAGCTGCGAAAAAAAATCAGGCAGTAAAGAAAAACATGTAATTACATGTAATTTTTAGTAAGATTGGCATTGTACCATATTTCACTGCTTCATTCAACCGGAAAACGAATATTTTACGTAAATTTCCAGAGATTCTTCCATATAATTTCCATCCCGATCTAAAACACCCTCCGCACCTCCGGTTACAATAAGTTTGTAATATGCATCGTTTGCGCTCTGTAGTGATGGAAGGGTGAAGCGGAGCACCAATTTTTTTTCATCGCCATCCCATGAATACCCGGTCAGCACCCCGGAAAGGCTGCTGCTGTCGCCACCGTAGAGGAAGGTCAGATAAAACTTATCAAGTGAACGGTAGATATCGATTATCGTGGAAAACCGAATCTCAAAATCCACATTGTTTTTATCTATTTCTAAGGAGTCCGGAAGATAGAGAATATCTTCGTTTTGAAAGGCAATCACCCCATCGTAAAGGGTAATGTCCTGTATGCCGTTAGGGTCTATATTAACAATTGAAGAGAGGCGTAGAAGCGTCGAAGCTGTTCCGTTGACCTTCCACTCGAAGGAATAGTCCCTATCAAGACCGATTCCATACACATTCTTCATTGATTTCTGAAAGGTAATTCTATAGAGTTTTTCCGGTTCCATATCCTCTTCGAACGTGAATCGAAGCACCCTGTCCTCTTTTGTGAGATAGTATGAAAGCGCGGGTTCTATCCCGATAAATGAATCTATGGAATGAAGGTAAAACTCCTCACTGAAAAATACGAGCAGGTCACAGTCTTTCTCAATGCCGACAGTGCGGCCGAGGTACTTTATATCAAGCTCGGTACCTGGCGGACCTTCCCACTCGGGCACCATTACGGCACGTTCGATAGAAAAGGGGGCCTCGGTAAAAAATGTGTTGAAGGAGAACATATACTCCGCATTCAGTGCCTTTCCGCCCGAATCTACGAGATCATCACGAATAGTCACCGTGTACAGTTCATGCGCTTCGAGATGCTCCGCGATCGCAAGATGGAGCACTCTTCGGTCATCGGAGAAGGAGTAGCTGTAGGAAAGTGCAGGGTCGAACTCAATCTTGTCGTACAGCGTGACGTAATCAACTGGTTGAGAAAATGTGATAGATACGATTACATTGTCGAGCATCGTAACCTGTGCACCGTCGGCAGGCTTTGTTGACACGACGAAAAAATCATCTTCACCGGAATAGGTGTAAAACGAGTAGCTGTAATCACTACCCAGATCAAACCCCTCTTTACTCTCACAGCTCTTTCCTATTTTCAGGACATACCTGCGCCCTCTCTCAAGACCCTCCTCCAGCACGATGTCGACATCACTGTAGTGGTCGTTCCATTTGTAGTGGAGTGCTCCGTAATAACCCGTAATACTGATCTGTTTTTCCGTGGGATAGCGGTTCATGGCCATGCTGAAAGAAACAGATATCGTATGAAAGGACTCGATATCGTCAATGACCTGGCCGTCTTTGATGCTTACATGTAAAACATCCGGATTTTCAGATGTCAGAGTGCATGACAGGACAAGGACAGAGGCGGCAAAAAGTGTTATACAAAACCAGACCATTTTCATTACTAACCCCGAATAAACCGGTTTTTTACTTCTTTAGCTACACCGCAATCCCACATATTCCACAGTCTTCTTTTCTACAGGTCCGGGACGAGCGAGACCCTGAAAAAGTACTCGATATTCTCCTTGAGATAGTTCGCCTGATCGTCGCAGACCCCTGATACTCCACCCTCGAGGGAAAATCCGTACACATATCCGCTCCCCATATCATGCATTTCAACGATACATTCAT
>CAZGJW010000071.1:0-13642 GCA_964525675.1 uncultured Spirochaetota bacterium
AGATTTAGTAAAATCACAAAACCTTAACCTGTGATTTGTATCCTAATTCATTATAGTACATAGAATTATACTAAAATATCGGGAATATGGCAATGGAAAAATAACTGATTTCTTAAATCTTCGCCTTGTTAAATGTACTCTAATTCGCTGAAACACATAATCTTACATGCTTTTCGGTCAGACACTAATTAATTCATCCCAATTTTTTATATAAGAGTATAGGACCAATTGAAGTGCCATTCGTTGTAATGGTGTAATTCAGTGAAGTATCCGTAACTTTGATAAATTCATAAGTTCCTTTTGTACCATCAATGTCAGTTGTATTGATTGTATACTTGCTCGCATTTCCACTATCAGAGATATTATCTACTTTATAGATTTCTTTAAAATTTAATACAGTAGTACTACTCGTCATAATTACGTTATCATTGTTAAAGATAAAAGTAATCGCTTCAGATACATCAGACCAGGTGCCAATTATCCATGAAGGTGGAGATAATGATGATCCTGTTAGATTTTCACATCCATAAATAAAAACAAAACTTATCAAGATTAATACAATGGGCCATATTATTTTTTTCATAATAAAACCCCTTTATTCAATTGTGTTTCACGCCTATCTATATTTCCAGGTCTATATCTTCATCAATCTGATCATCGACAAACTTAAATTTTTCTGATAATTTGATGGATTCATCGTTCAGCATAATGTCCATGGCGGCGCCACACATGCGTTCTTTGAAATCTGGATTTGCATTGGTTCCGAAGACATATTTTATTCCTTTGCTTCTGCGTTTGTCCCGAGTGCCTAAGAACACAGCTATCTCACCAGGTATGAATTTCTGATCTTTTGATTCAAAGATATTTGCTAAATAGGATCCGACCATTTCAAGATATGCCGGAATATCGGTAGGCTCTTTGTCTTTTTTTCTATTCAAAACTATTCCTCCTTTTCTAACGCTATCTTTATAATTCTATTTTAGTCTCTTGAGCTACCCTTTATCAAATAATTTGCTTTTTAATTCATCCAGGTAGCTAATGACATCTCCTTTATGGTTAAAATGATTTTTCGTCAGGTAAAGCATTTGAAAGCCAAGCAATGTAAATTTCAGAATATTCTTTAAATCTTCATCCTGTAACATTTCCTTTATATCCGGGTCCTGATACATGTATATAAGTTCTTTTTCCTGATCGTTCATATCCAGTAATGGAGAGAGCATATATGTTGGTGACTTATCCAATGTTTTAAATATCATTATAAATTTTTCTACGGGGGGAAGACACTCCCGTTTTCATATTCATAAAGGAGTTTTAGAGAAATACCCGAAACTTTTGAGAATGATTTGACGTCGGAGTATTTCATTCTTCTTGCTCTTTTCAAAAAGGGCGCATTGTTAATGCGTCCTTTTTTATTGACAGCGGAGTATAATTCAATTAGGATTTATTAAAAGTAGTTTGTTATTGATCAAAACTTTAATTTTACCTATAGTATAAGAAAACTAAGATAAGCTGAGCAATTTTTCCTGAAAAAACGGGAAAAACGGTGTATATTATAGTAAAACTTATTGACCGAATTACGCGTAAAAGTTTATATTATAAGTAGTTAGCTAAAAACAAGGAATTATGTAAAAAGGGAGTCTGAGGCTTGAGGGGCTAGTGGCCGACAGGCTGTGTGAGTTCAAATCTCGCCTCGGGCAATATAAAAACCAGTATGCTTTTTTCAAATTTCCTTTCATTGCCCCCGGTTTTCCTCCTTTCTCCGGGGGTATTTTTTAAAACCCTCCTTCCTCCACCGCCGATCCGTGCGTCCTATAAAAATCTTTAAAAGCTGTAATGCAGGTATTACTTTAGGATGGCTGTCTTTGGTTATTTACCGGGCAGCACTCCTAAAAAAAAGAGGAGAATGGATATCTTGAGTTCGACAACCATATTCTTCGAAAGGATGCCACACCCGGTGAGGTAAATGCCCTTGCACTGCGGCGAAAATATATTGAGCTCAGCATTGAAGCTGTGCAGGCTGCAGAGGAGAAGGCGAATCAACTTGCAGACAATCCCGAAATAAACAGAATGCAGGATAAGCTGTGGAATTCCCATAAGTCGGTTGAAAAGATACTCCAGGATGGTGATTTGCAGGCCATCCAGAAAGCGGCTGTTGATTATAGTGCAGTTAATGAAAAACCCCTCGAACTGGGCATGCTCGACTTGACGGCGAACAAAATCATTATGGGGCTGCAGTAACTGTTGTTCGAAAAAGAATGAAAGGTTGCTGATATATGGGTGAACTCTGGGGTTTTGTGCTGTTATTCGCTCCGATTGCCGTTCTCGTCGGTGTAGCAGCAGCGTCTATCTCTTTCAGTGCATGGAACATTGTTGTGCCGCTTCTTTTCGTGGGTTTCAATTTCAATGTGCATGATGCAATTACCCTTTCCGTTATAATGGATCTCACCAATGCGTTTATCCTGACGGTTGTGTTCTCGCGGCACAAAAGGGTGAATTTTCAGGACGGGATCAGATGGGTGATTCCGGCACTTGCAGGCGCAGGCGTTGGGTTTTACTTCTCGAGCAGGTATCTGACCCAGAATCCGGATAAGCTGAAGGGAGGAATCGGGTATTTTGTTCTTTTGATAGGCGTTTATTTTATTTTGAAAGGGGTGCAGGGCCTGAAAAGAGTGAAAGGAAACGGGACTGATCATGGCTTGCAGAATTCGGGCGTCACCCGAAAGGCAACGGAATTCCTTCAGAGAATCGGTACGCTGGCGCTGATAGGTGCAACGGCCCTGTTTGGAGCTCTGGGGGGCCTTGTCGGTATGGGGAGCGGCACCAATTTTGTCGTTACACTACTCCTGTTTTTGCCGGGTTATACACTTCTAAAGGCAACAGGAACGGGTGCGTTCATGATGCTCATTCTGATGGGGCTGTGTTCGGTTCTTTTCGGCATGCACAGCAGTCCACGTTTTTTATGGCGGTACCTACTGCTTTCAGTGCCATTCTCTTCAGCGAGCGCGGCTATCGCGAGCAGGTATACGCTGAAATTGTCCAAAGACAAACTGCATCTGATGGTTGGTGTGGCGGTTTTTTTTGCAGGGATTTTCTCATCAGTGCAGAGTATCATCCTGTAGGTTCTGGGTCATGCGCAAAGCCTGAGTATTTCCTGCACCTCTTTCTTACCAATATCTTTGTGCTCTCCGAGAACGTCCCCACGTTTTGCGAGGTTATCCGCAGCCGTCATACAGGAATCGGGAGTTAGTTTATAGTCTCGAAGCCGCGTTGGCATGCCGATACTGTTGAAAAATGAAACCGTTTTCTCGATCGCCTCGTCTATCGACTTTTTAGGATCGGACCCCGTTATTCCCCATATACGTTCGGCATACTGCAGGATCTTATCCTTCTTTTTCTCCCGCTGATGCTGCATTACCGCCGGCAGTATAATGGCAAGGGTCTGGGCATGGTCGAGCCCGTGCAGAACGGTCAGCTCATGTCCAATTCTGTGGGTAGTCCAGTCTTCCACTGCGCCGCACACAATGGTGCCGTTCAATGCCTGAGTTGCGCACCACATGATATTGGCACGTGCGTTGTAGTCCCTGGGGTTTTCTTTTACAAGCTGCGCTTGTTCTATAAGTGTCATCAGAATCGCTTCCGCCTGCCTGTCCTGGAGTGGTGTTTGAACGTCGTAGGTCAGATACTGTTCGATAACATGAATATAAGCGTCCACTATCCCGTTTATGACCTGTCGCTCAGGGAGTGAATATGTTGTTTCCGGGTCAAGGATAGAAAATTGCGGGTACACATGAGGACTGGAAAACGCAAGCTTTTCGCCCCGTGCTCTCCTTGAAATAACGGCGTTGCCGTTCATTTCCGAACCGGTCGCAGGCAGGGTGAGCACGCATCCGATCGGAAGGGCCTTTTTTACCGTTTTTTGAGCTCCCTCCGTGAGAATATCCCATGGGTCTTTCCCTGTATAGTAAGTCGATGCAGCAATGAATTTTGTCCCATCGAGCACCGATCCTCCCCCTACCGAAAGTAGAAAATCAATGCCCTCGTCTTTAACCACCCGGACAGCTTTCATACAGGTTTCGTACTCTGGATTCGGCTCGATATCGCCGAATTCATGAATAGAATAATTCTTGAGCGCATCCGTCACCTGATCGTATACGCCGTTTCGTTTTATCGATCCCCCTCCGTATGTCATCAGTATCTTCGATCCAGGATCAAGAACGGTTTTGAGTTGTGAGATAGAGTTTTTACCGAAGATGATTTTTGTCGGGTTGTGAAAGGTGAAGTTATTCATATTCGAACCTCCGTCCTGTAATAGGGTATAGAAAATTAAGCATAATTGTATTATGCTAAAAGGGATACCAGGTTTTTATGATGCCATGTACATGTGCAGCCTATCCTGCTGTATGTTGTAATTCAACTGTTTATCCACATTCAAGATATACAATTTTACCTTGTTCTGCTAGAATAATTTTCAATGAGGTGCGATTGTTTTGAAAGTAGAGTTAGCATATGGAAGCACAGGTTTAACAGTTCAGCTTCCCGATGATGCCGAGATCGATATTATCAGGTCGAGATATAAAGCTGGATATGAAGATCAGCGTGCTGCAGTGCACCGTGCGCTGATATCTCCGGTTTCTGCCCCTCCTCTTTCCAAAGTTGTAAAACCGAAAACCAAGGTCGGTATTGTTGTAAGTGATGTTACGAGACCGGTTCCGTATAAATACATTATACCTGAGATCCTTCAAGAAGTGAGTGCACTGCCAAATGATATATGGATTTTTATTGCGACCGGTACGCACAGAAAAACTTCAGAAGAAGAGCTGAAGAAGATGTTGGGGGAAGAGGTTTTACGAACATACAGGATTGTGCAAAATAATGCATCAGCCCGTGGCCTGCATAGTTTTGTCGGCACAACAAAACGGAGAAACCATATATATATCCATCGAGACTTTTTACGCTGTGATGTTAAAATACTTACCGGTTTCATTGAACCGCATTTTTTTGCAGGGTTTTCAGGAGGCGGTAAAGCGGTTATGCCGGGCCTTGCTTCTCTTGAAACGATACTGAACAATCACAGTCCGCATAATATCGACAGTCCGCGTGCCGGTTGGGGAATAACAAGGGGTAATCCGGTTTGGGAAGATATACAGGAAGCTGCCCGACTGGTCGGTCCGACATTTCTCATTAATGTCACCCTGAATAGAAATAGAGAGATCACCGGCGTCTTCGCAGGAGATTTTATGGAAGCATACGACCGGGGATGCGCAGCAGCAATGGAAATTGCCATGCCGCCTGCCAGACGTTTATATGATATTGTGATAACGAGCAATGCAGGATATCCTCTCGATTTGAATATGTATCAGTCGGTTAAAGGTATGAGCGCAGCATGTCTGATTGTCAGGGATGGCGGGAGTATTATTGTCGCTGCTGAATGCAGGGATGGTATACCGGATACCGGTATGTACCAGGAGCTGCTCATGAATGCAAAAAGTCCTGATTCGCTCCTGAAAAAGCTTCACTCGGAAGGTTTCAGGTGTCAGGACATGTGGGAAGCGCAGATACATGCACGTATCTGTAAAAAAGCCGATGTATATTTTTACAGCGATAACCTGAAAGATGATGATATAACCGGGGCGTTTATGACACCGTGCAGTTCTGTCGAAGAGACTATTGAATCTCTTTTGAAAAAATACGGAAAAGAAACGTCGATCTGTGTATTGCCCGAGGGGCCACTCACAATACCCGGTATCGATACCGGTTTGTAAACATCTGATGCCCAGCCGGCTGAGCATTCGGTTTTATCAAATATACTTTTATATAAGCGGCGTAAGTCCCCCTGGGGAAAGTCCCTGGCGGGAAAGCCGCTTCGCGGCGGATTACGTCCCCCTGGGACCGAGTATTATCATATTGTCTTATTTTAAGTTACTTAGAAGCCCTGCCTGAATCTTCGCAGCTTTGATCGCGTTTTTCATGAGCATCATGTTTGTGATAGCGCCTACGCCGCCAGGTACGGGAGTGACTTTTGCAGCTTTTTGGCTGACACTTTCGAAGTCGATATCGCCGACGGTTTTAGTTTTCGGCTTTCCCTTTTCATTCAGGATGGGATTGCCGCTTTCATCAAGCATCTTTACTCTGTTTATGCCGACATCGATGACAAAGGTGCCTTCCTTAATGTGGTCTGCGGTTATGAGGCCGGCCTTTCCTGCTGCAACGATAAGAATATCTGCACCTCTTGTGTGCTTTTCGAGATTACCAGCCATCGAGGTAAAAATATGGGTGGTGCTGATGGTTGCGTTTCGGTTGAGGCAGAGTATAGAGATGGGCTTTCCCACAATGTTCGAATGTCCGACAACCACTATCTCAGCTCCTTCGAAATTCACCTTCTCTCTGTCCATTATCTCGATGCATGCCGACGGTGTTGCAGGCGCGAAGGTGATTTCTCCGAGAGTCAGCTTACCCATATTGTAGGGATGAAAACAATCGATATCCTTGTTTACATCAATAGAATTGATAATTGCGTAATCTGAAATGTGCTCCGGAAAAGGTCGAAGTGGCAGTATGCCGCTCACCTTTTTGTCTTTGTTGAGGTCCTTCACAATCTGTACCACGTCGTCCTCATGGGCATCTTCAGGCGGATTTGCATTGACGTACTCGACACCCATTTCCCCGCAGAACCGTTCGACCTGGCCGCGATACATTCTTGCTCCAAAATCGTTTCCAACAAGTACTGTTGCAATTCCAACAGCGGCGCCCTGTGCCTTCACATCCTCGATATCCTTCTGTAGTTCCTTTTTAATCTGATCCGCAATTGCCACACAATTGATTACTTTTGCACTCACTTGTTTCCTCCATTTAAAATAAGATTCTGGTTTATACAACCTACAGCCGGCCGAATGGGGACTATTGAGCCGGAAGCTTACTTACCTATTGACAAGAGATTGTAATATAAATTGTAACTTTGTCCACTGAAAATAAAGGCAGTTATGCCTGGCCGAGCTGCTCAAGTGTGGAAGCAACTGCTTTCTCCCGTATATCCCTGGCTTCCTCGAGTATCTCCCCGAGCCTTTTTTCTGTTTTTTCTATGTACTCTCTATTCTTCATCCAGCTGAAGTTGATGCGCACGTTTATCATGCCGCCGATTGCAGCGGCCTCTGCGAAAAGAGCAGAAATCGCCCCGTCGGTAATCGCCATTTTGTTCCCCCGTGCAAGCACTTTACGAGCAAGACGGGAAACCTCCAGGCTCTTTTCCATTATTGCAAGCGGCACCTCGGATGCCTTGATAAGGCCCCTCTCGATTTCCTCGGCGCGCACCTTTTTCTGTTCTTCACTATTTTTCGGCATTTTGAATGCTCGTGCTGCGTCGTCGAACGCCTCAGTATCCTTCTGAAGGAGGTCGAGCAGCTCGTTTTTGAGGTCATGCGCCTTTTTCAGGTTCTCTGCCATTTCCCTGTGCACCTCCTCGTACCCCTTTTTGTCGACGGTGAGAGCGGAAAGCATGCCGGCAAGACTGGCAGCAACGGCACCCACCAGGGCTGATGCGCTCCCGCCTCCCGGTGCCGGACTGTTCGAACAGAGTTTTTCAAGGAAGTAATTAAGTGGGTTTTCGGTGTACATTGCACCTCCCCTGATGTGAAATGAAATAAGATTTCCCCTCTATTTATTATACTGAAATATTGCTAATTCGTTAACAATTTTAAGGGAGCGTTTCGCCCTGTATGCAGCGATGGAATATCAGGTAGTACGCACGATTAATGGAGCCTTCATCATTTTAGTATTTGTTTTATTCAGCGGTTTGTAATAGAATAACTTTTTATTGGAGCGGTCTAAAAAGAGTGCAGGAGCGAACGAGATGCAAAAAATTATGTCCATAAGGAGTTTTTCATGAAAAATATCGAATCCATCGAAAATCGGTACAAATATGCCAGAGGACGCTACCATGAGCTCGGCGTTAATTCCGATGAGGCTATGAAAACGCTTGAGAGCATACCGCTCTCTCTGCACTGTTGGCAGGGAGATGATGTCGGTGGGTTTGAAACAGGTGGCGGCGTTTTGAGCGGCGGTGGAATACAGGCAACCGGACAGTACCACGGCAGGGCGAGGAACCACGCCGAGCTCAGGATGGATCTTCAAAAGGCCTTTTCATTGATACCGGGCAGTCACCGACTCAACCTGCATGCTCATTACGGTGAATTCGGGCCTAAAAAGATCGACCGGGATGCGGTGGAGCCTGCCCACTTTCAGGGATGGATCGACTGGGCTCGTGATGTGGGAATAAAGCTTGATTTCAATTCAACCTATTTTTCTCATCCGAAGGCTGTAGCAGGGTATACACTGAGCAGTAAAGACGCCGGTGTCAGGGCGTTCTGGATCGAGCATGCGAAACGGTGCCGCAAAATCAGTGCTGAGATGGGAAGACAGCTTCAAAGCCCCTGTATACATGATATCTGGATTCCTGACGGTGCAAAGGATATAACCATAGATCGGTGGGGGTACCGGGAGCTGTTAAAGGAATCCCTCGATGAAATATTTAAAGAGCAGTTTGACTCTGAGGAGATGAAGGATGCGGTTGAAAGCAAGCTCTTCGGAATAGGAAGTGAGTATTTTGTTGTCGGCTCCCATGAGTTTTATCTCGGCTATGCGGTTTCGAGAAAGAAGATGCCGTGTATGGATATGGGGCATTTCCACCCTACCGAATCCGTGTCTGATAAAATTTCGGCGGTTATGCAGTTTTCAGAGGAGCTGCTCCTGCATGTGAGCCGGCCAGTCCGCTGGGATAGCGACCATGTCGTAATCATGAGTGATGACGTGGTGTCCCTGGCGCAGTCCCTGGTGAGATGCAGGCTGTTGAATCGTGTTCACCTCGCACTCGATTACTTTGATGCGAGCATGAACAGAGTAGGTGCCTATGTCATTGGTTCACGCGCTGTTCTAAAGGCACTGCTTTTTGCGCTTCTCGAACCGGTATCACGGCTCAGTGAATATGAGGAAACAGGTGATTTCTTTGCACGCCTCGCTCTTCTTGAGGAGATGAAAAGTATGCCCTTCCCTGCTGTGTGGGATTATTTTTGTTTGAAGATGGATGTGCCTGTCGGGACCTCCTACATCGATGAAATCGAGCTATACGACAGTGATGTCCTTCGTAAAAGAGCATGATGTCGCTTCAAAGCAGCAAGAAATCATTGACAAATAATTAACTATACAGTAGTATAAGCTCCAAAATAACTTTAATGAGGAGGTGCTGCAATGGCATACGATGCCACCAAAATGGCTGACTGGCAGATCGCGGAGGAAGCGGAAAAACGCATGCCCACCCCTGATGAGTGGCGTGAGAAGCTGGGTCTTGGAAAAGAAGAGATGATGGGGTATGGAAGGATCAGCAAACTGGACTTTATCAAAATAATCGACCGCCTGAAGAACAAACCTGACGGCAAGTATATCGAGGTAACTGCCATTACACCGACACCGCTTGGCGAAGGAAAGACAACCACATCAATGGGCCTCATAGAGGGATTCGGCAAGAGAAAAAAGAACATAGGCGGCGCAATCAGGCAGCCGTCCGGCGGCCCGACCATGAATATAAAGGGGACAGCTGCCGGAGGCGGTAATGCGCTTTTGATTCCTATGACCGAATTTTCAATGGGACTTACCGGTGATATCAATGATATTACCAATGCGCATAATCTTGCAATGGTAGCGCTCACCTCGAGAATGCAGCATGAGTTCAACTATAATGACGAACAGCTTGCGAAGAGAAACCTGAAACGTCTCGATATAGATCCGAGGCGGATGGAGATGAGATGGACCATAGATTTCTGCGCCCAGGCCCTGAGAAATATAATAATCGGTATGGGCGGCAAGATGGACGGGTTCATGATGTCCTCCGGTTTTCAGATTACGGTGAGCTCGGAGCTTATGGCTATACTCGCTATAGCGCGTGATCTGAAAGACCTTCGTGAACGCATCGGGAAGATCACTATTGCATACGATAAAAAGGGCAATCCTGTAACCGCCGATGATCTCGAAGTTGGAGGAGCGATGACCGCATGGATGAGAAGTGCCATAAACCCGACCCTCGCCTGCACGATAGAGTATCAGCCGTGCATGGTACATGCAGGCCCTTTTGCGAATATCGCTGTGGGGCAGTCATCCATCATTGCCGACCGGGTCGGCCTCAAGCTCTTCGATTACCACGTGACGGAAAGCGGATTCGCTGCGGACATAGGGTTTGAAAAGTTCTGGAATGTAAAGTGCAGGCTGTCAGGTTTGAAGCCGAATGTATCGGTTCTGACTGCAACGATACGCGCGCTTAAGATGCACGGTGGCGGCCCGAAGGTGGTTCCGGGACATCCTCTGCCGGATGAGTATACTAAAGAGAATCTCGAGCTTCTTGAAAAAGGCATAGAGAATCTCCTGCACCACATCGATGTAATAAAGGCATCGGGCATCAAACCGGTGGTGTGCATCAACGCTTTTCATACAGACACGAAAGATGAAATCAAGCTGGTGCGAAAATACGCCGAGAAGGAGGGTGCGCGCTGCGCGCTCAGCGAACACTGGGCAAAGGGCGGTGACGGTGCGCTCGAGCTCACCGATGCGGTGATAGACGCCTGTGAGGAAAAAGTCGATTTCGACTACCTGTACCCGCTCGATCTGCCGCTTCGAGAGCGTGTTGAAAGAATTGCGAAAACGGTGTACGGTGCAGACGGAGTTCACTGGATGCCGGATGCCGCAGAAAAGGCGAAAACCTTTGAGTCGGATCCGCAGTACAAAGATTATTACACCATGATGGTCAAAACACATCTGAGCCTTACCCATGACCCGACGCTGAAAGGTGTACCCAAGGGGTGGACTCTCCCGATTCGGGACATTCTTCTGTTCTCAGGAGCGAAGTTCCTCTGCCCGATGGCAGGTTCCATCAGCCTCATGCCAGGCACATCGTCCGATCCCGCATACCGTAAGGTCGATGTGGATGTGAATACCGGTTCGGTTAAAGGCCTGTTTTAGGCGAGATCTTATGAAGACTGATTCAGCACAGTTCATTCTGGCCGGTAGTTATGCTTACAGAATGGATCGGGCAGTACTGCCGTGATTTGGATTCCTGACAGATCGAAATTCTGAAGTAAACATTGAAGGGTTTTTTTCGCGGCTTTGATACAACACAAGATATCGTACACAATATGCGGGAATACAGTAATGATCTGTGTTTTTTTCTCGTTCAAAAAGGAAGTAGCTTCCATCCTGGAGAAGATAGAAGGAATAGCGGAGGAAAAAAATAACAGCTGTATGGTGTACGAAGGCAGTTTCAAAAATATCGAAGTCCGTTTTGTGCGTACCGGTATGGGTTATAGGGAGATCGGTGATGATCTTCTTTCGGGATGTTCAGCAGTTATTTCAACAGGTTTCTGCGGTGGGCTTTCGCCATACCTTAAGGCGGGCGATATCGTATTATCGCAGGAAATTGTGTATGTGAACAGCAAAACAATTAAATCCATTCTGACCGGCGGGGTGGAAAACAATATCTTCAAAAGAAACCCGGTGCTGCAGGTCCCCGGTTCTTCCCCGCATGTGCGGGCATTGAAAACTAGACTGCAGAAACGGAAAACAGGGCCCAACGGCATTCATGTGCACGTCGGAAGGACAGTTACTTCAGAACGGGTGCTTTATGGCAGTGAAGAAAAAAACAAGATTCATAATTATTTTGATGCAGTTGCCGTTGATATGGAGGATTTTTTCAGAGCCGCCTACGTACAGCGAAGACAGATGCCGGTTGTCTGCGCGCGAGCAGTTCTTGACCGGGCGGATGATGCAGTACCCTCGATCAAATCGATAGCATCATTGTCAGCCATACCGGGGCTTTTAGTAAGCTATAAAAAGGCCAGACATACTATAGCAATACTTTTAGAATATTTGATCGATCATTTTGAGGGGCTGGACTCAGTGGTTATTCATTCTGCATCTTTTTCTTGACTTAGCGCGCACTTGTTAATAATAATAAGCAGGTGAACTTTCAATCGTAAAATGTTCAAACCAAGACTTGCCGTATGGTTTTACCAATAGCATGTATACCTGCGGCACGTGATGATAGGCAATTGTAAAATAATGCAGTTAGTTGAGCATAAAATTCTGATACAAATGGCTTTATAATGAATAAAACCATACGTGATCAATATGGCGGCGTAGCTCAGTCGGTTAGAGCATGCGGCTCATATCCGCAGTGTCCGGGGTTCGAATCCCTGCGCCGCTAATGTATACAGCCTGCAGTAGGTCGGTTGAATAATCGTTCGACTCTATATGATACACAGGTGACCCGTGTATGACGGTCACCTTTTTTTAAAAACCGGCAACAAAGGACATTATTTTCATCGATGTCGTGATGTAACCGGATTCAGATTGGGAGCAGATAGCGGCATTGACACCGAGGGAAGATATGTGATGGGTTCGGCAGTGTGCGGCCTGACGCACGGGTGGAAACCTGCGAGCCCCATTTTGCCGGCTGCAGGTTGGTTGAACACCCCGCTTTTGTTGAGGGCGGGATACCGAAAGTGTTTCATGCGGTAGGAAATTGAAAAAGGGAGTCATGAAATGGATAAAAGTGTTGAAAGTGTTTTACGTGGGAGGCTCGATGACGAGCACTATAATAAACTTGCAGGTATCGATAACCCTGCAATGCATGCATTCGTAGCACGGTTTGTCGAACATTTAAATCCTGATTCCGTTTTTGTAGGAACGGATGAAGAGGAAGATCTGGAGTACATCCGTCAAAAAGCGATTGAAACGGGGGAGGAAAAAGCACTAAAAATACCCGGTCATACGATACATTTCGACGGTTACTACGACCAGGCGAGGGACAAAACGAACACCAGAATCCTGCTCGATAAGGGTAAAAAATTGGGCAGTACCATGAACACACTCGACAGAGAACAGGGACTTGCCGAGATCCACGGAATCATGAAAGATATCATGAAGGGGCATCAGCTCTTCATACGCTTTTTTTGTCTCGGTCCCCTGGATTCTGAGTTTTCAATTCCATGTATCCAGCTTACAGATTCTCCCTATGTTTCGCATAGCGAGGATCTGCTCTACAGGCAGGGGTATGAACAGTTCAAACGAAGCGGTAAAACCCCCGATTTCTTCAAATTCGTGCATTCCGAGGGTAAACTCGATGGCGGGGTAAGTGTCGATATTGCAAACAGGCGGGTGTATATTGATTTGAAAGATTTCACAGTATACAGCGCCAACACGCAGTACGGCGGAAATACGATCGGCCTCAAGAAATTGGCGATGAGGCTGGCGATAAGAAAGGCATCCAGGGAGGGGTGGCTGACTGAACACATGTTCATCGTGGGTGTGCATGGGCCGGGCAGCAGGGTCGGATATTTTACCGGTGCCTATCCATCTCTCTGCGGCAAAACATCGACCTCCATGGTTGAGGGAGAAAAGATCATAGGAGACGACATCGCCTACCTGCGCAGGAGAGAAGGGAAGGCGTACGGTGTTAATGTAGAAAAGGGGATCTTCGGCATTATTCAAGGGGTTAACTCGAAGGATGATGTGCTTATATGGAAGGCCCTCAATTCTGAAGGAGAGATCATCTTTTCGAACGTGCTGTATACTGAAGATACAGACGTGTACTGGATCGGCAAGG
>CAZGJW010000072.1:0-13395 GCA_964525675.1 uncultured Spirochaetota bacterium
ATGCAGGTCACACAAAAAAAAGTAACCTTTGAACTCACAGACAATGCGCTGACAGTATTGAAAAAGAGGTACTTAAAAAAAGATAAAAACGGTACGCCGACCGAAAATCCAGAAGACATGTTTCGGCGCGTTTCATTCAACATAGCTGAAGCAGACCGCATTTACGACAAGACAGCCTCCGTCGAAGATACCGCCAAACGATTCTACAACCTCATGGTTTCAGGGCGCTTTCTTCCCAATTCCCCGACACTGATGAACGCCGGCAGAGAGCTGCAGCAGCTTTCAGCCTGCTTTGTTCTGCCCGTAGAGGATTCGATCGAAAGCATCTTCGACGGTGTCAAATACACGGCTCTCATACACAAGAGCGGCGGCGGCACGGGATTCTCGTTCTCACGACTCAGACCGAAGGACGACGTCGTAAAATCGACAAAGGGTATTTCGAGCGGTCCGGTTTCGTTTATGAAGATATTCGACACCGCAACGGAAACGATTGTTCAAGGGGGCACGAGGCGGGGCGCAAATATGGGTATACTGAGCGTGCATCATCCAGATATCCTCGATTTTATCGCTTCGAAAACAGAGCAGCATATCCTCAACAACTTCAATATATCCGTTGCCGTAACCGATACCTTCATGAATGCAGTGTTAACCGACGATGATTACGAGCTCATCAATCCGCGATCAAATGAGGTTATCGGAACCCTGAAAGCGAAAAAGGTATTCGACCTTATCGCCAAAGGTGCGTGGAAATACGGGGACCCGGGAATCGTATTCATCGACGAAATCAACAGGTCCAATCCGACTCCGCTTCTCGGCAGGATCGAATCCACCAACCCCTGCGGGGAGCAGCCGCTTTTACCCTTTGAAGCCTGCAATCTCGGGTCAATCAACCTGAAATGCTTCGTCGACAGCGGCAATATTCTCTGGGACGACCTGAGGGAAACGGTGCATGAATCGATCCATTTCCTCGATAATGTCGTTGATATGAGCAGGTTCCCGTTACGGGAGATCGAGGAGCTCGTTCGCGGCAACAGGAAGATAGGACTTGGAGTAATGGGATTTGCCGACATGCTTATCAAACTTGAAATACCCTACAATTCGGAGGAGGCACGGCAAACCGGAAGAGAAGTAATGAAGTATATCGGTGAGGAGGCAAACAGGTCATCAATAATGCTGGCGGAAAAACGGGGAGTTTTTCCCAACTGGGAAAAATCAATCTATGCTGAAAAGAACCTGAGATATAGAAACGCGACACGTACAACAATCGCACCGACCGGTACGATAAGTATCATTGCAGGCTGCTCATCCAGTATTGAGCCGCTCTTTGCCGTGTCTTTTGTCAGGAACGTGCTTGACAACAACGAACTGCCGGAAACAAACCCACTTTTTCTCGAAGTTGCCCGGAGGGAGAGGTTCTACTCCGATGATCTTGTCCGCCGCATTGCAGAGCACGGAAGTGTAAAGGACATGCTCGGGGTTCCTGCAAAGTATCAAAGCATATTCGTTACTGCTCACGATATTCAGGCAATCGATCACGTGCGGATGCAGGCTGCCTTCCAGGAATACGTCGACAATGCCGTATCGAAAACCGTCAATTTTCCGAATTCGGCTACAGTCGAAGACGTAAAGGCTGTGTATCTCGAGGCGCACAGACTGAAATGCAAGGGTATTACCGTATACCGCGACGGCTCACGGGATGTCCAGGTGCTCACAACCGGAAAGAAGAAAAAAGAGCCTGAAAACCGAAAGCGGGCACCTCGCCAGAGACCGGCCAGAACACACGGGCTGACCGAAAAGATCGCAACGGGATGCGGTAATCTCTATGTGACGATCAATGCAGACGATTACGGGCCGTGCGAGATATTCGCGAGTATGGGAAAAGCGGGCGGGTGCGCCGCATCACAGATCGATGCGCAGGCGCGTCTCATATCTATGGCACTCCGCTCCAATGTCGACCCCCATTCCATCGTAAAACAGCTCAGGGGAATACGATGCCCCTCGCCGTCTCTGCTCCCACAGTCCGGAGGAAGGGTTCTCTCCTGTTCCGACGCAATAGCCAGGGTTCTGGAGCGCTATCTCGATGATTTTTACAGCAGCAAGGGTAAAACCGTGCCCATGCGGCCGGAGACTAAACAGGAAACAGCAGAACCTGCAGAAAACAACCCGACAGTACACTCAGGCAGCACAAAAAATATCGCCGGGATGTGCCCGGACTGCGGCAGTATTCTCGAGCATGAGAGCGGCTGTGTGGTGTGTCATTCCTGCGGGTATTCGAAATGCTGACCGTAAATCAGAGTTCCTTTTTCTATTACAGTATTTCTTGCTAACAAACACCCCCGCCCCTCATATGCTTCCGTCGCATTCTTCGAAAATAAAAGCCTCAGGCAATTTTTAAAATTATTATTGACATAATCTATATAATTTGTAAAATTAAGTCCTCTATATGAAATTTTTTTCCCTGTTATTCTGTTTATATACATGGAATCATTCAGGAGCACGTGCCCATGAAGGCGTTTCTCCTTGCAGTTACGCTCATAATCCTGTACTTCACCTTCTGCGGGTCGGGATGTACGAAGATCGACACACCCGTCAGAGACGGGGAATCCGACGAGTCAAAAAACAGCACTCCGACCGGACCCTTCGAAATAATCGCCGGTAAAACAGAAATTCTCGATACGGAGCCGCTTCCACTCAAAGCAGAAGGAGGCTCAGGCAATGTTGCATGGCGCTGTGAAGCGGAAACCGGCAGCTTTCAACCCTACTCGGGAGACGAGACGCTTTTCATCCCCTCAGATTCAACGGAGGATCGATCAGCACAAATAACCGCAGAAGATGAAGACGGCAAAACCGCTTCACTTACCCTGGCAATCATCGACGAAGGAGACCCACCGCAGACAGGCGATGTTCTCCTCAACGAAATAGCGTGGGCAGGCACCCTCACGAGCTCATACGACGAGTACATCGAAATCATAAACCGGACAAACCGCCCCTTCTACCTCGGAGGCTGGTACATCGAAAACGCGGCGGGGCAGAGTACCCCACTCATTTTTTCAGGCAGAATAGAGGCGGATTCCGTATTTCTCATTGCAAATTACAGCGGTGAAAGTGAAAAAACAGCAATTACCTGTCCGGTACACTGTACAGCGGCGTCTCTTTCACTGTCCAATTCTTCTTTTGGACCGTTCATCCTCACGAATGCCGAAGGCACGGTTTTTGACACCGTCGGTGACAGCGGGAAACCAACAATCGGTATGAACACCTCAGAAACGCGGGCATCCATGTCGCGGTATAGGGATTCCGGCAGTACCACCTGGGACGAATCGTCATGGTATACATCCGGTGAATCGGTCAACCTCATAGACGGCAGCTTCGGCTCCCCCGGTGCGCCAAACAGCGATACGCCTCTTTCACCCGGCCCCCTCGACGAGGATGCACTCGGTATAATTACAGAGTTTTCTATAAATGCCAATGATGATCTGGGAGAAGACTGGGTTGAGCTTTTTATTACAAAAAGCGGTTCGGTAAAAAACTTCGTGGTAACCGACCTGGACGGCGATGATACCTCAATTACGAACGGAATGGATGTTCAGATTCTTGAAGGAGATTATATTCTGGTTATCTGGAACGCCGAATACACCGAGCATTTCCAACAGGACAACCGGCTCTTCACCCCCGATTCAAACCCGACAGGCACAAAGGACCAGATTGTGCTCATGGTAAACGATGTGTTTATTGACGGGGTGTGCTATTACTCGGATGATTCAGAGGGAGATGCTCGCTTCGGAGGCGACAGGGAAACAATGACGGCAGCAGGCTGGATCGGCGACCCGATATTCGGAAAGCACGCTTCGCGCGTATCGGATAACGACGGCAAATATATAATAGAACTCACCGCAGATGCCTGGGATATGGAAGCCGAATCATCGCCGGGATCGTAATTATACGCTCGTGGGGGTGAGATACCATCCTGCAGGTCCAGCAGGCTGGAATATATCCTGCAGATGCCTTATAATTAAACCAAGTTTACGCAGGAATTCTTTTGCTTTCAGTATCTGTTATTCAGGCGCTTTGTATCCATGCAAAGTCGCCGGTTCGCATACCGTGGTTCATAGTAAAATAAAGAAGACGGCAGAATCCGTTTTATGGATAATGAGATCAAACACGAGCACAAGATGTCTACAAGGGAAATAGAAAAGAAAAAAGAAAATCCATATAGACCTGAACCAGCCACCGGACAACCGGAGAAAATAGAAGACAGGTACCGGAACCTGGTCGAGCACTCCCTGCAGGGAATAATTGTTATTCAGGATTTTCGTATCGTATATACCAATGCAGCCTTTGAAAGGATATCGGGATACACAGTCGGGGAGTTGCAGAACCTTCAGCCGGAAAAAATCCAGGCCCTGGTTCATCCCGAGGATCAAAAACTTATCTGGGGGCGCTTTAGAGACCGCCTGAGCGGCAAACAGGTGCCGCCGCACTACGAGTTTCGGGGAATTCGAAAAGACAATGCAGTACGCTGGTTTGATTTATACGCTGATCGTGTTGAATACCGCGGAAGGCCGGCTATTCAGAGTTCAATGATAGACATCACGGAAAGGAAAGAGGCGGAAAAAACGCTTCTCATCGAAAAAGCGTACCTGGAAGAGCTTTTCGAGAACGCACCGGAAGCGATTGTTCTGGTCGATAACGACAGCTCTGTAATCCGGGCAAACCGTGAATTCACGAGAACATTCGGGTATACAGAGGAGGAAATTAAAGGGCACTGTGTCGACGATCTCCTTGCGCCTGAAGAGCTTCATGAAGTAGCGGTTTCCATTACGAAGAGAATCAAAAAGGGAGAACGTGTTACTGTTGAAACCGTACGCAGGCGAAAAGACGGGACATGGGTCGATGTATCAATATCCGGGCTTCCTATCAGGGTCGAGGGTAAACAGGTTGCCGTATACGGGATGTACCGTGACATCTCAGAGCGTAAACATGCCGAAAAAGAGATAAGAAAATCGGAAGAAAAATACCGTGTGCTCGTTGAAAATGCCACTGATGTTATCGTTATCATACAGGATGATCTTATCAAGTTTCATAACCAAAAAACAGTCACGCTTACCGGCTATACAAAAGAGGAGCTCGAGGCTGCTCACTTCTCTGATTTTATTCATCACGAAGACAGGGAGATCATGATCCAGAGGTACGGGAAGACCCTCGCTGGAGATAACAACCCCTCACCGTTTCCCTTCAGAGTACTTCAAAAAAGTGGTGCCGTTCTGTGGGGAGAGATAAACTCCGTTCAGATACTGTGGGAAGACCGCCCTGCAGTGCTCAGTTTTATCAGGGATATCACCGGAGAGAAAAAACTCAGAGACCAGCTCCAGCATGCGCAGAAGATGGAGGCGGTCGGGACACTTGCAGGCGGTATTGCCCATGATTTCAACAATCTTCTCCAGGGAATTCTTGGCTACGCAGACCTTCTTATTCTGAATAAAGAGAACGAGGAGCCTGAGTACAGGGAGCTCGAACAGATACGAAACGCCGCCCATAGGGCGGCCGAGCTTACACAGCAGCTTCTCACCTTCAGCCGCAAGGTGGAGAGCAAAATGAGGCCGGTCAATCTCAACAACAGCGTCAACCGCATTCATGCTCTCGTTAAGAGAACCATTCCGAAAATGATCGAAATCAAGCTCAACCCGGCAAACCGGCTCCGCATCGTCAATGCAGACCCGGCGCAGGTGGAGCAGGTTCTCATGAATTTAATCGTCAATTCAAAGGATGCCATGCCGGAAGGAGGCATCCTGACGATCACCACAAAAAACAAGGCACTCGATGATAAATTCTGCCGTTTGCACCTTGGCTCAATTCCCGGTGAGTATGTACTTGTCAACATATCCGATACCGGCCACGGAATGGACAAAGAAACCCTCGAGCACATATTCGAGCCTTTCTACACGACCAAGGACAAGGGCAGGGGAACCGGCCTGGGGCTTGCCATGGTGTACGGCATCGTCAAAAGCCACAACGGCTATATTGAATGTAAAAGCAAACCGGGCGGAGGAACAAGTTTCTGGATATATTTTCCGGTGATTGACGACATTGCAGAGCTCAAAGATGAAAACGATTCAGAAATAACACATGGCGGTTCTGAAACCATACTGCTGGTCGATGATGAAGAGTTTATCAGAAACCTCGTCGAGCATATGCTGGGAGGCTTCGGGTACAGTGTACTCACCGCATCAGACGGAAAGAGTGCGCTGGAGATTTTTGGTCAAAGATCCCGTGAGATAGACCTCATTATTCTCGATTTGATCATGCCCGGGATAAGCGGCGGCCGGTGCCTGGAAGAGCTTTTGAAAATAAATCCTGAGGCAAAGGTCATTATTGCAAGCGGATACGCCGAAGACGGGCTCGAAATGGATGCCATAACAGCGCAGGCCAGGGGTTTCATCGGCAAACCGTTCAAGATAAGCCGGATGCTCGGTCTGATTCGAAATGTTCTTGACGAAGATACGTCATAAAGCACAATAATGGTGGATGTCGTTTATATCTTACCTATTGAAAGGAATTTGATAGGTGCTCAGCAAATTGTTATACTGGTCAACTGCATACACGGTGAGGGTGTGTATCCCTGTCACAAGAGATGTTACACTTACAAAGTAATCCCAGTACCCGTTGCTGAAATCAATAGTACCGGCGTCCTGTAACGGACCTGAGTCGATCTGTATCCGAATATACTTCACCGCATCAGTGTCGAAACCTCCCCATACGGAAAAATCAACGGACCAAGATGAATTGTAAAATGAATAATCGATATACGCGTATGCACCGTTCGCCTCCCTGAAACTGACGCTATAAGTGTCACTCCCTCCATCCTGATAAAATAAATTAACCGTGAGTGTGTGCAACCCATCTGTAAAATCGCTTGCATCAATTCCTTTATACCATACTTTTGTATCACTATTGATATTGAAGGAGCCCGAAACAGTAATCCCGTCGATCTTGATTTCGAGAATTATACCGGAACCGTCGAAAAACCCACCTACAACATCAAAAAATTTGTTTTTTATATAATTACCATCGTCTAAATAATCACCGTCATCAGGCTTCGCTATGTACACCGCATGCCACTCGTACTTCTGCCCCTCATTACCGAAGCCAATGTATATGTTTTCATCATGATCGCTTAATGTAATTGTATCCCAATGGGGATTGACAAAATACTGATCTGTGCCGTTCGAATCAGTATACGGAGTTACGGTTGAATCCGCAAAATACCGGTCGTTGTACAGGACGTACGGTTCTCGAAGATCAGGCATAGCGTTTTTATTTATTGAATCATGAAAAGCAAGTATAGCGTACGTGCCGGTTGCAAGGGTAATCGAGAGGGAACCTTTCTGAATATAGGCCTCCTCGACCTCCCGTGTAGGACCGCCGTCAGGGCTGCTCGTATCATCGATAATATTTCCGTTCTCATCCAGGGGCATGATCCAGAACACGATCGGGCTGTTCACCGAAACTGTCGCAGTGGTCCCCCAGTAGTTGTAGTTTATCGTCAGTGTATAGAAATCGCTCGTCCCCGTTCCATCATCCCCACCACTACCGAAAAGGGCACCGACAAAGCCGCATGAGGAGATGCCCAACAATAAACTGACTGCAGAAAACAACAGAATAAAAAGTCTCGCAAATCCTCTTTTCATTATCACACCCTGTGTCCGGACCCGAAAAGTCTGAATACCATCCCCAGGCAAGATTCAAAAAACGATTTCACAGCAATCGCACAACTAAAATATAGTGCAAATTCGACACTTTTCAACGCTCCGGTGAAAAGTATGGTTTTATCCATTAAAAAACTGGTCTAGCAAAGCGATATCTTTTCCTTTTGTACCAGAATTTTTAAAAGTCAATGATCTTTTTCTTGTCCAAGACCTATTAAGCATTGGGGAATTTCGGTAAAAACCATCAGGCAGGTGTCGGTTTGAACCTTTTACGATTGAAAGTTTACTTGCCTATTTTTACCGGGCGTTTTTAGCCTGAATTTCTTTTTCAAGTTTGTTTTCCATACGCTTTATCTCTTCGGCGACCCTCTTCAAAGCGGTTCCCCCGACGACATCGTGCCGGTTCACCGAACCAATGTAATCAAAGAGCCCGTGCACGTCCTTTTCAAAGGCCCCGTTAAACTTCCTGTACTGCTCAATCGTCAGGTCTTTCAGGTCGATTCCCCTTTCACCGGCAAACCTGACGAGCTCCCCGACCGTGCGGTGGGCTTCCCTGAACGGAACACCCTTATCGACAAGATAGTCTGCAATATCCGTTGCAAACAGGGTCCCCCCGGATCTTCCAAGCGCTTCCTCAACACGTTCTCCATTCACCCGAAGCCCATTGACCACTTCCGTCATCACCGCACTGCATTTCATGGCGGTATCTATAGTATCAAAAAGGCACTCCTTGTCCTCCTGAAAGTCCCTGTTATAGGTGTAGGGCGTCCCCTTCATGAGGGTGAGGATCCATACCAGGCTCCCGATCACACGTGCGGATTTGCCGCGTATGAGCTCGAGGGAATCGGGGTTTTTCTTCTGGGGCAGAAGAGACGAGGTCGTGGTAAGATCATCCGGCAGATCGAGAAATCCAAACTCCTCAGATGAGTATATGATGATATCCTCAGCCATGCGGGAGAGCGTAATACCGATCAGAACGCATATGAACTCAAACTCCATGATAAAGTCACGCGTCGATACCGCATCGATCGAATTTCGAGACAGGGTCTCAAAGGGAAGCTCCTTGAGTAGCTGATTCCGGTCAATGCCGATTGACGACCCGGCAGCAGCACCCGATCCGAGCGGAAGCACCCTGAGCCTTTTCTGGAAATCCTTCATTCTCTCCCGGTCTCGCTCCAGGGCATGGCAGTATGCAAGGAAGAGATGTCCGAGGCTCACGGGCTGGGCTTTCCTGAGATGGGTATATATGGGAATTATCGTTGAGAGGTGTTCCTTCGCCCGGTCTACAAGGGCCTTTGAAAGAAAGAGCATCTTTTCATATATCGATTCGCACGCCTCGATGAGGTGCATACGCTCGTCGAGCACAACCTGCTCGTTCCTGCTCCTTCCCGTATGCAGCTTGTGGGCGGCGGCACCGATTTTTTCGAAAAGCCGCCGCTCGATGCTCATATGAATGTCTTCGTCCTCGACCCTGAAATCAAAGGCACCGGTCGTTATTTCCCGTTCGATGACAAGAAGTCCGTCGACAACCGCCCTGCATTCATTCCGATCAAGAATGCCGCGTTTTTCGAGCGCCTTCGCGTAGGCTATGGAACCTCTGATATCCTCCCGATACAGCCTCCTGTCGAAATCGATAGAGGCATTCATGCCGGAAAACACAGTAGTGAGCGGTTTTTTGAGCCTTCCGTCCCGTATGGACACGGTTTCCTCCCTGATGATACGGATATCAGAAATACCGCCCGGTGATGTGTCCAGAGGATGTATTGTTCGGCCGCTTCGTGTCTGAACAGTGATGCCGAAACATATCCCGACACAAAATCATACGCGAGCCCTGTCAAAACCCCGTATGTTCGTACTCCTCGACATCCGCTTCCGATAGAATCATGGTGCCGTTTCCCGAGCTCGTAAAGACCTCTATGAGGAGAGAGTTTTTTATTGTCCCGTCGAGTATATGTACCCTCTTAACCCCGTTTTCCACCGCATGGATACATTCCTTCACCTTCGGCACCATACCCCCATGAATTATTCCCTTTTTGATCAGACGAAGTGTGTCTTTCTGCGATATATAGGATATCCTGCTTTCCGGATCTTTTATATCCATGAGAATGCCTCCGACGTTGGTCATGGTAATATACTTGTAGGCACCGACCGCGACCGCAATACTCGATGCGACCGTATCTGCGTTGATGTTGAGTATATGACCCATTCCGTCGTCTGCAAGTGAGGAGATAACGGGTATATATCCCCTGTCTAAAAGCACGGTAATCAGCTCGGTATTTATGCTCACGATATCACCGACATGCCCGAAATCAACATTGTTGACTTCACCCGTCTTCTCATCGACATAGGAAACAGGTTCCCTCCGCTTCGCAATAATCACATCACCGTCTATTCCCGACAGACCCACCGACTTGGCGCCGTATTTTCTGAGTATAGTGAGCATCTCGTGATTGATCTTGCCGGCAAATACCATCTTCGTGACCTCGAGGGTTTCTTCATCGGTCACTCTCCTCCCCTCAACTATCCTGGGAGATATACCAAGCTTTTTCGAGAGCTCGGTCGCCTGCGGACCTCCCCCGTGAATCAGAATCACCCGTACGCCGATCTGGTACAGGAGGGAAACATCCTGTGCAATATCGTCGATAACCGCCTGGTCCTGAATCAACTCGCCGCCCAGTTTAATGATGAATATCTGGTTTTTATACCGCCGTATATAGGGCAGCGCCTGCTTGAGAATACCGATATCCTGCATAATGCACCTCGTAATTTTCGGGTCGATGATGTGTATTATTCGGACGCGGTACGTTCAGGTCCGGTGCAAACCCAGGAGATGCTGTACAAAGTTTTGCGGCGTATACTGCCGATGCACGGCAGTAATTAGCGTCCGAGGAGGGTATAGAGCACCGATTTCTGTGCATGCAGTCTGTTTTCCGCTTCATCGTACACAATCGATGCTGGGCTGTCTATCACTGAATCCGACACAACGACATTCCGCCGCACCGGAAGGCAGTGCATAAACGAGGCGTCGGCAGTAAGCGCCATCTTTTCATCATCAACGATCCAGTTCTTGAGCGTCTTCCTGTACTCTTTTTCCTTTTTCCTGTTCCCGTAAAACTTCAGGCTACCCCAGCTCTTTGCGTACACCACCTTCGAACCGCTATACCCCTCTTCAATAGTATCGGTTACTGTGAGCCTGCCGCCCGCATTTTTGCACAATTTTTCCACATTCTGCATTATTTCCGGATCCAGGTCATACCCATCGGGCCGCACAAATCGTATATCCATGCCGAACAGGGCGCATCCCGTCAATATGGAATTGGGAACCGCCATCGGAAGCGGGTTCGGATGATACGCCCAGGTGATTGTCACAGGAAACCCTGCAAGGTCCCTACCATGTCTCTCCATGATGGTCATGATATCCGCAAGTGCCTGGTTGGGATGGTAGAGGGAAGATTCCATGTTGATAATCGGCACGCCTGCATACTTTGCGAAAAAACCTATTACGGGGTCTTTCCTGTCGGTCTCCCATGAATCTCCCTTCGGAAACGCGCGTATGCCGATCGCATCCCCGTACCTGCCGAGAACCTTTGCCGCATCCTTTATGTGCTCGGCATTCGTCCCGTCCATGACAACACCTTCTTTTGTTTCGAGCTTCCACGTATCTTCTCCTGCATTGAGGGTCACAACGTTTCCCCCAAGCTGTTGCATCGCAAGCTCGAATGAGGTCCTCGTTCGAAGTGACGGGTTGAAAAAGAGAAGGATGAGGCTTTTCCCGGGGAGTCCGGGCTGAAACTCTCCATGTTTCATCCTGATACCGTCTTCTATCAGGTCTGCAATTTTTTCTGCCGAGTAATGAGAAAGCGAAATAAAATGTTTCATAGCCTAACAACTCCGGTTTCGTAATGCAATTTATGTATCCGGCCACAGTTCGAAAACAAATGAAATGCTTTCCATTGGTAAATTATTTGGATGCGAGGCGTCCGGCCTACAGAGAACAAAGAGCCTGTATAAATACATCCACATCCTGCTTCCCGAGCACGAGCGGCGGAAGCAGTCGTAAAACATTCTTTTGGGCCGATGTACCGGTTATAACGCCTTTTTCAAGAAGGAGATCACGCACCTTTTTCGCTTCCCTGTCGAGCTCTATCCCCAGGAGAAGCCCTCTTCCCTTCACCCTGCTGACACCGGGCAGCTTCTCTACCTCTTCCCGTATATAGGCACCGACTGTGGCTGCGTTCTCCACAAGACCTTCCTTTCTGATAACGTCTATATTGGCTTTGAGCGCCGCGCACGCAACTGGGCCACCCCCGAAGGTTGATCCGTGCTCTCCGTGATGTATTGTTTTCGAAATATGCTCCCTGATGAGAACCGCCCCCATGGGTATGCCGCCTGCAATTCCCTTTGCCATGGTAATTATATCCGGAACAATACCCCACGTATCGCCGAAAAACCAGCTTCCCGATCTTCCGAGCGCTGTCTGAACCTCATCAAAGATAAGAACGACTCCCCTGTCGCTGCAGATATCCCTGAGCCTTTTGTAGTACTCCTCATCCGCAACCGAGACTCCCGCCATCGACTGTATCGGTTCGAGAATAACGCCTGCAATCTGTGCAGTCAGAGCCTTTTCAACAGCCGGTATATCTCCAAAGGGCACAAAGCTAAAACTCTCGACAAGGGGAGAAAACATCTCCCTGTACGTGCCCAGGGCCGTTGCACTGAGTGCGCCGATCGTCCGTCCGTGAAAACCACCCTGCATGGCAATGATTTCCGGTTTGCCGGTGAACCTGCGCGCAATCTTGAGCGCGGTCTCGTTTGCCTCTGCACCCGAGTTGCAGAAGAATACTTTGTCCATCGGCTTCGGTGAAACCTCCACAATCGCCTGTGACGCCCGCGCCCGCACCGGCAGGTATACAACATTCGAGTAGAAGAGAAGCTGTTCGGCCTGCGTTTTCACCGCGCCGACAACCTCAGGATGGCAGTGGCCTGTCATGGCCACCGCATGCCCACCGTACAGGTCAAGGTATTTTTTCCCGTTTGTGCCATACACGTACACGCCTTCTCCACGCTCGATGGCGATGGGGAGTTTCGCGTAGGTGTTGAGCTGGTACCGGTCTTCAATTTTTTTTATTGCTTCGAAGTTTTCAGACATATGGTTTTATCCATTAGAATTCTGGCATTTTGTACCAGAATTTCGAATACAAATGACTATATTATACTACATTGCCGTAATATTACATACTTTAGGTAAAAACCATCAGGTAAGTGATAATTTTCAACTTCTAAGATTGACAAGTTTACTTACCTATGTTTTTATCCATTCATCCAGCACACCTGCAGCCGGATTGTATACATCTTTCATAAATCGATATCGAAAACCGCCTCCATCAAGGGCGCTGGCCCGGAAACTGTAGTCCCTCATCCTCATCGAATCCGAACATGATATTCATGTTCTGCACGGCCTGGCCGCTTGCGCCTCGAACCAGGTTGTCGATAGCGCTCATGGTCACGATAAAATTGCTCCTGCCGACGTATGAGACCTCTACATAGTTGGTCCCCGCTATAGGATTGATCTCAGGCGATCCTTCAACAACGCGTATGAATTTTTCATCCCCGTAACAATCCATGAACGCATTGCGCAGCCTGTCTGTCTGTATTTTTTCATTATATATCGTGGCAGTTGTAAAAATGC
>CAZGJW010000073.1:0-13356 GCA_964525675.1 uncultured Spirochaetota bacterium
ACCGGAATTTGAACCTGAATGTCGTATACAGCAGAATCAACACAAGCGCAACTACCCCTATGATATATGAGCTCCTCAACAGGTACTTGCTGATTCTCGGACCAACGATATCAGCCTTCTCGATAACGACCGCATCCCTGCCGAATTTCCTATACAGTGCATCTGTTATTTCTGCTATAATTTTATCGTTGTCTCTTTCCCTGGCAAGAGTTTTGAGTATAAACTGGTTTTTTACAGGGTCATCTATTTTCTGCACATTGTTACCGTAACCGGTTCCGATGAGTACATCCCGCACATCACCGATCGTGATATTCGAGTCAGCAAGCTGCACCTGAACAATGTTGCCACCGGCGAAATCGATGCCCATTTTCAAACCTCGATTAACCGCTATGTTCACGGCGCCTGCCAGAATTATAACAGCGGACAGAGTATAGGTAAATTTTCTGATGTGCAGGATCTTAATATTTTTCATGCTTTCCTCTTATCTATTCCGCAAAACACGCTATCAGATCGAGAGCTTTTTTACCCTGAACGCATCGATGCCCATTGTAAACAAAAGTCGTGTTACGAAAATCGATGTAAACATATTGATGACAATACCGACACTCAGTGTCACTGCAAAGCCTTTGATCGGGCCCGAACCAAACTGGGACAGCACGAACGTTGCAATCAGGGTTGTCATATTCGCATCCAGGATGGTTCGAAACGCCTTCTCATACCCGGATTGCACAGCTGCTGACAGGGTTTTCCCGCTTCTTAGTTCTTCTTTGATTCTTTCAAAGATAATGACATTCGCATCTACCGACATACCGACCGTCAAAATCATGCCTGCAATTCCGGGGAGGGTCAGTGTGAAGTTAAGCCATGCGAGAATACCGAGGAGCAGATAAATATTGAGCACAAGAGCAATATTCGCAATAATACCCGCAAGCTTGTAGTAAACCAGCATAAAGAGAATCACGAGCGCAGAGCCTATTATTGCAGCCTTTATTCCGGCCTGTATCGAATCTTCTCCGAGAGAAGGGCCTACAACTCTCTGTTCAGCGATCTGCAGGGGGACGGGAAAAGCACCCGCCCTCAGCACAAGCGCCTGATCCTGCGCATCCTTCATGGTGAAATCACCGGTTATGCGAACCCGTCCGGATGGGATTCTCTCGCGAATAGAGGGCATGGAGAGGATTTTATTGTCCAGTATAATTGCAAGGCGTTTACCCACATTTGCCCCGGTAATGCTGGCGAACTGCTTGGCACCATCAGTGCTGAGCTCAAAGGTGACTTCCGGCTTGCCGAACTGATCGGTCTGCACCTGGGCACGCTTGATTGCGCCTCCCTCGAGGAGGACCTCCTTGTACACAACAACGGCCCGTTGCCTCTCGAGAATATCAAATCTGTTCTTCACCCAGAGATAGAGCAATTCAGAATTCTCCGGGATAATGGAGCGGTCGATCAGGGTCCCGGTGTCGTCGAACATGTCCCGTGTCAGCTTGGCCGTGGTTTCCTCATCAACAAGGCGAAACTCCAAAAGCCCCCGTCCCATAACGATGTTTCTGGCCCTGTTGGGGTCCTTTGAGCCCGGCAGCTCTACGACTATCCTGTCCTCGCCCTGTGTTCTGATAGAGGGTTCTGAGACACCGAATTTATCTATACGGTTTCTCAGAATTTCCATAACCCGCCTCATCGCATCCTTCAGCTCATCGGGGGTGAGCGAACTCCCATGCCGCTTTTTGAGCTCCTGGTAGTCCGGCTCTAAAACCATGTAGATACCACCCTGAAGGTCGAGGCCGAGATTTATTATCCGGGATCGAAGCTTCTTTATCTCTTTTATCTGAAGCCTCTTCTCCTCCGGGAAGCGGACAAGTTCTTCAGCGGTGAGATTGGTCATGGCCCGATCCTCTTTCGTGTACCTGAAGTACCAGATATACGTATAGGAAAAACCCCATGTAGCGATGCCGACGGCGATAAGTACTAACAGAAGTCTGAATGCTTTGTTCATTGATCTCTCTGGTTAGGATTCTCCGCTTACGTCAACCGATGCATTCCGCAATAAGAAAATCTGAATTGTGAGATGGTTGCTATTCCTGATTTTCGGACTTTTGGCTCTTCTCTTCGGCCTTCTGGGGGCCCCTGGACTGCGTTTTTGAGGCCCTGGAAGCAACTATCTGGCCGACCGAAGCTCTATTTATCTCTACTTTCACGTTATCGGCAATTTTCAGGATGACGATATTGTCCTTTACACCGGCGACAGTGCCATGTATCCCGCCCGTGGTGACAACCTTATCACCTTTGGAGAGCTGACTCATCATATCCTGATGCTGTTTTTTCTGCCTTTGCTGAGGGCGTATCATAAGGAAGTACATAACTGCAAAAATCGCTATAATCATGAAAATAAGAGACATGGGGCTTCCGCCTCCGGAACTCTGGCCTCCAGCGCCTCCCTGCGGTCCAAATGCTGCAAACAACTGAGTAATCATAATTCCTAATCCTTTCTTCAAAACGTGATAAACGCGCAAAACTTATCACCACAAACATGGTCTGTCAAGGTTTTTTTGTTTTTGTTGACTAAAATGGGTACCGCTGGTAATGTACAAAAAGAGGAAGTATGCCGATGAAAAAGAGTTTACAATTGCGCATCATGGCGATTCTTATCCTGATTGCAGTTGCAATTGTGGATGCCTTTTCAATCTTCGTTCCCATCGCTGCAGTTATAGGTATAGCTTTGATTCTCTTCAGACCTAAATGGCTCTTTACTTTTTTTGAAAAGGTATACGATAAAAAAAGCTCGCCGTAAAGGTTTTCCGAAGCAGCCCGCACAGTGCGTTGTTTTTCACATTTTCATCCTCAGGCAAATGGTAGTATACTATAAGCAGTGACCTTGCTCCGGTGCAGGGCCGATTAACCGTAATCCAATTACACCTGGTGTAATTATCAGAAACGATAAAGGAGAAATACAATGCGCAGTGTGTTCAACTTTTCCCCCGGCCCCTCTACACTCCCCGAAAAAGTGCTGGAGCGCGCTCAAAACCAGCTCCTCGATTACAACGGATCCGGCATGTCAATTATGGAGCTCAGCCACAGGTCTGGTCTTTTCGGAGAGGTTATACAGGGCGCTGAGTCTCTTTTTCGCGAGATCATGAATGTTCCGCCCACCCATACAGTGCTCTTCCTCCAGGGCGGTGCATCGACGCAGTTTGCCATGGTTCCTCTCAATCTCTTTAAAAAGAGCAGGAAGGCCGACTATGTAAACACGGGAAACTGGTCGAAAAAGGCGATAGATGAAGCATCGCGGTACGGAGCGGTACGGGTGGTTGCGTCTTCAGAGAATAAAAATTATACCTGCATACCGAACCTTGACAGCTCGCAGTTCGATCCTGAGGCGGATTATTTTCATATTACCACAAACAACACGATCTATGGCACACGCTTCAGTGCCATCCCCGATACAGGGAAAACACCACTTGTTGCGGATATGTCCTCGAACATACTTTCCGAAGTCTACGATGTCTCGAAATTCGGACTCATATATGCGGGTGCGCAGAAGAATATTGCGCCGGCGGGATTGACAATCGTCATAATACGAAATGACCTTATCGGCAATGCACTTGACATAACGCCGACAATGCTCGATTACAAAATACATGCTGAAAAAAAATCAGTATACAACACCCCGCCCTGCTGGAATATATACATGGCGAAACTCATGTTCGAGTGGGTCGTGGAACAGGGCGGGGTACCATCACTCGAGGAAATTAACAGAGAAAAAGCGGGGCTGCTGTACGATTTCCTCGATAGCTCCAGGCTCTTTCGAGGGACAGCCGAAAAGAGGGACCGCTCGCTTATGAATGTCACTTTCGTAATTCCCACCGATGAGCTCACCGTGAAGTGTGTTCATGAAGCAGAACAAAATGGTCTCTTAAATCTCAAGGGTCACCGCTCTGTGGGGGGGCTCAGGGCAAGTATCTTCAATGCAATGCCGATAGCGGGAGTGCAAAAGCTCGTGTCTTTCCTCAAGAAATTCGAAACTGAAAATAAGTAACATCGGGACCACGTACGAAAATTAAGGATTAAGGCATGTTCAGAATTCAAACATTCAACAGAATTTCAACAGCAGGACTCGAACGTTTCCCTATGGAGCAGTATGAAATTGCTTCGGAAATACTCAATCCCGATGCTGTGCTGGTTAGAAGCCAGAATATGCATGACATGGAACTTCCGTCATCGCTGAAGGCCATTGCTCGTGCCGGTATCGGCGTGAACAATATTCCCGTCGAACAGTGCTCTAAACGGGGAATCGTTGTTTTGAATACACCGGGAGCAAATGCGAACAGTGTCAAAGAGCTCGTATTGATGGGGTTGTTTCTAGCGTCAAGAAAAGTTGTGCAGGGAATCAACTGGGCGAAAACACTGAGCGGGAAGGATGAAGATGTTCTACGAATCATAGAAAAAAACAAGTCACAGTTTGCAGGTCCCGAAATAAAGGGTAAAACACTGGGAGTCATCGGCCTCGGGGCAATAGGCGTGATGGTCGCAAACGATGCAGTCGCGTTGGGCATGAATGTACTCGGGCACGACCCCTTCATCTCTGTTGATGCCGCATGGGGACTTTCACGGAACATTCGAAGGGCTCGTAACTTTGAGAGCCTTCTCGCAGAATCCGACTATGTTACCCTGCATATACCGCAAACCGAGGAGACGGAAAATATTCTCAATGAGAGCAGGTTTACCCTGATGAAAAGAGGCGTCCGCATCCTCAACTATGCCCGGGGCGGTCTCGTTAACAGGAAAGATTTAAAAAAAGCGATTGCGGATGGTATCGTCACAGTCTATATATCTGATTTCCCGGACAAAGACCTCCTCACAATGGACGGGGTAATTGCTATTCCTCATCTCGGGGCTTCGACACCGGAAGCAGAGGAGAACTGCGCGGTCATGGCGGTTGAACAGGTCCGAAATCTGCTTGAAAGAGGAAACATAAAAAATTCCGTAAACTTCCCAGACTGCGACCTGGATATTTCCGGCAAGCAGAGATTAGTGGTTGCAAATCAGAACATTCCGACAATGGTCGGACAGATTACCGCGGTACTCGCAGAAGAGGGCATCAATATATCAGATATGCTCAACCGGTCAAAAGGCGACAATGCGTACAATATTATCGATACAGACACAGAAATTAGTGAAACCAGTGTGCAGAGGATACGGTCTATTAAAGGAGTAACAATGATACGCGTGATAAGCTGCAGCTGATTTTTCTCAGCGGGTTTACTCTATTGGATATACCTGCGGCACAGCATCCACCCGGCGATGCTCATGCCGTCGATTATTTTTCCCTTTGTGATCATTGAATCAACTTCTGTGGGAGAGGCCTTTATAACCTCTATCTGCTCTGTTTCATCTGGTCTGGATCCGACAAATGAGAGTTTTTTTGCAATAAAAACCGCGCAAAATTCGTCCGACAGCCCGTTATAGGGAATGAAGCGGCCTACTTTTTTCAGACGTCCGCAGTCATATCCGGTTTCCTCGACGAGTTCCGCCCGTGCCGCGCCGTTTTCATCCTGCCCACCCTTAATTCCACCGCAGGGCAGCTCAATTGACGCTTTATTCATCAGGTAGCGGTACTGTTTAACAAGGATTATCTCTTTTTCATCGGTTACCGGGATAACAAGAGCGCTTCCCCTCGTGTGCATATAGAAGTAGTTACCCTTTTTCCCGTCGGGCATTTCAAACTGGTCATGATAAATGCTCATCCAGGGGGTTGAGAACACCTCTTCGGAAAAGAGAGACTTCCATGCTAAAAACCTTTTTGCCATTCCCAATCCATCCGCCTACACTTTTTTCATACCCATTCGCCCTCCCTTTTCACGAAAAAAGAGGGTTGTCATCGACCGCACGGCAATGCGCCCGTCCTGGTCGATGGACATAGCGCTCTACCTCTCTCCCATACCACCGGACGGTGCATTTACTGGAGCAACCCGGTGATGGAACAAAGTTGTACCTATTAAATAAATGGAGGAGAAAGGTCCTCTGCCCTCCTCAGCATTTACAGCAGAGCATACGGGTACAATCAATCGTATCCGATACTGAACTTAACCGCATGATTTTTATGAAACGAGGCTATTGATAACCTCAACAGCAGTCGCTGCATCCGGCGCATAGCCGTCAGCGCCGATTTCATTGGCGTAATTTTGCGTAAGGGGCGCTCCGCCGACAACAATTTTTGATTTGCAGTCTTTATTCTTTGCAAGCTCGATTACCTGCTTCATATTTACCATTGTCGTTGTGAGCAATGCGCTCAAACCGATTGCATCCGCATTCGCATCAATGGCAGTTTGAACAAACTTTTCAGCATCAACATCAACGCCTGCATCCACGACCTTCCAGCCTGCCCCTTTCAGCATCATGGCAACCAAGTTTTTCCCTATGTCGTGCAGATCGCCCTTGACCGTTCCCACAACAAAAACACCACGGGCCTTTGCACCGGCTTTTGCAAGAAGTGGTTCCAGTATTTCCATGCCCGCAGACATTGCCCTCGCACTGACCAGCACCTCAGGCACATAGATTTCACAATTCTTGAACCGCACACCGACAACCTCCATGCCGGAAATGAGGCCTTCATCGAGTATCTTCTGCGGTCCAACACTCTCATCAACAGCCGCCTGTACGAGTTCTTTTACCTTTCCAGCATTCCCCTCAATAAGGGCTTCTGCCATACCTTTAAAATCCGCCATTCATATACCTCCCTCCATATTAGTGTTTTAACAAAGTATACCGGAATTGAAATTCAGTCAATTATTAAATTGAGGGCAGTGTGTACTTTTGATGAGTTCCATTAGTCAACAGACTGCTCTGAACATCATGAATTAACAACTCCACTCCAATACGCTATTAGTATAAAAATAATTGACGTTATACGTTTATCCGTATACACTGCAATAACGGGTTATGCCAAGGTGAAAGCCATCCAGACCCTCACGGTCCGGATGGCTCTTTTTTAATTTCTCGTAATCATGAACTCGCTGTTCTGAAATCCAGGCAATCCCGACGTTTCAACAAATTCGGAAATTTGTTGTCTTTGATCTGTATATACCAAATTTAGAGGAGGGTATAATGATTACACAACTTTCCATTGTACTGGTTTATCTTCTCGCAACACTCGGTATCGGTGTGCTGTTTCGAAAAAGCGCGCGGATCAGCTCCGTCGAATTCTTTCTTGCCGGCCGTAATTTAAACCGCATGCTCCTTTTCTTTACCATGGCTGCGACTAACTTCAGTGCCTTTACGATATTCGGCTTTTCCGGCGCCGGCTACAGAATCGGTTACTCATTCTATCCGGTTATGGGCTTCGGAACGGCATTCATGGCGCTTTCATTCATCGTTATCGGAGAAAAAATCCTTATCCTTTCAAAAAAGAGGAACTACATAATTCCCTCGGATTTTATCCAGGACCGGTACAACTCACCCTTCCTGAAAAAACTCTTCTCCATGATAATGATTATTTTCACACTGCCCTACATTTCCCTGCAGGCCATCGCGAGCGGGAAATCGCTCAATTCGCTTATCGGTATACCCTACCTCGCTGGAGCGCTTCTTATTACCGGCTTTGTGGTAACCTATGTGGTGCTCGGCGGACTTCGATCGATAGTGTGGACCGATTTTTTCCAGGGAGTGCTGATGATTGTATTCACACTCATCGCCTTTATGATTATTGCCCGGAAAAGCGGGGGCTTTATCCATGTGCATGAAACTATTTTTTCCAATGCTCCTTCGCTCTTTTCAAGACCGGGAATGAACGGTTCGATGGGTTTTGGTATCTGGATCGGCTACATGGTACTCTGGTTCTTTGCTGACCCCATGTTTCCACAGCTCTTCCAGCGGTTCATGGTTGCAAAGGACCGCGAGACCCTCCACTCGACGGTAATCCTCTATCCCATCATAACCACGTTCCTTTTTTTTCTTACCGTGTCGATAGGTGTAATGGGAAGATTTACATTTCCCGTTTTAGAGGCAGGCAGATCGGATACTATTTTCCCGCTATTGCTCGAAAACTATACGAGTGCGTTCCTGAGCACCCTCCTTTTGACCGGAGCCATCGCAGCACTCATGTCGACAATGGACTCCCAGCTCCTGACTCTTACTTCGATGATCACCATCGATTTTCTCAAAGTGGAAAAGAATGAAATCTTAAAGGAAAAAATCACCATTATTGTGATCGGCGCCGTCAGCTTATTAATTGCCTTGAAACCGCCGAATACTATTCTTGAATTTATCAGCAGGACGACCTTCAACGGTCTGAGTGTGCTCGGGCCCTGTGTTTTAGGCGGCCTGTACTGGAAAAAAGCCAACAGGTTCGGCGCAATCGCAAGTATATTCACCGGTGAATCCATGGTTATAGCCTACTATTTCGAAAAAATACAGATATCCGGTTTACACCCGGTCATTCCCATACTGAGCGTAACCGGCGTTGTGTTTATATTCGTAAGCGTCCTGACGAGCGCCCGAAACGAAAATACAAATATTGTATTTCAGATCAGAAGGAGATCACTTTTCTTTATACCGATTTTTATCCTAATTTTTATTCTGGGAAACGATTTCTGGAACTGGGGAAAGACTCCGGCACTGGCAGCGGGTCTCCCTCTGTGGGTATGGTACTATTTTGCACTTGGTATTCTGCTGACGGGCGTGTATAAATTATGGTTTTATCTATTAAAAGACTGATATTTTGTACCAGATTTTTTAAAAAACAACGGTCTTTTAATTTTCCATGGTTTTTTAAGTATTGATAAATTAAGGTAAAAACCATTAGGCAAGCGTTGGCTTGAACCTTTTAAGATTGAAAGTTCACTTGCCTATTTTTAAGAAAAACTGAATCATGATACGCCATACTGTGCAGCATGTATTTTAATGTAATGCATAAAGTATCAACCCGGTTGCTATTTCTCCTACCGCCACCGCCGAACATAGCCTACCCGCTTTACCCGCGGACACCGAAACAGGCACACGTTCCTGACCCTCGTTTTTAATTCTTTTTAGGCCCCATTCATTGTATCTTTAGCAAGATGTATCTTTGCAAGATGTATCTTTGCAAGATGTATCTTAATCGCAGTTGTATCACACTTGCAAAAAAAAACACATTTCTGAAAGGAACCTGGTAATGACAGCAGGCACTAACACTCAAAATATATGGAAACGACGAATTTCAAGAAAATACAAAAGTTTTATAGCATTTGCCGTTTTATTTGGCCTCCTCTTGCTCCTGCTCGGGGGATGCGCCAATGTTAAGTCAACAAAACACTATGAGGACGGAAAACGCTACGTAAAATCCCAACAGTACGATAAGGCAGTGGAGGAATTCGAGCTCACCCTGAAGTACAGCCCGAATCATGATCAGGCTCTTGAAGCCCTGGGGCTTGTGTATGGAAATCTCGGTATGTATGAAAAAGCTCTTCCCTACTTCGAGAAGGCGTATTCTCTTAAACCGGAAGACAAGCTCTACATCACAAATCTTGCCGTTACCTATGAAAAAACTCAGCATTTTACTGAAGCAAAAAAGGTATATATGCATCTCCTGGCTGTCGACAAGGACAATGAGCTTGCAAAAAAACACTTCAATGAGCTGAAAGAAAAGGGCTACTGACCATGACAGTATCCATTATCGTTGCAATGACACAGACAGGAGTCATTGGAAAAAACGGAAAACTCCCCTGGCATATCTCCGAGGATTTTCAGTGGTTCCGGAGACACACCCTCGAACATCCTGTCATTATGGGGAGAAAAACATTTGAATCAATAGGCCGGGCCCTGCCGCAGCGTGAAAACATCATCCTCACACGACAAAAAAACTACAGAGCGGACGGGGCGATTATCTTTCATTCGTTTGAAGGGGCCCTCTCATATGCAAAAAAGATGAAGAGAAACGACGTTTTTATTCTAGGCGGGAAAGAGGTATTCGAAAAGGCCTTACCTGTTGCCCACAGGATCTATCTGACACGTATCAGGAGTGATTTCGAGGGGGATGTCTACTTTCCCTCCTATCCCGAGGAACAGTTCAAGGTTTCTTTCAGGGAAGAACATGAGGGAGCAATTCCTTTTACCTTTTTGATCCTTGAGCGAATATAATCTATAGTGGTTTATGCTATTCCTCTGAAATATTTGAATTGCAGGCACTCCCTTTAGCCGTGCGAAGCACGAAAATCGTCAGTGCCGCTCACCATTACGTATGATGTCCCCTTATTTCGAACAAGGTGATTGTTGCTGCAATAAGAAAACGAAAGCGCACAAGCCTGGCAAGGCCTGCATCTTTAACAGCCGATAGCATAAGAGGCGATATGTCAACACCTTCCGGCTTTACAGCTATCTGTTGAAGCAGTTTTTCTGCAAGCATTGAAAATTGAGATGAACCGGTTATTGGGAGGCTCACATACAATTCTTCAATCTGATCGACAATCTGCTTCGGAGACCGGTTTTCATGTAAAAAATCGACTAAATGAGAAATCCCGGTTGTGCTGTTTTCAAGAAAAGCAATATAGACCGGATAGAACCATTTTTCGAATCCGAGAATACCCGCAATGGATAATATTATTTCGTCCCGCATATAGGGCTGGTTTTTTTCTTTTAATTTGGCAAGAAGCGTTTGAACTGAGGCTGGGTCATAGAATATTGACAGGGCAGCGGCACCATGCACAATTAACCCCGTATTTCTAGTTTTCCTGATAATATCTTCAATAGCCTCAAGACTTTTCCTGTCTTTCAAATGTGCAAGAGCTACCATGCACTTACCGCTTAAAATGTAATCCTTCGAGTAAAGTTGTTTTCTGAGTACGGCTTTAGATTCTTTGATTTTTCTCTTCCCGATAATATCTGCTGCAATATATGCTGTTGTGAATGCGTGGTTTTTGACCTCTGATATAAGAGCGTTGATAACGGTTTTATCAACCGGCAGGGTGCTGAGTGCTGAAAGAGCCTCTTTCCGTATTGTAAACAGCGGTGATTTAAGCTTGTTCAGAATATCGTCTATTGACAGCTCCGACTTCGATGCGGCAAGCGCCCTGATTGCGCTCTTTTCTTCTGAAACTGTCTGTGACCGGTCCAGCCTATTCAGCAGGCTGACTGTACGTATTTCCCTTTGAGAGAAGATTATTGCCATTGCATTACGGATGGGATAGGCCCCCAGGTTTTCCATCCTGGCAATGAGTATCATGATAAAAACGAATATAAGAGCGACAGACCCGAAATATATCCTGAAAACGTCGGCATTGCCAATGGATTGAAACTGTTGGAGCCTTTCGAGGATAATACCTCCTGACAATGCCACGATTCCGCTTGCAAGCCCTCTGATCAGAAAGAACATAACCCACAGGTTGAGGCTCTCTTCAGCCCTGATGGCTGAGAAAAAATATGTCTGTCCAGCATTAAAAACGCCGAAATTTCCCATGTTGTGAAAGAAAAATACCGCGGATGCGAATATCCATACGAATTCGGGGTGATGAATGCATACACATATTCTCGAGATCAACCGTGAATATTTTGCATAGAGGCAATCTTGATAATACCTTCCACTGCCTCCCGTGTGTAATCGGAGTTCGGGCATTCCTGTAAAAGCATCCTGTAATAATCGAGGGCTTCTTCGTCCTTGCCTTCCCTACCGAGAATGCGGGCACTGTCAATGTACTTTATCGCCCGTGTATTCTCCTCCCGCCTCTGCTTTTCTTGCTCGAGAACAAGCCAGATTGAGTAAAGCTTTCCAAGTATCATTTCACGGTCATAACTATGCGTTCTGAAGACAAGCAGGTTTTCATATATATCGAGGGCTTTTTTATACTCGTTTTTTTTCTCATACATCTGGGCTTTCTGAACGAGATCTACAAGTTGCTCACTCTGCCTGATTTCAGAGTCAATCGCATCCCGACTCGTGCTGTTCACGAAAAGACTTCCGTCTACCCCGCTGAGAATAGGCTTCAAAAATCCTTCTTTTTGAAGATTACCGATTTTCTTTTCAACTGCATTGTAGTCTTCATTCAAATATGCAAGATTTATTTCCTCAAATGGCGAATGTCTGGTCAGCAGTTCCATCCGACTGTCATACTCTTTCAACAGAAGAATCAGGCGATGAATCAGTTTCATCGTCGTTTCATTCCCTCTTGTGGACAGGGGCTCGAGGAATTTCAGGGCGGAAAGCGCCCCATCATAATCCTCGTGTTCGACGGAGTACAGAAATTTATTTAGGTAACCGGACCGTATGGTATCGAGAAGAAACACACTATTCAAGCCTGGAGCTTTACCAGGCTGGATACGGTCAACCATCCTCTGGTATGCAGTCAGGTCGTCAATAGCTTTTTCATACTCTGCTTTTTGCGCAAGAAGGGACTGCCTTTTTTTATTGTACTGCTGTAGATATATCTGTATGCGGCGTTTCTTTTCCCCTCTGAACTCTACATCCGATCTGACGAGGTCGGCTATAGACCGCAGGTTCTTCTCTTTTCCCGTCAGTCCGAATATAGACCTGCTCTGCAAATAAATTTTATCCTTGCCTTCTATCCCTTTAATGAAACTGTTTTTGTTCTTTTCGAGGGTTTCGAGCTCATACTGGAGCGATGCAAGCCGTGCTCCATTCTTTCTCAGAAGATCAAGGGCACTGCTGGACATATTCTGATTTGCAGAATACGAGAGATAGCTCGAGATATATTCTGAGCGGGGCGGGCTAAAATGAAGAGCCGGGAGTGTGCTAAAATCATCAGCATGAAAGAGATAGTACAAACACAGCACAAATATAATAACCGAACAACAAAAAAAGGCATACACAGGAATGTGTGTGCTTTTTCCCGGTGTATGATTTTCTTTTTCCAGGGAGGTGGCCGCAGCTTCATCTGGATGGGATTCCTCAGTTTCCGCAGAAGGAACGGATTCCGGCAATTGTTCTGTTGATTTTGTCGAATTGGAGGTATGGGCCGAGGGGGCCGCCTCATTGGGCTCGCCATTAAAAAGTTCAGAGTACCAATCGCCTGGATCAACAAGCAATTCTTTTTCTTTCTTTTCCATTACTCTTCATACTGTTCGGGCGTAATGCCATGTGTTCTTTTAAGTAACTTGGATTAAGTTAATCTTTTACACTCGGTACTGCCAAGGACTTACACCGCTTTTAAGTAACTTCTCTCGAAGTTACTTCATGATATTCGGTCCTCAGGGACGTATCCCGCCAGGGACCTTCCCCCGGGGACCTAGTCCACTTTTAATTTATCGGTAGAGACAGCGTTCCTATAAGTCTTAAGTATCCTCATCTGGTCCCGCAATCGCAAAACAGCGATAAATTTATTCTTGATAATGGAGATGCCTGTCCGTATATTTAACACGATTATCAATCTTTGA
>CAZGJW010000074.1:0-13301 GCA_964525675.1 uncultured Spirochaetota bacterium
ACAAGAAACTGAATGAGATTGTTGTTGATGACCCTCTTGTTGAAATGCAAAAAAAGTAATGTTGCAGGATAAATTTTGGGCGTCTTATATTTCAAAACGCTAAGACGCCCAAGCAAAATAAAAAAAATGCAGGCCAGCTTTTAAGTAATTTCGCGCAAGTTACTGTTTGATACTCGGCCGCAAAGCGGCATATCCCGCCAGGGACATACGCGCTTTTAATCACATCGGTAGGTTTATATACAATGGGAAATAAAACTGTTTTGCAGAAGGTTTTTCAGTTCAAATACAGTATGATGTATCCGACGATTTTCATTCTTCTTCTGGTTATTGTTGCCCCGCTCGTGTACTCCTTATACTTAAGCCTTCATAAATACATACTGCAGTTCGGCATTGGAAAGTGGGTTTATTTAAAGAACTATGTGAGTGCGTTTGGAGACAGAGAATTCCTCATATCAATGAAAAACACATTTATCCTTACTTTTTCAGTTGTTACTCTCGAGTTTCTCATTGCCCTCGGGACCGCCCTGCTATTGAATCGTGATGATCTGAAAGGTAAAACTTTTTATACGATAATTCTTATGATTCCTGTTATGATGCCTCCAATTGCCGTCGGCTTGATATGGAGACTCCTCCTTCAACCCGACCTTGGGATTGTGAACTATATACTGGGTTTATTTGGTGCAAAGAGCTATGGATGGTACGGTGACCCGAAACTTGCTATGCTTACAGTGATCGTTGTTGATGTATGGCATGAAACGTCCCTGATACTGATTTTAATTCTTGCGGGATTGACAAGCCTGGATAAAACTCCCTATGAGGCGGCACGAGTGGACGGCGCTTCGAGTTTCCAGACGTTTTTTTATATAACACTCCCTATGCTTGCTCCAGTTCTTATGATAGCTATACTCATACGGATGATCGCCGCGATTAAAACATATGATCTGATATATATACTGACTCGAGGCGGACCTGGTTTCAGAACAGAAACGATGAGCTTTTTTGTGTATAAAAAGGCATTCAGGGAATTAAGTATGGGAGATGCATCTTCTCAATCTTTTATTCTTTTAATCATTATTTTAATTTTCAGTATCGTCCTATTAAAAGTAATGAATCGGCAGGAAACATAATTTGATAAGAAATCCCCTGATGAAATGGCAAATACTGGCCGGGAGGAGTTGAGAGGATATTTCTTATGATAAATTACAGACTGAAAAAGAAGGTATCGTTATCCCTGGTGCATCTGATACTCATCATTGAATGTCTGATAGTAATACTGCCTATTCTTTGGATTTTCCGAACCTCTCTCGTGCATCGTGTTTTGGCATACCGTATTCCGCCGAAATGGATTTTTATCCCGACATTGGAAAATTACAAGGTCATCTTCAAAGAAGAGCCATTCAAGCTGTTTTTTGCAAACAGCATAATAGTGGCTGTTACATCAACACTGATCTGTCTGGCAGTCGGGGCTCCTGCAGCTTTTAGCTATTCAAGATTTAAAACTGGGGGCAACGCACTGGTTATAGGAATACTTTCAACACAGATGCTTCCTCCGATTACTCTGGTCATTCCGTTTTTTCTCATATATAAAACAATTGGACTGTACAACACAAGAATAGGCCTCATAATTACATACATCACATTCAACATACCATTTATTATCTGGATATTAATTGGGTTCTTTCAGGGTATTCCAAAAGAATTAGAAGAAAGTGCTATGGTTGATGGCTGCAACAGGTTTACGGCTTTTCTCCGTGTTATACTGCCGATTTCTCTTCCCGGCATTCTCTCTGCTGGTGTATTCAGCTTTGTTCTATCGTGGAATGAATTCCTCTTTGCACTGATACTAACCGGTAAAAAAAGTAAAACACTTCCTGTCGCGGTATCAGGTTTGATAACCCAACAGGGTACCCAGATCGGCGCTGTATGTGCGGCAGTTATATTAATAATTCTTCCCATGGTGATACTCTATTTCGGTCTGAGAACCTTTCTTATAAAGGGCCTTGTTGCCGGAGCAGTGAAAGAATAGGCAATGGGCAGATAATTGTTTACGTACCGTTTTTAAAGATGGTACAATCTTATTACAAGGAGTGAAAAAATGATAAAAGGATTTCGTGAAAGATTGATTGCTCAACGAGAGAAACTCAAGGTAACGGAAAAAGAGCTGCTTGAAAGGATAGAGTCCTCTCCTTTTGGAGATAAATCGAAAGCACTTGCCCGAAAATGGGCGCAGTACGAATCGTTTGGGGGAGTCGGCTGGGGAATCTTTGATGTTACACCGATAATTGAACGGGCCCAGGGAGCATATTTATACGATGCTGACGGAAAAAAGTACCTTGATTTGCTTGCAGGTTTTGCGGTGAACGCGCTTGGAGAATGCAATAAAGAAATAACCAAAATCATACAGGAACAAGCTTCAAAACTGACACATTTCTTTGACTTTCCTCATGTTGAACGAATAAAGCTTGCAGAAAAATTATCGAAACATTCGAAGATCACAGGGAAAACAAGAGTGATGTTCGGCGTTACCGGAAGTGACGGTATAGAGCTTGCGGTGAGGGCGGCCCGATACTTTACGGGAAACCCGTATATTTTAACGGCGTACGGGGATTATCACGGCGTAACATACGGGACCATGGGATTGACCGGCAAAGGAAACATGCAGCCCTTTTTCTATCCCGTATTGCCTGATAAGGCAATAGGATATTTCCAATTTCCCCATGAGTACAGAAACGAGCCCGGACATGCGATGGACTGTATAAAGGATTTTGAGAAACTGCTTGACAGCAAGGAATCACCGTACACGGATGGTGTCAATGGGATATGCAACGTCGCTGCAATATTGGTGAGCCCGTTTCAGAGCAGTGCGGGGTACTATATACCGCCTGCTGAATATCTGCAGGAATTACGGCGTATGGCAGATAAGTTCGGGATGCTTCTGATAGTTGATGAGATACAGACCGGCCTCGGGAGAAGCGGAAAGCTGTGGGCCTTCGAGCACTCGGGTATAGAACCTGATATGATTGTGACATCAAAGGCCCTGGGAGGAGGGCTTCCGATATCTGCGGTCATTGCAAGGGATGAGATACTAACGGAGTGGGGACCTGGTGCGCATGTATCGACTCAGGCGGGTAACGTGCTGGCATGTGCAGCAGGGAACTACGTGCTCGATGTGGTGACAGGCGATGAGTTTTTAAAAAAGGTAAACGAGATCGGATCATATTTTGTTGAGGGCCTCAAGGGACTCCAGAAGAAGCACACAATTTTAGGATGGATAGACAATAAGGGGATATATACCGGGCTGGAGCTTGTTCGTGACAGGAAAACGAAGGAACCAGCCTCAAAAGAAGCGACATATATCAGGGACCGGTGTGTCGCAGAGGGGCTGTTGTACGAGAAGGGTGGTTATTATCACAACCGGATGCAGCTTATACCTCCGTTGAATATAACCAGAGATGAAATAGACCGCGTGATTGAGATATTCGACAGGGTTTTCGGAGAAGCTGAGAAAAAATTCGGCATAGAGTAAGAAACAGTATTTGTACATGTTGTGTCCGGACATTGCCGTCAGACCCCCACTTTCATATCGTGGGAAACCAACCGCTCACCGTTGGCGGCATGTTTGTATTGCAAGGTTATTTCAGACCGGGTTTTTAAGATAATCGAGCTGGACTTGTTCCAGCAGTTTGTTCGCCTCGTCTTTGCTGAAGCGGCCGGCTCCGGAGATCAGTGTATTTGCGCCGCCCATGGCACAGGCGAGACGAGCTGTATCCTCGTCACTGAGATTTTGGATTATGCCGATCACCCCGCCCGCAACAGCGCAGTCACCTGATCCGACTGTGTTTATCGGATGCTCGATTACAAGTCTGGCCTCCAGGATACCGTTTCCGCAGGAATAAACTATGCCATCCTTTCCCCTTGAAATCATCACCCGCTCAGTACCCATACTGTGAAAGGTTTCAACCGCTTTAATAAAATCCGTTTTCGACGACGGTAGAAACCCGAGCGCATCTTCAACCTCCCGCATATTCGGCTTGATAAAGAGAGGAGCTGCTCGGACCCCCTCCCTGAAGGCTTCACCCGATGCGTCAAGCATAGAAGAGCACTTCCACCCCTTGACTGTCTCTATGAGCTCTCCGTACGTGTGTTTTGAAAGGCCCGTCGGCAAGCCGCCTGCGAATATGAAAAGGACGGGGAGACGGGATACGGCCTTTTCATGCAATTCAGCAGAAAGTCCATTGATCGATTTATCCTTCAACTCCTGGAGCTTTCCTGCAAATTCCGTGAGAACGGTGTTGCGTACGGAGAAGCCCTTTTCCCTCAGATGGGTTTCTCTGCCGGTCTCCGGTGAGACAACAGTAATATTGGTGCGAACTGCCCCTCGGATTATGAAAAAATCATGCTCGATTCCATCGGCATCAAGAAGTCGATGGTAGGCATCTTTTCCCTCGTCTCCGAGAATACCGGTTGCAGTTGTGTGGATAGAAAAATTGAGCAGTGCGCGGGATACGTTTACGCCTTTCCCGCCGGCGTATGTTTCAGACCGTGAAGCAAGAAAGGTGTTTCCTGTACTAAAATTGCGAATCCATAGTGTCTTATCGAACACAGGGCTGAGAGTTACAGTAATAACCTGCATATCGGTGATTTCTTCGATTCCAACCATAACATGCCCAATTGCATGCTCAATACGGTTGATTTTTTTCCTGGATACGATTACTATTAATGCCGTCGGTGAGCGGCATTCGCACCGGCGGCGTTTAGTCGGCCGCAAGTCGGTTGAGTATTCAGATTACGAGGAGGCGGCAGTGCTCATTGGAATAATATACTCCACTGGAAAAAAAGTCATTGAAAAACTGGCCCGTGGGTTGAAGAGAGGGCTAGAAGAACAGGGGCACCGTGTGCAGGTCTATACTGATAACGACGAGAGGTTTTCAGGACTTGCCGGCTGCCGCCATCTTTTTGTGGGCTCATTTTCAACAGGAGGTTTCAAACCAAAAACACCGATGCGCCTAAAAGAAATGCTCAGCAATACGGGCGGAATCTCAGGTAAACGGTCGATAGCCTTTCTTGCAAAAGGAGGGATGAGTGAAAGAAAAGCCCTGGCCGCGCTGATGAATGACATGGAAAAACAGGGCTGTTATATCATCGACCAGGAGATTTTTTCCTCGGAACAGCACGCATATAATTTTGGAAAGTCTGTCCATCTGAAAGAATAACGCCCATATTCAGATTCCTTCTGCCTTCTTGCTCATGAGGATAGCTATCGGTTTCATCGGCTCTATATTCATGAGCACGATCTTTACGATTGCAGTAATCGGTACGGCTATAAAGGCCCCGACAATACCCCACACGTAGCTCCAGAAAAACAGCGACACGATTATCAGTATGGGCGACAGGTTGAAGCGGTTGCCCATCATTTCGGGGTCAAGATAGCTCCCCATGAACATCTGGATGACTATCAGTGAAATAGCAGTAAAGAGCGGAATGTAGGAATGAGGAAACTGGAGCAGAGAGAGAATAATCGGAAATACCACTGCCGCGAGTGATCCGATATAGGGGATATAGTTGAGCATAAACGCAAGAAACCCCCATAAAACCGCAAACTTGATGCCAAGAAGCCAGCATGCAATGCCGGTAAGAAGGCCAGTTCCCATACTGATCAGTGTTTTTATAAAGATATAGTTAATAATTTGAATGTTGATATTGCGGAGGATCTTGAATATTTCGCTCACCCTCTTTTGTTTGAAGGCCTTCTTTATAAGACGGGGGTAGTTGTGATAGGTCAGGTAAATGAATACGAGAATGAGTAATGTGAAAAGAGATTTGCCTGCAAAAGAGAGAGAAAAACTGAAAGCCGACTGTAAAAATTCTGCAACCCTGGCGCTTCGTAAAATACTTGTGAGGGTTGTCGTATCGATTTTAACATAATTTGTCAAAAAATGGCCGATATTGGTGATGATCGTCCTTTCCATTGTCGGCCAGAAGGCGATAAACTCCTTCGCGTTCTTTACGAGGAACTGCGCAACGAACGTCCCGATGAGAGATATAATCGCTAGTAGTATAAAGAGGGAGAGTATCCTGGGAAATTTTATTTTTGCAAGAAATTCAACCGCCGGTGCGAACAGGTAAGAGAGGAATACCGCAATCATGAGCGGAATGAAGATTCCTCTCAGGGTTTTCAGGATAAAGATGCCGGCAATCACGGCGAAAAAGATAGCGGTGAACTTTAATACCTTCTGCCAGGATTCTTCTTCATGCATAGAGCAAATCTATTACAAAAATGGATAAAAATCAAATATCAAAAGTGGGGAAGGGGGACCTGTCCTCCTTTTCTCAGGGGGACATGTCTTCCTTATTCTCAGGAGGACCATGGGCACCGCTCTGCCAGTTCCTTTTTCAGCGTTTCAATGAGCTTGAATTTATTCAGCAGATACCCTTCCCGGTACAAAGAGGTTAAGAAGTCGCGATGCGGCCTTCCTTTCCGGTAATCCGGCTCTTTTTTAGGGTGGCGGAGATACCCGGCGATCATGTCGAGGGGCGGATCCACGAGGAGAGAACCCTGATATAAGACAAGGTCCTTCTTTCTATGGAGGGAAGAACCAAGAATTTTTTTATCCCCGATGGTGATATCGGATATGCCTTTAATTGCAAGGCCTCTGACGCCAAGGCTCTCAAGTGCTTTGATAACAACCTCATTTACCGCATTCATGTGCTCTTTCAGATGATAGGGCAGCACTGTTCTTCCTGCAACCGAAATGACGATCACCCCCGTGCAAAGAACAACAGTTCCTCCTCCTCCTGCCCGTTTGTGCACCGGCACATTATCCTGCGCGCATTTTCGGACAAATACATCATCCTCTGCCCTGGCAGCCCTGCCGAGCACGACCTCGGTTTGTTCTGCTTCATACACCTCGCTGGCGTATTCGTACCCGTTTCGTATATGCTGCAGCACCCGTTCGTCAATTTGAAATGTGCCGGTGGCGCTTACCCGTTCGTCCCTCCATACTCCGGGTTCAGACCGTTTTTGGGTATGCCGTGTCTCGCTATCCATTTCTGCACATCCTCCGCAATGATTGCACCCTGGGGGCCTGAGCCTCTTACCTCTGAAAGCGGCACATTATTCCGGTGTGCAAGCGTGCGTGCTCGAGGAGATGTGGTAATCTTTGTCTTGCTTTTGCCCTTTGCAGAAGGTGCCTCAGGCTTTATACTTTGATCTGTGTCCACTCTTTTTATCCTCTCCGCAATACGGCCCTTGTTCCCGGCAGGCGGTGGTTTCTGTCTGAACTGTTCGAACTCCTCCCCCTCTTCTCCAATCACTGCTATAGGTGTAAGGAGAGGGGCCTCGGCATCATCGGTAAAAAACAGTGCCAGAACCAGCCCGTCCGCCGGTGCTTCGATATCAAAGCTTGCCTTGCCTGTGTCGACCTCACATAATAACTGTCCGGCCTTTACCCGGTTTCCCTCCTTAACATACCATCGGGTAATCCGGCAGGACTCCATTTCTGTGCTTTCTCTCGGAACAATGACCGGATATGCCATCGTTACACTCCTCCTGAATTATTGTAGAAGCGCATCGCTTTCATACCGGCGTTTTTTGCAGCCTCGATTCCGACGTCGGAATCCTCGATCACGATGCATCTTTGCGGGGGAATGCCCAGTTTTTCTGCGGCACGAAGAAATAGATCTGGGTTCGGTTTTCCGCGTTTAACATCCTCCGAGGTGGCAACAGCATCTACTTCGATACCGAATTTTGCCATAATAGGGAGGATCGATTTTGGTGTGCTTCCGGTTGCAACCGCGACTTTCACACCGTTTTGCCGCAGTATATTAAGAAGTTGTATGTTGACCGAAATATCGGCCGCGCGGTCCGTCCAATCTTTGCCCAATTCACTCTTTCTTTGATATACGGATTCGATATCCACTTCTATGCCTGCCTTTTCGGCAAAGAAGCGTATCTGCTCCCTTCCGGTCATCCCTGCCTGAGAAAAAAACCGCTTTTTGTCCACGGGTATCCCGAACTCCCTGCATGCCTGTGAATAGGCTTCATAGTGAAGCTCCATGGTGTTTACGAGAACGCCGTCAAAATCAAAGATATAGCCGTACTGCATTGGCACGCTCCTCTATCTGTGTAACGGTTTCTGTTCCTGTAATCCGGTTGTTTCGGAACTACATCGCTCGAGCACCGCTTTTGTGCCGGGCGGGCCGAATACCGGTTATAATCAGGCCCTAATCTATACTGTCTGCAAGTCCGAAGATGAACCCTTTACCGTTTCGACGACCGCGTTTATGATACTATCGGTCTGCGGAATAACGGCCTGCTCCATTATCGGAGCGAATGGTATGGGTGTATTTGGAACAGCGACTCTTTTAATCGGCGCGTCAAGGTAGAAGAAAGCCTGTTCAGCGGCTATCGCCGCTATTTCCGCTGAAACACCACAGCTCAACACATCCTCGCTCACAATCACCATTCTGCCGGTTTTCTCGATAGAATGGATAATCGTTTTCGTGTCGAGCGGGACGAGGCTTCTCGGATCGATTATTTCACAGTCGATACCCGCATCAGCCGATAGTCTCGCCGCCGCCTTGAGTGATTTGTGCACCATGTACCCCGTAGCAACGATGGTTACATCCTTCCCGCTCCTTTTTATATCCGCTTTACCGAACTCAACGGTATACTCTTCATCGGGTGCAGGCGTGAAAGATTCGTCGAGCTCATTGACTGCCGTCTTCGCCGTTCCGCCGGGAGAGGCCGCTCCGTAGAGAAGCTTGTGTTCGAAGAACATAACCGGGTTGTCGTCCCGTATCGCAGTCTTGAGAAGTCCCTTTGCGTCGTACGGTGTTGAGGGCATAATCACCTTCAGCCCGGGCGTATGCATGAACCAGGCCTCGAGCGACTGCGAATGCTGGGCTGCTCGTCCGGTTGCACCGTAGGGAGCGCGTATTACCATCGGAATGGTTGCCTGCCCGCCGAGCATAAACCTGGTTTTTGCCGCCTGGTTGCATATCTGGTCCATGGCGCAGGTGAGAAAATCGTTGAACTGAATCTCGGCGACCGGCCTGAGACCTGTCATCGCTGCGCCGATTGCAGCGCCGATTATAGCGGATTCTGAAATGGGAGTGTCTTTCACACGGTCTTCACCGAAAAGATCGAGCAGCCCCTCGGTTACCCTGTAAGCCCCGCCGAAAACGGCAATGTCCTCTCCAAGAAGAACGACGCGCTCGTCTCTTTCCATCTCCTCACGCAATGCCTGGTTCAGTGCATCGACGATCTTTTTTGCCTGCATGGTTTTCGTCGTCTCCTATGCAAAGATAAATTTTTTATAGTCGTCTGAATCCGGCTCCGGGCTGTTTTCGGCGAACCGCACCGCTTTTTCAACCTGTTCAGCAGACTCCCGGTCGATTGAATCGATTTTCGTTTTTTCAACCCTCAACGTACCGGCGAGATATCTTCTAAAAGCAGCGATCGGATCCCTTTTTTTCCATTCTTCGAGTTCTTTTGCTGATCTGTATGCCGCCTTTTCAAAACGGGAGTGCCCCATATAGCGGTATGTCCTGCACTCAATAAGCGTGGGGCCCTCACCCGCACGAGCCTTCCGGACAGCGGTTTTCGCCGCGTTGTACACAGCAATAAGATCCATACCGTCGACTGCTACACCCGGTATCCCATATGCGGAGGATCTGTCGGCAATGGATTCGATGGCAGTTACACACCGGTAATGGGTCGAAAATCCGTACATATTGTTCTCGCATACGAACACAACCGGCAACTTCCATACGGCCGCGAGATTCAGAGCCTCGTGAAAAGCGCCTTCATTTGCTGCGCCGTCTCCGAAAAAGGCAACGGCGACCTGCTTTGTTTTCCGATACTGGCAGGACCATGCCGCACCCACGGCTATTGGAATCCCGGCTCCGACAATGGCATTCGCCCCGAGCATCCCGACGCTGAAATCCGCTATATGCATCGAACCCCCCATCCCTTTGCAGCAGCCGGTTGATTTCGCAAACATCTCCGCCATTATTGCCTCGATGTCCGCACCCTTTGCAATGCAGTGTCCGTGTCCCCTGTGTGTGCTGGTTATATAATCCTGCCTGTCCAGGTGCGCGCATATACCGACGGCAACAGCCTCTTCACCGTTGTACTGATGCATGCTTCCGGGCATGGGACGGGTCTGGAAGAGAAAGTAAAGCTTTTCCTCGAATTTTCGTATCTGCACCATTTTTCGGTACAGCCCAATAGCCGTTTTTTTATCCATCTTTTCCTCACTCATCGGATGTTTCCTCTATCGCGGTGAGCCTGACGGGACAGGAGTCAAGACCCGCTATCCGAAGCGCGAGCGCAAAAAGAATAAAACGCTCATGCTGCAGATGGTCCAGATTTGCTGCGAACTCGATAATAGGCACGCCGTGATCCATCAGGAACTGATGGTTCGGCTGATTCGGCGCCTTCGGTACCTCAATACCCGACGCATCGGAGCCGATTAGTTTGATTTTTTTTTCGAGAATGAGCCATCTGATCGCTTCAGTCGTTATATACGGCCGCTCATGTGATTTCGGGGTGCGGTACAGTCGGGCACAGTTAAAATTGAAGAGCAGCATATCTTTTTCCCTGATTTTCCTGTCCTGCTTCTTGAGCTCGCCGAGAGTCACCGCTTCACCCGGTTTCTTATGGGTGTAATCGAGCAGCAGGGCGTCTCCTATCAGCCTTTCTAGGGGATATGAGCCCGCATCCAGTCCGTTTCTGTTATGATGGTAGGGGAACTCGATATGCGTTCCGCAGTGAGATGACATGGAAACATCCTGTAATATATACCAGACCCCTGGATCGACTCTGTACTGCGGGTAGAGCTCATCTGTTTTGTGGGTGACAAGGTCGAGATGATACTCCTCTTTCCCCGGATACAGGTGGTGACTCAGGTCAACGATTCGTCCGTCAATCATGCTCGAGGCTCCTTGAAAAATATCATGCGGCGCGTTGACATCTGTTGATACGTCGTAAAGGTCTAAGCGCACAAACACATGATCTGAATCCTAAAATATCACTCCTTCATTCTGAGAAGATGCTCTGTGATCCTGTTTAGATCTTCTATATTCCAGATATCCTTTCTGTTATAGGCAACGAGCAGGTACAGAGCATCGATAATGCAGATCTGTGCCGTAAGCGGTGACAGGGCTGCAACCTTGACCTTGTTCTCAAAAAAAGAGGTACAGAATATATAATCCGCATTCCTGCTCAGAGGGGTTTTCAGGTAGTTGGTAATGCCGATGGTAATCGCGCCGTTTCCACGGGCCAGTTTCAGACCGTTTACGGTCATTACAGTCCTTCCCGAATGGGATATGCCCACTCCGACATCCCCCTTTTTCAACCTCTTCGCGGCAGTTAAAATATGAACGGGTTCGGTATAGGCTTCAGCCTGCACGTCGATGAGGGAAAACCTGAGTGCTGCATCACGCGCAACAGTACCGGAGCCGCCGATGCCGAAGAATAGAATCCTCCCGGCCCTGCTGAGCGCATGTGAGGCCTCGATAATATCGTGTACGTTCAGCAGTTTCAGCGTATCTTCGATACTCTGTATATTTCCTTTAAAAATCTTCTTTACAATGTCTTCCTCACCGTCGTCCGGACTTATTTCCCCATATATCTCTGCGAGAGCAGGGGGTGTATCCTGCGCCAATTCCACCTTGAAATCCTTGAAGCTGCTGTACCCAACAGTCCGCACGAATCGACTCACCGAGGCGACGCTCGTCCCTGCCGATTCAGCAACGTCATACACCGTTTTGAAAGGCACCGCTGCTGTGTTCTGCAGCACATAGTCGGCGACCCGTCTCTCGGTATTGGGAAGGCTGGGATAGAGAGATCTGATTTTTACCGTGACCCCCGCCATTTTGAACGACCTTGTTGTTACAAAAATTTCATATTTATTGTAACAAAATTACATCTTAATGTCAATTTTTTTTAGTGCTGATTTTTATATTGCAGAATTACTAAAGTAATAATATTACATAAATATATTGATAAGTGAAAATAGATTACCGAAATGTTTTGACACAATTTATAAAAGGAGTATAAACTGCAGTGAACTCATGTATTCGGTTGACAGGGTATTCAGGTCCAGTATAATAAAAACGAGCTTCAGGAAAACGGCAATTCCCGTTAGATAAATTCTCCTGTTGAACAGGGGAATGCGGGTAAGAAGTTTTTTAATACACGAAGTTGAAAAACAAGGGTTCATTTATGACGGATGATGTTCTGCTTGAGATGACCGGTGTCGTCAAGACTTTTCCCGGGGTTGTGGCGGTCGACAACGTGGACTTTGATGTAAAGCAGGGAGAGGTGCATGCGCTGGTTGGAGAAAACGGGGCCGGGAAGAGCACGCTTATAAAAATTCTCGGCGGTGTGTATGAACTGGAAACCGGAACGATTTATTTTGATGGCGAACAGGTCCTCTTTACTTCGACACATCAATCTCAGACAAGAGGGATCTCGGTTATCTATCAGGAGTTCAACCTCATACCGGATCTCTCTGTGGCTGAGAATATTTTTGTCGGTAGAGAGCCGAAAAGAATCGGCGGGAGGTTTATCAATTGGAAAAAGCTTAATGCCGATGCCGCCGCTGTACTCGAAAGGCTTGACGTTGGGATAGATCCGAAAAAATATGTGAGCGATATAAACGTTGCGGAACGTCAGATGGTTGAAATAGCCAAAGCACTCTCGTTCGAGTCGAAGCTCATAATCATGGATGAGCCCACTGCAACACTGACGGAAAAAGAGGTAAAAAAACTCTTCGAAATAATAAACGCTCTGCGCCGCGACGGCGTTTCTATTATCTACATCTCGCATCGGTTGGAGGAGGCGTTTGAGCTTGCCGACAGGATAACGGTATTACGGGATGGCAGGAAAATCGGAACAAAAATCTGTTCAGAAACGAATGACAGCGAAATTATCGAGATGATGGTCGGAAAGGTGGTAAAGGGATATTTCGGCGGTATGCGGGAAAAGACAGATGAAAATGAACTGGTGATGGATGTGAAAAACTTTTCCATTGCCGATTACGTCGATGATGTGAGCTTCAAGCTGTACAGGGGAGAAATTCTCGGCTTCGCCGGAATACTCGGCTCGGGGGTGCACAATCTGCTGCGTTCGCTCTACGGCGCTGAACCGAAAAAAAGCGGAGAGATTTTATTCGAAGGCAGGCCGGTGCGCATTGATTCGGTGCGCGACGCAATCAAACTGGGTTTCGGATATGTAACTGAAGACCGAAAAAACGCCGGAGTCCTGCCGGATATGTCGGTTCTCCATAATGTCA
>CAZGJW010000075.1:0-13227 GCA_964525675.1 uncultured Spirochaetota bacterium
TTCAAAACCTCCGGAACAAGGCATTAATCATTCGGGTCATTGGTATACCGGGAAAATCGGTGAGGACAGTGTGGAGGTGGATGTATCGCACAAGAACGCCCGTTTTACACTGAGCATGGATCTTCTTGAAAACCGTGATTCCGAGATGGAAAATCCTTCGGGTGTGAAGGTTAGCGGGGTGATTTACGGCGGGAGAGACTCCGATACATGGGTACCGGTTGAGGAATCCTTCGACTGGGAGCATGGTATTATCACCAAAGGTGCTGCTCTCGAATCTGAAACTACGGCCGCAACTCTCGGAAAGGAAGGGGTGCGGAAGTTCAACCCCATGTCTAATCTTGATTTTCTCTCAATTACCATAGGCACGTACATACAGAACAATCTCGATTTTGGCAGCGGCCTGGCAGATCCCCCGAAGATTTTTTCAGTCAATTACTTCTTGAAAGACAAAAATGGCGGGTGGCTGAATGAGCGGGAGGACAAGCGTGTCTGGCTGAAATGGATGGAATTGCGGGTGCATGAAGATGTTGAAGCTCTGAAAACGCCGACTGGTTATATTCCTCTGTACAATGATCTCAAAAGGCTTTTTTCAAAGGTGCTGAAAAAGGAGTATACAGAAGGTGAGTATATCGAGCAGTTTACCGTACGGATCTCCGAAAATATTGCAAAAATGCACAGGATAATCCATATTTACAGTAACGATGTCATTGATCCGCCGAAGCGGCTGTTTGTCGTGCTCGAAGAGCAGAACAAGAGGCTTTTAACCGCACAGGAAAAATACGGTGACCGGCTGTTACCTTTTGATCTTATACCAGAATCTTAATAGATGAAACCATAAAAAGATGAGTATAGAGAGGAAGGCACGTGATAAAAGGCCCGCTCGATTACATCGTAGCATGTGCCCTCGCAGAGGACCTCGCCGATGATTTTAGCCGAGCTGTGCATGCCCTGCACGAAGGAAACTATCCACACTTTGAAGATATCACCTCAACTTCTATTTTCTCGGATGAACAGGACGAAGCAGGAGTAATCGCTAAAAACGGCGGCACGCTTTCAGGCACCCGTGTTGCTCGGCGTGTTTTCGAGATGATTGACACCGGACTTGAGGTCGATTTTATTGTTGAAGATGGGAAAGAATTTTTTAAGAATGACAAGATTGCACGCATCAGCGGAAATGTACGCTCCATCCTGATGGGTGAGAGAACTGCGCTGAACTTTCTTGGGCACCTTTCGGGCATTGCCACAATGACCCGGAAGCTGGTCAATGCGCTCGAGGGAACCAATATCACGGTGCTCGATACGCGAAAAACCATTCCCGGACTCAGAATGCTGGAAAAAGAGGCGGTTGTACACGGTGGCGGGAAAAATCATCGGATGGGACTGTACGATATGGTGCTCATAAAGGATAATCATATCGATGCGGCCGGTTCGATAAAAGCAGCTGTAAACAGGGTTCGTTCTAGGTTTGACGGCAGGTACAGGATCGAGGTAGAGACAAGGAATCTTCGGGAGGTGACGGAAGCTCTCGATCAGGATGTCGATAGAATCATGCTCGACAATATGACGAGAACCATGATGCAGAAGGCAGTACATATAATTCAGGGCAGAGTCGAGATCGAGGTGTCAGGAAACATCACACTGGAAAAAATAGACGAGCTCAAAGACCTGGATATTGACTATATTTCGGCAGGCTCCATAACCTGCGCCGCGGGCCATTCGGATTTCTCACTGCTTTTAAACAGATAGGAAAATCCGTCCTTTTTGCAATATAACTGTGGCATAGAACGCCCTGTGATTTCTACCTGTACTGTGTAGGTGGTAATTTGAACCCTTTATTATGGAATTTTTATTGTAAGTTTCCCCAAACCCTTCTGTTTCCACTGCTATTTTATACTCTCTCGTGCTGTATTTAAACTTGCAGGTTCACGTGCCTGTTTTTTTGTGAAACCTTAGCCATTCATTTAATGTATACAACTGCTCCGTTGCCTGGGAGCGACCATTGGCGAAACACTGTAATCACCACTGTATCTTCAGTAACACGTCTGTTAAAGCACCTTTACAATCCGAGTGCCCAGGTTTGAAACCAGTTTCTTCCTAATTGACAACTCAATACGGATATGATAAAATGTTTCATATAACGATCAAATCCGTGAAGTCTGATTATCATTTTAGTCCCTGGTTAAAAGTATACAGTCATCTGTTGCTTTCATAAAATAAAACTTTTCCAAAATACTGCCGATCTTTGACTTTATCATAATAACTTATCATTTGGAATTCATTTTGATACGATAGATAGCTGCAAGGCTTAAAACAGCAAAGATTAATGAGAAATTTAAAGATTTCAAATAAAGGAGGTGATGAATTAGTTGTGTATTGATTTGTTGTATTTAAAAAATTAAACATTATGAGGAGATTCACTATGAAAAGATCTTTAAAAATTATGGTAGTTTTAGTATTGTTTTCAGTGATTTTGATGCTGTCTATTGGACAAATTGCTTTAGCTGAAAAAGAAGAAGCAGGAAAAAAATCGTATTTTTTCGGTCATGACTCGCTATATATGGGTGATGAGTGGATGAAGGTTACCGATAAAGCGATTCACTACTACTGTGAAGACAACGGGTGGAAGGTGCTCACACAAAATGCACATTTGAAAGCTGAAGACCAGATCAAGCAGATGAGATACTTTGTCTCTCAGGGTGTGGATGGAATCATCTGGTCGCCGGTTGATGCGGTTGCGACGGCTAATGTTGCTAAGTATTGTAAAGACAACGGTGTCCCGACAATCACGTACAACACGGATGTGAAGTCTGATGCGGTGCCGATTACAATTCTATTCGACAGCTATGCGGTTGCAAAAGCAGTCGCAAATGAGGTAGTGAATTATTTAAAAGAGACGAATGGAAAAGTTGAGGGGGTTGTCATAAGTCTCCAGGGGGATGCTGCAAACGATACCGACAGAGACAGAGGACAAGGGTATAAGGATGTATTTTCACAATATCCGGGAATAAATTTTATTGAATACTACACCCTTTCGAAAATGGAAGTAGCCGAAACCAGCACGTTTAATGCTATCCAGCAGTTCGGAAAGCCGGTCGCGATTGTGTCGCAAAATACGACGAATTCACGGGGTGGTATGAATGCATTAAAGAGGCAGGGAATGCTCGTTAAAAGAGGCGATCCTGGCCACGTCTTTATCGCAAGCATTGGTGGAGCCCCTGCATACCTCGATATGATGAAAGAAGGGTATTGTGATGTCGGTTATGTCCAACCAAACCTCTTCTACGGACCGCTCGCCTTACACTATCTCAAAGTGGTAATTGAGCAGGGAGAGAGCGCACTTCCCAATATCGGTGATGTGGTTACAGAGGATGATTTAAAAATAACCGGCGGTACTCATGATATCAATCCGTGGAAGGACCAGGTGTGGGCTCCTGCAGAGGTTGCAGAGCGCTGGGGTCACAGATGGCTGAAGGTCCAGGGTATGATGGTAACCCCTGAAAATGTTGATGATAATAGGATCTGGGGGAATGCTGCACGGGTATGGCTGAAGTAGGAGCGCGGTATTGGTATAAAATGCCTGTAAAGACCTTCTAAGTAACTTCTCGCGAAGTTACTTTATGATATTCGGTCCGAGGGGACGTAAGCCACTTCTAAGTAACTTTAAATATGTTATCTGTTGATACTCGGTCCCGGGGGGATGTATCCCGCCAGGGATATACGCTGCTTTTAAAGGTTTTTACAGGCTATACAAAAACATTAAGAGGAACAGGTATGCCAGAACCATTGTTAAGAATGGAAAATATCCACAAATGGTTTGGGAAAGTTCATGCTCTTGACGGTGTGGATGTCGAGGTAAATGCAGGTGAAGTCGTTGGTATTATTGGTGATAACGGTGCAGGAAAATCTACTTTGATAAAAATTCTTGTGGGCCTTATACCAAAAAATGAAGGTAGGATATACTGGAAAGGCGAAGAGGTAGAGATGCGTTCGATCGACGACTCGAGAAGACTCGGAATTGAAGCGGTATATCAGGATCAGGCTGTTGTTGATTGTTTGAGTGTGTCGAAAAACGTTTTTTTAGGAAGAGAACTTACAAAACGTATCGGTCCGTTCAGATTTTTGAATTTACGAACCATGAGGGAGCACACCGATGTGCTGACGCATAAATTAGGATTGGACATCGCAACGGTTGAACAGGAGGTGCGTTTCTGTTCGGGCGGGGAACGTCAGGGTATTGCCATTACGAGAGCGATGTATTATGAGGCGGCGCTTACGATACTCGATGAGCCGATAACCGCTTTATCCTTAAAAGGCACGAAGCAGGTAATTGAATTTGTAAAACATTTGAAACAGAGAAATATCGGGGTTATTGTAATATCTCACAATATCGGTCATGTCTATTCAGTCGCTGACAGATTCATACTCATGTCGAAGGGGAAAAAGAAGTTCAATATAGAAAAAAATGAAGTATCGCTAACCTCTCTCGAGGACATACTCATAGGATTATAATTCGATTGTTTTAATGGTCAATTTATATTAGTGGAGCAGGTAATGGATAAACAAGAGGAACCTAAAGATAAACGGCTGCAACTTTTCCTGCTGGAAAACCTTTCTTGGATACTGATCATAGTTTTTTATGCACTTTTTGCAGCGATGAGGCCGGTGGGAATGCTGAAATGGAAAACGATGGTTTTTATCATCTATTCATCAATACCTCTTGGATTCCTCGTTTTTGGGACAGGTGTATGTCTTATATGCGGGAGGATGGACCTTTCTATAGCAGAGATGGCGGGATTCGTTGCAATGCTCTCGGCGTTGATACTCACTAAATGGTCCCCAGGCATCCCACCGCCGCTTGATATATTGGTGCCCATTCTCCTCGGAGGATTATGCGGACTTTTCAACGGTTTTCTGGTCGGTGTACTTTCTCTGAATCCTTTTTTAGCGACACTCGGTACGTATATGGCCTTTGACGGTGCGACCATCCTGCTTCACCCCTACCCGATATATGAGGGGTTTTCCAACCTCTATATTAATTTGGGCGGGGTGGAGTATATTGCAATCCCCATTGCAATTGCAATTCTTATTATTATACAGATTATCCTCAAATATACGAAATTCGGAAACCATATATATGCTGTTGGAGGCAATGCATCGTCATCCAGAATGCTAGGGGTAAACCCAAATCGTATGTATATTATCATATACACCATAAGCGGGTTATTTGCAGGCCTTTCTGCACTATTCTATACTGGATTTTTACATGCTGTTCCTCCCGGTCTGGCCGACGGGAATGTATTTCTGGCATTTGCAGGAGCCATTATTGGGGGGATCAGCCTTGAGGGAGGCCGTGGATCTATGATAAATGCATTTGCGGGAGTTATATTCCTGGGAGTTGTTGAAGCAGGTTTGGCGATGTTCAATGTTTCGCCTTTTTTTAGGAAAGTCGTGTATGGTTTTCTCGTTGTGCTGGCTATCTTGATTAATAAATACAGAAGCACAATAAGTGATAAGATATTACTTCCAAAGTCTTCTTAAATATTTCTTAATGAATTGAACACAGGTAAGGTGGTGGCAGCGGATTTTTATGCAGGCCCTGAAAAAATCTCTTGAGGATCACTCAGGCAATTGTAAGCGGTGCAAGCCGCTTCGCGGCCGAGTATTAAAAAATAAAATAACTTGTTCGAAGTTACTTAGAAGCAGTGAGTAATCAGGAAATGTCCAAAGTGTAGACCTGACCCCTTTTCTTTCCATGTTTATCCGTCATTAAAAGGATTATAAACATAGACTGGATTTGAAGAATTGGTTGTCTTTACTGTTGCTTCGATAGATCCTCCAACGTCGCAAGTAATATCACCGATCACTCGTAAGCGAGGATTCGGGTTGAATTGGTAGAAGGATTTTAAGTAGCTTTTTGTGACTAAAAGAGGAAATCGTGCATCCCAGTTAATCCCATTAATAATCATTGTCAAATATGGAACATATTTTTCGAATCGATTTATATATCTTTCCGGATTCCTGTGAAAATGATGCCAATCGAATAAAAGTTCAACACCCCTGGGTTCAAATCGGCATATTTGAAGAATGCCCTCCTATAGTATGAGAAAAAAAGAGATAATTATGATTCGCTAATAAATCGTGAGGAGGAATCTCCTTAACACCCAAAATAATATTACAAACTGACAAATCAGAGAAAATCTTAGCCCCTGCTTGTTGGAATTCTCTTTCGCTAAATGTTCGATTTTTGGAGGGTTCCACAATAATCTCGATTTTATGTTGCTCGGTCAAAGTTTGAACCTGCTTCGGTGTCGGTGGAGCACGCCGCTCATCAGGATATTTATTCTCTTTTCGAATTCCAATACAGTTGACCATCTTTACTCTCCATCGCCCCCATCTTCAGCACCTTTGGTACTGGTATCCGGGATCAGCTGTCTTCTTGCCCGCCGTAACATCAAACCATGCTTTGTATAATTGGCATACAACTTTCCTTCCCTTGAGTGTCCCTTGATGGAGTGTTGAGTTCATATGTGGACACCTATATTCAAATGTATATAAGTTGCCTTCAATGTTGGCCATCGTTATCTCAAGATCACCTGTTCAACCTTCCATAAGCGCACAGGTTGACAGACGTCCGGTGGAACGATTTGTTGGATGTCCAATTGACGTTACTTCAAAGGTTCAATCTTGATAAGAGGTTCTTGACCTTGTGCTCTTTCCCAGTCATTGAGTAATTCATCTTGGTGTTGTGTTGCCCATTCAATAACAAGTCCAAGCGCTCTTGGTGGTAAATGTCCAGCAAATACAGCGAAGGTGTTTATGTCAACTAGGACCTCATTCTCGCCGTATAGAGCATGAAAGTGTGGTGGATTATGATCATCGAAAAACATTTTGATGAGGATCCCATAAAATCTGGAAATCTCAGGCATGTGTAACCTTTTGTTTCAGGATTGGGAAAAGATCTTCCGGTTCTTGATTGGTTATTTGAAGGTACAGTGAATCTGGGCAAAGATCAACCTGATCGTTCCACAATAGTTCTCCTGATGAACCTATTTTGACATTCTGGAATGTATTGTAATCATTCCACAGGGCAAAGACTCCTTTCCCAACAAGATGAGAGAGATCAGCAATGCCCTTTGTCTCGTCGGCATATTCCAATCTAACTTTATAGTTCTGCAAGACTGTTACATTAAGTATCTTATGCATGGTATAACACCTCTTGTAGAAATTGCTAGTAATATAACAAAGAATTGAAGAAACTTCAATTCATGAAATGGAAATACATTTTTAATGACATCCAACGTCTGAACTCACTGGTTTTTACGAAGCGTAGCGGAGTAAAAATTCAGTGCAGTGAATTGTTAGAAGGTTTTTTCAAACATTTCATCTGCAATGTTTCCGTTATAAACTTTGGTTACCGGACCTGTCATTGTGGCTATAAAGCTATCGTCAAACTGAATCTTAATTTGTCCGCCAGGCATATGCACCGTAATATCTGAATCACAAATGCCAAGCCTACGAGCAACAGCGGCTGCCGCTGTACTACTACTACCGGAAGCCAACGTGTAGCCTGCTCCACGCTCCCATATCTCAATTTTTATGTTCGAACGATCAAGCACCCGCATAAACTGAACATTCGTACGATTTGGAAAGTGAGAATCTGTCTCTATCTTGGGTCCATATCTACGGGCTATCTCGGGTGACGGCTCTTCGGAAAGAACAACACAATGGGGATTTCCAACCGTTGCTGCACAGAACTTCAAATTATGACCATCGATTTCAATAACTTCGTTTATTACCTCTCTTGGCGGACCTATAACAGGAATAATTGTGCTGTTAAAACTGACTTTTCCCATTTCTACCTTCACGAGCCTGCGATCTGTGCTAACCTCACATGAGACAACGCCACCAAGAGTCTCAACGGTAAATGAAGATTTATCTGTAAATGAATTATCGATAAGTGAACGCGCAAATATACGCAAACCATTTCCACTTTTTTCTGCTTCGCTTCCATCAGGATTGAAAATCTTCAGACCGAAGTCACAAAATTGACTATTAAGAGGGCCAAGCAGGATGCCATCAGAACCAACTCCATAGTTTCGGTGACAGATCAAACGAATCATATCCTGACTAATTTCATTTTTGAGATTTGCAGGATGGATTACAATATAGTCGTTACCAAGAGCATGATATTTTGTAAATTTCATTTCTTCCTTCTAACGGGGATCACGGATCAGCGGAGGAGGAGGCGAGCTTGCTCGCCGACGTGCATCCGTTGCAGCCGCGGGTTCGGCCGCGTGCGGCCCAATTGAGCTGTGCCCTCGTCCCTGAGCGATCGGTTGATCAGCAACAAAAAGTTTGACAGGGGTGCCTTTGTCCCTTGACTTTGGCACTTTTATTACCATAAACCGTAATAGTTTAATGCTATCACTGAACCAGCAATGTACAATGTCTTTCGGGCTTTCAATCAGTGTGTCTTTTGTGACTTTCATCTTCTCGCCACCAATTTCTACCACCCCAGTCCCTTCAAGTATATAGAAAGCCACATCAACAGGAGTAATATGACATTTCAATGATTGACCAGGTTCCATTGTAATGACTGTGATCATAGCGTTTTTTGTATTGTAAAGATTTCGGGCATCGACGCCATGTGCATTATTCATAATTCCGACTTCAGACAGTTTTTTTGTAGTCATAAGACGCCTCAATTTTTAGCATAACGATTAATTATGCTGCGTTGTACTTTGACTCTATTTGTCTTTCTCTTTTTTCTGTTTCCGTTTCTCTTTAAGTGTCAACTTCGCACTCTTTTGTCTTTCTTTCTTGCCCTTGTCTTTCTTTCCCTTATCTGCCATATCCTTTCTCCTTGTTTATGATTTCATTATATTAGGTAAGTGATAATTTTCAACTTCTAAGATTGACAAGTTTACTTACCTATTCTTTCTATTACTGATTGTGGTAATGTCAATTTTAATTCTGGGAAAGACTCAATAATTCTCATTATATCTGCTAAATCTTTTTGACGCTTACTCCCCCGACGTTGCTCATCTAAATAAGCCCAGACTTTGCCAGTTATGACATCTTTTAATGATGCGACATTCATTTGATATCCCATAACATCCTTGATAGAAGCTCTTTTAATAAAACCCTGATATCTTTCATCCGTTTGTATTTGAATGCGAATATCAGAGTCCATGCTTCCTATATTAATACTATGGGCGAATCTCTCAATCTTGAATTTATCCTTTATTGATTCGATGAGTTTATCTATAGCATCAGCTACAACCACAATGTCCAAATCCAGACTAACAACAGGTTCTACATATGCATTTACTGCGAGCCCACCTATCACACAGTAGTCTATATGGTGATCATTTAGTAAATCTATAATCTCTTGGATTATATCTTTCTTTCCATTACTCACTCTATTAAGAAAGGATTTTTGATTCATTTTTAATAATACTCCATTTGTTTGCACCGTCAGCATTATCCGGACGCGAAGCACCCGGATAATGTTAGAAATCACCTGTTTTTTCCCAAAGCGAAGCGGCTGGTAAAAGTCAGGTGAATTGATTTGTTATCTATAATATTTTTTGGAGTTCTTCTTCCACTTTTTCTGAAATATAAATTTTCATCAATGATTGATAAGGGACATCTCTTTTATTGGCTAATAATTTTAACTCTTCAACCATTATTTCCGGTAGGCGGATTGAAATGGTCCTTACAGAAGGTTTTAAATTAGATAACGTGATATTCTTTGCTTTTGACCAATCAATGTATTCAGTAGAATCGTGAGAACTCCAAAAGGTTCTTTCCTCTTCCTCAGTTCTAAATTTTGGTATTTTATTTTCCTTCATATTTTTCATAGCTCCTTTTTTCTTTTCTACTTATATTCCTTGCAGATATTATTCGAATTAAATTATTTCTAATTGTAAACACAATAAATAATCTACGACGTAAATCAGTTTTTCCTAATACATAAAAATGCCTTTCAGATTCAGAATGTTTTGTATCATCAGCAATAATCAATGGCCTGTTAAAAAAAATCTGTTCACATTCAGCTGGTGTTACTTTATGTTTTTCCCAATTCTTTTTCGAATTATATTGATCCCATTCGAAGCCAACACATTTCTGTAATATTTTGTAGTTATTCACCATATATTAAGTATATGCCATATATATACAATATACAAGTATGGTTTTATCCATTAGAATTCTGGCATTTTGTACCAGAATTTCGAATACAAATGACTATATTATACTACATTGCCGTAATATTACATACTTTAGGTAAAAACCATTAGGTAAGTGATAATTTTCAACTTCTAAGATTGACAAGTTTACTTACCTATTTTTTAAGATAACGATAAGCTAAGCTGCGATGCCGCGCCAATTAGCCCGCAACCGATTTTCAACGCGAACAACAGCTGTCGATACAGCCCTTAAGGCGCCAGCTTCATCGGCATGTTAAATGGCCATGAAAATACCAACCAAACTATTTTTCTCTACTCCTTGTCCTGCCTGTCAGAGTGTGCATACTCTGAGAACGCACGCCTGTTACTGGAAATACTATTACACTGAGCCTTTGAGAATCCAGCGGTGTATCTGCAGTGCATATGGGATTACCCATGCGATTATACCGAGTTTTTCTGTTTCCGGTACATCTATTGGTACGAAAGAGGCAGAGGCATATATCAAACTTCGAGAGCAGGGGCAGGGGAGGAGGAAGGCCTCAAAAGTGTTCAATGGTGACAAGAGGATGAGTGTGGACCACCCGGCGGTTTAAGAATGATCAGCTAAACCAGGCGCGCTGTATAATTCTTTTCTTGTATGCATTACATACAAAATCTCCAGCATTTTCCGTGCAACTGCAACAATCGCTTTTTTCTTCCCCTTCGTTGACCTGATTCTTTTATATACTTCCTTCAGCACAGTACCCTGATTACTCTGCATTGCCGCCCATGCAGCCTGGACCATAACTTGACGTACTCTTTTCGGACCTTTTTTCGTTATAGACCCATATCGCTCCCGATCCCCACTACTATCAACCCTCGGTGTAAACCCTGCAAAATACCCAATTTGTCTCCTACTGTTAAATCTCTCCATGTTGCCCAGATATGATTGAAGCACAAATGCTATTTTCGGTCCAATTCCAGGCATACTTAACGATATTGTGGTCTCTTCTTCACGCTCCTGTAACACCTCTTTTTGATTCTCTTCGATTTCATTAAGATATTGTTCATACATGTCTATGAGTTGTACCAGCCGTCTTCCTTGATCTTTATATACCTCAGGAAGTTTGGATATCGCCTTTTCTCTGTTCTTTTCCTTTTTCAACTCCGTTCTTCCTATCCCGGATACCCCGTTGTTCCAGAGAAGATTATACAGTGCATTAAGTGAACGGGTTCTTGATCTATCCAATCTCATCTGTTCAGCAACAGTACTGCGCATAGCCATTTCCTCGTCGCTGGGCATAGCAACTGTAGGAAGCTCTTCTTCCGGCATCCTCTGTATAAACTTCGCGATTCGTAACGCGTCCTCTTTGTCCCTCTTCTTCAAACTTCTGAATATTATATGCAGCTTGCCTGCATTGAGCACATAGACTTTACAATGAACGTACTTCTGAATGAGCTTTGCAAGTACAAAACTGCTATTACCGGTTTCCATCGCTACCACATCATCTTCTCTCAGTGATGCGACAAACTCTTGCCGACCTTCTGTGGTTGCCTTATACTTCTTTCGTGTGATCTGAGAAGTATTGTCATTAACCATTGCAACTTCAAAGCTTCTCTTGCTTAAATCAACCCCGATAAAGCGCTTTTGTTCTGCCATGTTTAATATCTTTGTTGTAAGATTAACCAAAGAAGGAGCTTTTCCAACTGTTTACTACACCATAATCCTATTCGAGATCGTGTGTGTACGAAACACGTCTCCCTGAGGTGTACGGTGGCCGGTTAAGGTTGAAATAAAGGCCTCCTGATCCTTATTTTCTTACATATCAATGAAAGAAGAAATATTCAAGTGTGAGGTATGCCCGTCCATATTTTCAGCAATGCCCTGGAAACTTCAAGTTTTCATTATTCTTGACAGCATGTTCTATGGCGGGTAACATATTTATGAGAAAGGTGTCGTTTTTCGGTAGGAAAAGCATTCGTGAATATTTCATGGGCAGATCGGGGGTTTTTCACTTTTTTTCCGTATGTTGGTAAATCTCGAATTATAAAAATTCCTATCAATCGCTACCGTTATCCTTTCATACCAGCGGACGGGCTCTGGATAGACAGCGGCATGAAGCGAGAAGAGGTGCGGTTTTCATCGACCATCTTATGGTTGAGCGTCAGCTTATGGTTAAAGGTATACTATACCCTACACACAGGCGTTTGAGGAAGAAGGATAAAGCTTAGCTGAAAGCCAAACTTTTGGTAATTTAATGTCTTCATTCAAATACTTATCCCAGGAGGAGGATATGAGTGAAAGAGAAACAATCTTAACAAAGTTAGAGGTTGAGCTTAAAAAACTGAATGCCCAGATCACGGAGGTGAAGACCAAGGCCGCCGGCGCAAATACAAGGGGGAAAGCTGAGTATGAAAAGCTTATCTCAACACTGCGGTCAAAAAAGAATGTTCTGAAAAAGAAGATCCACGACAAGATGGAACATGAGCTTCAGGAGTGGGAAAAGACTTTGAAAGAGCTTAAAGCGAAGGCGGAGAGAGGTGACGAAAAGACCAGGGGCGAATTGAAAAAAATGATCGACTCAATGCAGACAAAGAAGGACGATCTCAAAAAACGGGTCGGCGGGATGAAAAAGGCGGGAGACGACGCTTGGGATGAAGTAAAAACCGGGATGAGCGGCGCGTGGAACGATCTTAAGGGGTCCTTTCAAAAGGCCGCGTCGAAATTCAAGGAACCCCGTTCTGATCGGACAAAAAATATGAACTCAACTGAATCAAGGGAGAAGCCAGTAAATTAAGCCTGTTCAATATTCTAATTAATTGCTATATAGCAAATTAAAGACCCTATTTAGAAAAAGTAACCCAACATTACTTTCAAAATAGGCGTTTAATGTACTTTTTTGGCTATAAATATCAAAAAGTAACCCAAAATATAAGCACCAAAATAGTAAAAGCAACCCAAACTTTTTACGATTCACCTCAGACTATCAAATCATACAAAACTATACTATATAAGCAATTATTGAATGTTATACTTATCCTCTGAACCCTGATAATA
>CAZGJW010000076.1:0-13075 GCA_964525675.1 uncultured Spirochaetota bacterium
GCAGGAGGGTAACAACGCTTCCTGTTGCCGCTGCGTTTTACGTGACCGACAGGGATATACTCTGGGGTCCGATGGCAGCGGTTGGAGTGACTGCCTCTATCCCGATAATCGTATTCACAATACTAATACAGAAACACCTGGTCAGAGGTCTTACGTATGGCGCTGTCAAATAGGGAGAATTTTTTACGCATGTTTCGCGGAGAACCTACGGACAGTGTGCTCTGGATATCCGACCTCACATACTGGCGCGATTCACAAATTATGCAGGGTAGGCTGCCTGCTCAATATATGGGAGTTGACGGATTCTTGAAGCTTCATCTTGATCTGGGGATTATGCCCTACTACATTTACGCAATTGATAGTGAATCGCCTAAAGATACTGAAAATGAAGTTTCCGTGCACCAGATCGGAGGCGCAGGGAAGCCGTACAACGGCGTGTTCGGACTGAAATACGAAGGGGTGGAAATCAGTACTGAGGAGCATGGGGATGTTATTGAAACCAGGTATAAAGTAGGAGACCGGGAGCTTGTACAAAAAAAGAAGTGGCTCCCATGCTCCTTCTGCTACAGTTTTATCGAATATCCTGTGAAGACAATCGGTGACCTGAAAACCCTGCGTGCTATTGTGGAGAAATATCACTTCTATTCGACGGTGAATGAGTACAAATATCTCGCTGGAAAATGGGGAGAGTACGGCGTGCCGATAGCACCTCTTCCCAGGTCTCCCATGAGCGCTCTCATTACGGATTGGATGGGCCTGGAGAATTTCATATTTGCCAGCTTTGATTACCCGGATGACATACAAAAAATTATCGACTGTATTGATAGGGCGAACGACCCGGCATTTGAAATCATTATCAAGTCGCCGGCAGAGGTGTTTCATTTCTGTGATAATCTCTCTGCTTCGAATTGTGCGTCTTTTTTTCAGAAATATGCGGATAGGTATTATAAAAAGAGATTCAGCCAGCTGCACCGGCATGGGAAAAAAGCAGCGGTGCATATCGATGGGACTCTGCGTGGGATATTGGGGCAGGTTGCAGCGACAGGAGCTGATGCAGCGGAAGCACTTACGCCGAAACCCGTTGGCGATCTGGAGATTGATGAGCTTCGCAGTGAGTCTGGAGACAGAGGGATAATTTTGTGGGGTGGCTTTCCGGGAGGGTTGTTTACACACCAGTTCAGTTATAAGGATATTGATCAACAGGTCGCTGCTTTTTTAAAGTCATACATTACTGAAGGGCCGTTTATTGCCGGTTCTGCCGACCAGATACCACCCGACGCAGACCTTCAATACGTAAAATATATTTCAGAAAGATTATTAAATTAGGAGGTAAAGAGGTAATGAAGCTGTATAATATGCGTCCTGAACAGTGCAGGAAGGCCCGGCAGGAGAGGTGGCCGCTCTTTATTCCTGCAGGGACTGTGGAATACCACGGGGAGCATCTTCCACTCGGTGTTGATACGACCGCCGTTCTCTATGCACTGGATGAATTGGAGAAAAGAATCGATTGCGTCGTGGCGCCGCCGATCTGGTATGGACCATCCAGTTACGCTGTTGCCGGTCCCGAGAAGGGTACAATCGATGTAGACAACGATCGGTTTGAAAAGCATGTCTCAGATATACTGCAGGCACTTCTTGAAAACGGGTACAGAAGAATCTTCGTCGTTATACACCACCAGTTCGAGATGGGCCAGCTCATGCCGGAAGCCCTCGCATTTAAGAAAGCAGCAGCCTCACTGGTTTTCCAGTTGCTGGAGGAAGAGCGTGGCAGGGGCTGGTGGGGATCGGAAGAAATGAAAACCTACTATGATAAGCTGGAAGGAACTGAAAACCCGTTTAACTGGATCCAGGTTGTACCGCTCATGAGCCCTGACATTCAGAAGAAAATGGGATACGACCATGCAGGAATACTCGAGACCTCGCTCATGCTAGCCGCCAATCCGAATACTGTAGACACTGAATTGCTGAAGAATGACGGTTTGTGGTTTACAGAAGACGCAGTCAAAGCCACGAAAGAGCATGGTGAAAAGACATTTGAGATGATTGTGAAGTATCTCATTGAGATCTCTTCAGTCTGAATATCCATTATCAAAATCTTAGATAACACGACAAAAAACTCCTGGCCTGATAGTTCATTTGATCACGAGGTATTTTACTTCATTTCTTTGTAAGGACCTGAACACTTTTTTTAGCCTGTTTAGCATCTCTTTTTTCGACTATTCCGGGATTGATTGATAGGGCAAGATCCGTAAAGGTACAGAGCATCTCCATTCTTTCCGATAAACTGAGAGATCGAAACCATCTTGTTTTGGCTTCAATCGTTTCCTCTTCTCTAATATGTGAAATCTCTTTATCCATAGTCTAACTATAGTAAAAAATTGAAAGGATTTCAATGTAGAAAACAGTGGGATGCTGTACGGCAAGGTGTTTTTTGATGCACAATGCACTGGTTCATAGTATAAAGAGAAATACCCGATATTCCCGGTTCCTATTTCAAGAAATAAACTGGGGTACGGATGAAACGGCACAGGAAGATACTGTTCGTCTTTATAACAAACGGTTCTCTGATGGCCCCGGAGATCGCTCGCCGTCTGGCTGAAAGCGGTAATGTCGTTACCCTTGTGAGCATGGAGGGCTTTCACCGGGACACGGACAGCAGGCGCGGTGACGGAACACATGAAACAGCCCTGAAGGCCATTCGGCTTTTACAGGCCTCCCGTGCCTGCTACGGTTTTGCAACAACAGTAACAAAAGACAATGCATCGCACATAATAACGGAAGATTTCATAGATACGATGACGGGCCTCGGCTGTGCTGTCGGGTATTTTGTCGAGTATATTCCGTGCGGAGAAAATCCGTCCCACGACCTCATGATGAACGGAGAGCAGAGGGAGATGTTTCGCAGGCATGTGCTCGAACTTCGTCGCAGAAAACCGATTGTTCTCATCCACTTCCCGGATGACGAATACGGCAAGGACGGCTGCTGTTCGGCAGCTGGAAAAACTTCGATCCATATCAATTCGCAGGGAGGCGTCGAACCCTGTCCCTTTGTAAACATTGCGGTGGACAATGTGCGGCGGGGAGGGCTTGTTTCGGCCTTCAGGTCGTCGTTTCTTCAAAAAATACGGGAGTGCCCGGAGCTTCTCACCAGGAATGGATACGCATGTGACCTGTTCGACCACCGGGATCAGGTACAGGAGATTGCCGGGCAGTGTCAACCTGGAGCTACAGACCGAGAATAGCCAACTGATACAAATTTGGTTTTATCCATTTTAAATACCGGCATTCCATGCAGGAGAGGGCTGGCTTATCCCCCCTTCGGCTTACTGAATGAAGCTCATCGCACCGCATGCATCTTATCAACGGAAACAATTAGGCGAGCACCATGTTTTGTACCAGAATGAGGAATTACTAAACAGCACGGGATAGAACGACCGAATATCAGCCCTGCACCGCTTTCAGCGCTTTTGGAACCGTATCGAGGGGCTTTACACCGTACCACAGGTCCAGGATTTTACCCCCTTCATCGATCAGAAAGGATGAACGGGTAATACCCATTTTTATCTTTCCGAACATCGATTTTTCTCCCCACGCGCCGAATGCTTCTGCGATTACGTGATCGGTGTCGGCGAGAAGCGGGAAATCCAGCTGATATTTTTCATCAAACTTTTTTTGTCTATCGGGCGTATCCGGGCTGATCCCCACATAGGCGATGCCCGCTTCACGAAGGTCTGCCTGCGAATCGCGTATACTGCAGGCTTGTTTCGTGCACCCTGGGGTGTCCGCCCTTGGATAAAAGTAGACCAGAAGTTTTTTTCCTCTGAAGTCTGAAAGCCGCACCCTGTTTCCGTCCTGATCCTCAAGCTCGAAATCGGGTGCATCCACTCCTTTTTCCAGTTTCGCCATATCTCGCTACTCCTTCGAGTATGAAACGTTCATTTCAATATTATTCGGACGCGAAGTGTCCGGATATAAATGTATTGATGTGCTTTGCTCAAATTCTGATGCTCTTGTGTTTTTCTTCAAGAAGTGCTATTTCACGGGGAAAGCTTTCTTTAATCTTTTCCCGCACGAAGGGGATATCTTCGGTGCTTGTCAGGTCGAGCACATCCTCGCACACGTAGTACACGAGAAACTCCTTCCCCCGCTGTAAAAGCTCCATGACCGCATCTGGGAGCTCGTACTCGCCCTTTTTTTCCGCACTTCTGGGTGCATGACGCGCTAAACTGCCGCATGCATCAACGATATCGGGTGTAAAACACCAGAGGTTCATGCTCGACAGTATGCGGTTTTTCACCGCTGCCCGGTGATTACCCTCCATGTAGAGACGGTCGGTTGTTTCATATTTGCCGGGATCGGGGGCCTTTTCAACGATTTCTTTCAGTTTCCCGTCCCGGGTTCCGATAACGGCATAGGTTTTGAGCCGATCCCTTGTGCGCACGTTGAAGCCTCTGATATCGTATCCTGCAAGGGCAGAGAAGTTTTCCGGAGTTTGCATAAGTATACCAACTGCATTCGCCGAGTAGTTGTTATCGCCGTTCAGTAGAATGAACCTCGTATCCCCGATGAACTCCCGCGCCGCGTACAGGGCGTGGGCTGTTCCGTCAGCAGTCTCCTGGCAGGAGTAGGATATCTCAACCTCCGGAAATAGGAGTTTGCCGTATTTTTCGTAGTACGGTCTGAAGAATGTATCATCGGGCTTGATGACGAGGTTGATGCGTTCTACACCGCTTTGGGCGAGGTTTAGTATCTGGTAGTCGAGGAAGGAAAAATTTTCGAACCGAAGCGCCATCTTCTCGCCCCTGCGAACCGCACCAAGTTCTTCGGCGTCTTCAACGTAGCGTTCGATATTTTTTTGCATCCTGGATGCACTTCCCGCTGCAAGCACCACAGCCCTATCGACCATGCCCCTTCCTCCGTCTGGCGACATGTCAGAAACCCTTCAAGGTTTCTATACGCGCTCCACTGCATGCTGGATATTCGTCAAACTGCGCCTTTCCCCTGAATTCCGGGTAGCGGTCGAGGTAGCGCTTTTCCCACGCCCTTGCGAAATCCTCGGCAGAACCGGTGGAACCTTTTTTCGGGACGACCGCGTAACAGCTCCCCCCGAACCCGGCGCCGAAACCAGTAGACCCTATCGCACCTAAATCAAGGGCAATACGCACGAGCCGGTCTATCTCCGCTTCGATATTTTTCAGGTATTTTTTTGAAAGCTCGTGAGATTTCGTGATCAGCTCACCGAAACCTCTGATGCCGGCGCTCACGCCGGCCTCCCTCAGGCAGGAAACCGTCTTTTTGATAAGCGACTCTTCAGCATAGAACTGAAAGACTCTGTCGGAAAGCTCCCGGTCCCCCGTATACTGCAGTATATCCTCCCGTGCCGTCTTTGCCCTGTGTTCTGAATCGAGCTCTGTGTAGAAATCGCGGAGCAGTGAAAACCGGGTCCTGTGGATGAGGTTCAGCGTCTCCACGGCGCGTGCAGCCAGGGCGGACAGTCTGTTGTACTTTTGCATCGCTTCCTTCGTTTTTTGGGCCGCCTTACCCGAGTATGAAACGATAACGGTATGATCCGCGAATACGGGTGTGCTTTTCAAGACTTCGGTCGGGCAGTACCGGCACAAAAGCAACCGGTCCCTTCTGCCTAACAGGATGGCGGTATGGTCTTCAGACCCGCCGAACGTCCCGACGCCCCTGTCTCCCTTCAAGTCACCGAAATCCAGGCCGTTCTCATAATGTGCGATATACATTGAAAGGGCGAGGGTGAAATCATCCACTCCTTCCTGGCCAAGCCTGATGCCGGCTTTCTGGCCGTTTTGCAGGATGAGATTTTTGAAATCCGTGCTTTCAAGAAGACCGCATACAGCGGTAAATATGAAAAAGTCGGTGATCACCTTGGAAGAAGACCCCGAGGTACCGCCCCCGAATGGAACATCCCCTATGAAAACAGCCTTCACATCCCTGAGCGGCGGAAGGCTTGCGTCCCTGAGGTTTCTGGAAAGCCGCTCGACGACCCTCCAGGTGTACTCCCCACCGACGCCGCTTTCAAGCACGACCGGCTCATACCCGTTAATCTTGAGAACAGTATTGCCTAATGACGGGTCGGCGTTGACGAGCTCTGACAAGCCGTCTTCTGCAGGCAGCGCGATGGCGAAAAAATTTTTCGGTCCGGTAAGCAGTAATGTCGACCCTCCCTGGTAATCCGTATGCTTCCCTAAAAGCTCCACCCTGTTGGGAACTGAAACGAGTATCGGCTTCTTCCTTCCCACAAGCCCGCCAAACCGTTTCTGAAAGAGGTCTGCAGCCTTTTGCAGGTTTCGCTCCTTTTCACAGATGATGCTCGTGTTGTTGCCAAAAAGCCGGTTTAGATATCCCGTCCCCTTTATAAATTGAGTAATGTCCATTTCCATACCGTATGCGTACAAAAAACATGTACTGCTATATGCAGAGAAAAGTATTGTACGCAGAGGGGGATGAAAATTCAAGTGAAACAGGTGGTACTGTGACTGCAGCCCGGGCCTTTTTCGATGCAGGCCTGTTGTGGTTAATTTTTACAAAAAAGGGGTATGTTCCAGATGGTTGCATATGCAACTAATTTATTTTCCTTAAAATCCTCAATAAAATTCTCAATCTGTAACCCCCTGCATCGCAGAGCTCTTCAAGATTTTTATCGGGCTGGCATTCGGCACGGGCATATCATACGATCTAACGAAAGGTGCATTCATTTTTGATGTTCGGTATACTATCGGTATGACGAACATCCTCGATATAACACCTCCATACGATGCGAAAAACAGCGTGTTCTCTATCATGACCGGGTATTCTTTCTAGAAAAATTGAGGTTGGCAGAATACATAAGTGAAGAAGGATGAGAATCATTTTGAAGCTGTACGATTTAGAATGAAAGGAAAATATGTTACATGTCAAAAATTGAGTGAGTAATTTAGATGGAGATTATTTGAAATAAGGAGAGAAAGGAGTATAATGATCAATAAGTAAACTATTTATTGGATTTTCGATTCATTATTATAATTACGAATTACAGGTCATGTTTTAATTGAAAGGGAATTTATGAATAAAAGTGATTATGAAAAAGCTGTTTATCGTTTTTACATTTTATTTGAATAGTTATTGATGCTGTTCTATCGAGTTATAAATAACCTCAACATCAGTGATGAGTTAATCTGCTTTTTCGTTGTTGATATGTAAATATTGAGAATATTCCTTTATGAAAGGGAGATGATGCCTCTTGGCTCGTCTCGAAGAACTGACACGTGACACAACCGTCAAGGGCATACTCAGGGATATGCCGATTACCGTCATCGATGTAAAGTGGCACGGGACGAACGTCATCGAGCTTACCTACAAAGACCCGGGAGGAAAACTGGGAAACGAGCTCGTATATCGTGACCGTGAACCGGAACTTGAAATAGTAAAAAAGGGCAGGCGCTGGAACTATACGGCGGACGCCTCCCTGTTCCGGCTCGTCTCGGAGGCCTATCGCATTCGCATGGCCTATCTTTTCGACCCGTATCTGGCGATACATACCTCCCTTGTCGAGCCCCTGCCACACCAGATCACCGCCGTGTACGAGAAAATGCTGCCCCGCTTGCCCCTCCGTTTTCTCCTTGCCGATGATCCAGGGGCCGGAAAAACGATTATGGCGGGCCTCCTCATCAAGGAGTTGAAAGCCAGGGGTGATCTTGAGCGCTGCCTGATCATAAGCCCGGGGAATCTCGTCGATCAGTGGCAGGATGAGATGTACAGGCGGTTTCACCTGCCGTTCGAGGTGCTCACCAATGACCGCCTTGAAACAGCTCGAACAGGTAATGCTTTTCAGGAGATGCCGCTTCTCATCGCGCGCCTGGACAAGCTGAGCAGAAACGAAGATGTGCAGGAAAAGCTCGCGCAGACCGATTGGGACCTCATCGTCTGCGATGAGGCGCATAAGATGTCGGCGTCCTACTTCGGAACAGAAAAGAAAGAGACAAAACGCTATAAGCTCGGAAAACTTGCCTCGAGCCTTACCCGGCACTTCCTGCTCCTCACTGCAACGCCCCATAATGGCAAAGAGGAGGATTTTCAGCTCTTTATGGCCCTTCTTGACGGAGACCGTTTCGAGGGACGTTTCCGGGATGGCGTGCACAGCGTTGACACATCCGACATTATGAGTCGTATGGTAAAGGAACAGCTTCTGAAGTTTGATGAAACGCCGCTTTTTCCCGAACGGCTCGCGTACACCGTCACCTACCGGCTGTCTGACAGCGAGGCGGTGCTTTACGAAAAGGTAACCGGGTATGTACGGGAGGAGTTCAACAGGGTCGAAGCCCTCAAAAACGAGAAGAGGAAGGGCACCGTGGGATTTGCCCTCACAATACTCCAGCGGAGGCTCGCCTCTTCTCCGGAAGCGATTTATCAATCCATCAAGCGCAGAAAAGAAAAGCTCGAGCATCGGCTTCGTGAAGAAAAGCTTTTAAAGAGGGGGTATGACGCCTTTATTGAGGATATGGATTCTCTCGCAGGGTTGACCGAAGAGGATATCGACGATCTGGAGGACGCACCGGATGCGGAAGTCGAAAAGTTCGAGGAACAGTTTGTCGATGAAGCGACTGCCGCGCGTACCATTGAAGAGCTCGAGGCTGAAATCGCCATACTGGATGGGCTTGAAACGCTTGCAAATACCGTAAGAAGAAGCGGAAGCGATAAAAAGTGGGAAGAGCTTTCAAAGCTTTTACAGGATAGTCCGGAGATGTTTGACAGGGAGGGCTACCGGAGAAAGCTGATCATTTTTTCAGAGCATCGCGACACGCTCAACTACCTGGTCGCGCGTATTCGAACACTTTTCGGCAGGCCCGAATCAGTGGTGGTAATACACGGCGGCATGGGGCGCGAGCAGAGGAAAAAGGCCCAGGAGCTTTTTAAACAGGACAAGGATGTAAAGGTGCTCGTTGCAACCGATGCAGCGGGAGAGGGAATCAACCTGCAGCGCGCGCATCTCATGGTGAACTATGACCTGCCGTGGAATCCCAACCGTATTGAACAGCGATTCGGGCGGATACACCGCATCGGGCAGAACGAGGTATGCCACCTGTGGAATCTCGTTGCCGAGGAGACCAGAGAAGGAGATGTGTATCTTACCCTCTTGAAAAAGCTGGATGTTGAAAGGAGGTCGCTGGGAGGAGCTGTTTTCGATGTGCTGGGAAAGGCGGTGGGAAGTAAGGATCTGAGGGGACTCATGATCGATGCCATTCGGTATGGAAACCGCCCTGATGTCAAAGCACGCCTTTTCAAGAAGGTCGAAAATGCCCTCGATCACGATCGTTTGAAGGAGCTCATAGAAGAGCGGATGCTCGTGCACGATTCCATGGATACGACCCGCGTGCGAAAGATAAAGGAAAACATGGAACGTGCAGCGGCGAGGCGTCTTCAGCCTCATTTTATCGAATCGTTTTTTATTTCTGCATTCAAAAAACTTGGCGGAAGTATACAGGAGCGGGAACCAAACAGGTACGAGGTAAGGCGTGTGCCGGCGTCGATAAAAAACCGTGACCGCATCATCGTACGCGGAGAAGTCGTGACTGACCGGTACGAAAGGATATGTTTCGAAAAGGATTTGATCAGCCTGCCGGGCAAACCGCTCGCGTCTTTTGTCTGCCCGGGACACCCCCTGCTCGACTCGACCATCGATATCGTGCTCGAACGGTACAGGGCGTTGTTGAAAGAAGGGGCGATATTCCTCGATGAATCGGATACGGGCGAGAAAATCAGCGCGCTCAACTACCTGGAGCATTCCCTGCAGGACGGCAGGACTGATATGCACGGCAACAGGAGGATTGTATCCAAACAGATGCAGTTTGTCGTCATTGATGGGGAAGGTGTGATGAAGAATGCCGGGTATGCTCCCTACCTGGACTACAGGCCCCTGACAGAGGAGGAGCTTGAACTGGTGCGTCCCCATCTTGAAAAAGGCTGGCTTGAAAAAGACTTCGAATCCCGGGTAAACGAGTATGCGGCAGCACACCTTGTGCCGCGTCACTACAACGAAGTAAAGGCGCGCAGGGAAGAGATAATCAACAAAACGATGTTTGCAGTCAACGACCGGCTTTTGAAGGAAATAAACTACTGGGACCATCGCACGGAGGAACTGAAAGCAGAGGAACGGGCCGGCAAGACAAACGCCCGTATGAATGCGGCAAAAGCCAGGGCACAGGCGGACAAACTTGAAGAACGCCTGGGGAAGCGGCATATTGAGCTCGAACAGGAGCGGCAGATTGCACCGCTCCCACCCGTGATACTGGGGGGCGCGCTCGTCATTCCCGCAGGCCTGATGGCAAGGCTCAGGGGCTACCGTGAAAAGCATACTGATTCATTTGCGCGTGAAACTGCGCGTATAGAGCGCATTGCCATGGAAGAGGTTATGAAGAAGGAGAAATCTCTGGGATTTATACCGAAAGACGTAAGCGGGGAGAACTGCGGGTATGATATCGAGTCCGCGGTTCCCGGCTCCGGCAGGCTGCGGTTTATCGAGGTGAAGGGTCGCGCTGCCGGTGCAAAGATAATTACCGTTACAAAAAACGAAATTCTTACTTCTTTAAACAAGCCGGATGATTACATACTGGCAGTTGTCGAGATATTTGATGATTCATGCGTGGTGAACTATATAAAGAGGCCCTTTAAAAAGGAGCCCGATTTCGGGGTAACCAGCGTGAATTACAATATCGAGAAACTTGTCACCAAGGCTGAATGAAGTGTTATTAAATGTAGCTATGCAAAAAACTCAAGATATGGAGTGAAGCGTTTGAAGAAATACATTGAACCAAATTTCAGATCGTCTGCTGTGATTACAATTGATACTCAGTGCGACACTTTAGAAGGTCAACCTTTTGAAATTCCTGGTACATCAGCGGCTTTGCCCAATATAAAGATGATACTGGATGCCTATCGGCAGAACAGGATGCTAATTGTCCATATAGTCAGAATATACAAAAAAGATGGCAGCAATGTTGATTTGTGCAGGAAAGAAGCGGTCGAGAATGGGGCAGAAATCCTATTGGAAGGAAGTTCAGGGTTTGAATTGGCAACCGGGATGTTTCATAATAATGTGAATTTGGATTCAGGATTGCTTTTGTCTGGTGGAATTCAAGAAATTAGCAATAATGAGGTTGCCATATATAAGCCAAGGTGGGGCGCATTTTATAATACGCCTCTTGAATCTTATTTAAACAAGCTTAGTGTAGACACTCTTGTTTTTGTAGGGTGCAATTTCCCAAACTACCAGAACATCAATTTATGAGGCAAGCGAGCGAGACTTCAAATTTGTATTAGTTATTGATAGTACAATAGAATTACTTAATAAGTGGTTTCATATTGACGTAACAGAGTATTTTTATGTAGATTTCATAAATTAGGGGTAATATTTTTTTATGACTAACGCAATCGAAAGTTCCTTTTCAACAGGTATTCTTCCAAGTTATAAGAACCCGCCTGTTAACGAAGTTGTTTGTGGGTTGCGATTTAATACTCCCGATAAACTTCGAATCCCACATATCGGTTTCCTTTGGGATAAATTTCGAGCTGATTATCCGATTATTCAACATGTCCCACCGATAGCATCAGCTAAAGGTGAAATTTTAGTAGATCCGGCAACCGGTATCCCCTTACCGAGAGTATGGTTTATAAACAAATCGGATGATCAGGTGGTGCAATTTCAGGTGGACCGATTTTATTTTAATTGGAGACGTAGACAAAGCGATTATCCAAGATATGACCACGTCATCAAGAATTTCGAGAGTTTGCTGAATACTATCATAAATTTTTTTAGCGAATTTGAGTTAGGCGAGCTTAAGCCAATCGAATATGAACTTAGCTATATCAACCATATCCCAAATGGACAGGGATGGAATACGATTGATGACCTTCCAAGAATATTTTCGGATTTTGTTTGGAAGCAAACAAAGAAACGTTTTTTACCGAATCCTGAAAAAGTCGCTTGGCAGACAGAGTTTCCTTTGCCGGACAAGAAAGGGTATCTAATCGTTAATTTAAAACAAGCTACGCGAACTGAAGACAAAGTTACTTTGCTTGTTCTCGAATTGAAGACCCGCGGAATTGGCGAATCAGCGAATAAAGAAGATATTCGTGAATGGTTTGACTTATCACATGATTGGATAGTCCGAGGCTTTACTGATCTAACAACACCTGAAATTCAAAAAATTTGGGAGCGAGAATAAAATGCCTGAGCTGAATTTACAGGAGAAGGCAGCACAAGAGGACGCCATAGCATCATATGGGAACAAATTTCTTACATACGACACAATAGATTACCCATATATTGGAGTATTGTTTTTGCCTCAAAAACCTCAAACAGAGCGTAAGTTCAAATTTTGTATTACGCCAGCCGTAGTCCAGGAAGATCAAAATGCCCTCATAAGTGATTGGCTTAAGAACGAAGATGATCCCTTTACGCAAGCGGATTTACTTAATAAGGAAGATGATCAAGTACAAGAATTAATTTTTCAGATTAGAAAATCACTCTCTATTCGCTATCACGAAAGCTTGGCCAATAGGCTTCTCACTTTGTTTAATGATGCAAAGGGAGAGGATTCTACCAGTCTTGGCATAGCTGTCGGCTCACTTCGCAATTTTTATATTTTTTTCAGATTACATACTAAATTAAAGTGCCCGACTATTTCATTAACGCCTGACTGTAACATCTACGCTTCATGGAGAGGCGAACAGAATCGAGTGTTCAGCGTGCATTTCTTGCCAAATAGTGATGCCCGTTTTGTTATATTCAAACCTAACGATAGGCATCCGGGACAACAAATTCGCCTTTCTGGAATAGCAACAACTGACGTTCTCATGGAAACGGTTGCTCCAGATAGTGTAAGTAATTGGATCTTAGAATGAAAGGCGAGACGATACCCGACCAAAATCACATTGCCCGATTCTGTCGACCCATGCAAGCCCCTGAAGGGCAAATTCAGGCCACTGCTTTCATGTTGAGAGCAGATGAAGAAAGTTTATCTGTAAATTGGTTGGAATTTCTCAACTGCTCAAATAGAGAGAGCGAAATTAC